>JAIXZE010000225.1 GCA_027489875.1 Verrucomicrobiales bacterium
CTCCCAATTGCGTAACGAGGCCGAATCGAGTTCGCATGACACTACGGCTCGTGCGTTTGCCTCGCCCAGCGTCGGAGCCAGTGGTTGCCCACCAGACGCTTTGGGTCCGGCTACATGACTTTCGACCATTTACCATGATGAACACATTTCAGTTCATTAGATCCGCCAAGCTTCGCTTGGCGCTTTCCGGAGATCGCAGAGATCATTCCTCACCAATCTTCCTTACACCCACGACGCACCCCACGCCCTTCACCTTCCCCACAAACCGCCTCCCCTCCGCGCCTCCGCGCCTCCGCGTGATCCATTCCCCGCCACCATCTCCTTTTGTCTCACGCGGAGCCGCGGAGATCGCCGGGGGAGCGAGCCGCAAAAGGTACAGGGAACGCAAGAGAGGGAACCGATTAGGTGCTGTCTGGGTTCGTTGCCGGCCTTTCCGGCTTTCTGCGTCTTCTTGCGATCCTTGCGGCAACACCCGTTTCAGTCCTCCGCATCTCCGCGTGATCCATTCCCCAGCCGAAACCACTGTCCGGATGCGCACCACACCCAGGGACAAATGTCCCATGCATCCGGGACATGCCGGGACCTCAGGAGGGTTGCAGCAGGGCACCCTCCTTGAGGCAGGATGCACGCCTATGGTGCCTCTTCTAGGAATCGTCCATCCCGCGCGGCCCGAGGTCCGCTTCGCCCTCGTGGATTCCGATGACCGATTCCGCGGGGAGATCGAGGGACACGCCGCAAGCCGGCCCCACAACGTGCGCTGCGTGGGGACCTTTGACTCACTTCTCTCCACCCCCGTCAGCCTCCTCAAGCGCCTCGGCATCCATGTCCTCCTGATTGATCCCGACATCCCGGGATTCCCCCTTCCGTCGCTGCTCCAATGCCTGCGCGCGACCAACCCCGCGTGTCCGATCATCCTCCTCAGTCACGACGCCAGCACGGAGGCCATCCTATACGCTCTCCAATGCGGTGCCGATGGCTACCTCCTGAAGTCGGAGGGTCCCGACGAAATCCTTCGACGCATCGCCGACGTTTCCCGGGGAGGCATCCCATTGAGCAACCAGGCATCGCAGGTGGTATGGAAGCACCACCGCAAGACAGATCAGGGCCACTCCCCCCAGCGTTCCATGCTGACCTGCTGTGAGAGTCGCGTGATGGAACAACTCGCGACCGGCGTGCGGTACAAGGAAGCCGCCAGCCACCTGGGGATCAGCCAGAACACCCTGCGCAGCCATGTCCGGAATGCCTACCGAAAGTTGAACGCCAACAGCCTTGTTGAAGCCGTCCACAAACTGCAGGTCCACGGCCACCGAATCTAGATCGCCATCACCGGCACATCCGTCACGCCGTCGCCCGAGACGTGCAACACCTTCCCGTCCGCGCCAACGACCACCGTGCATTCCTTCGTGAACCCCAACGCCTCCGTGCCCGACGCACACAGGGACTGGCCCAATGCCGTCGAATCCTGACGTCTATCGAGGACTGCTAGCGCGAGCCGCAAGCCACGCGACGTCTGGATTTCCCGGGCTAGGGAAATTCAGGATGATGAAAGCTCCGCGGAAGGCAGGCATGGTTCGGTTGTCCTGCCAGGCGTGCAGTTCGGTATGGCCGTCGGCGAAGGAGACCGTACCCGCCCGGTCATGGTGGGACGCGGGCACATCCACGAGGACCCCGGTGTTCGGAACCTGAATCGCGAAGTTGCCGTCATTGATACTGCCAGGGTGCTCATCCAGAAACACCAATGCCTCCGATGGTGCCGGGTTCACGATGTCCTGGATCCGTGTGAACATGGAAGACGGCGGACTTACCCACATGGTGTCGCCCGCCATGGCCCCGCTGATGGAGTAGCTCCGTACGCGGGGGATCGGTGTCCGGACTCCATCCACCAACGGGCCCATGGGAACCCGACTGGGATCAGCTGGACACCGATATAGCCGGGCATCGGCGGTGTAGGGGCCGAGTTGTGCGTACCGTGGATCCAGCAGGTTCAGGGTGTTGGTGGTGTCCGGTCCGCCGGAGGGATCCATGATTCCAGACGCCCAATTAACTGTGGCGCCCGTCGCGCGTGGGAGCAATCCGTCGTTGTCCGTCGCGAACTGGGTCCACGCGCGCTGGAGGCGGCTCAGGTTGCCAGCGCACACGGCACTTCGGCCCTGGACCTGCGTGTTGGCCAAGGCCGGCAGCAACAACCCGCCGAGCAACGTCAGCGCGCCGCAGGTCGCGAGAACATCGATACGGCTGAATGCCTGCCGGGCCGCGGAATGATGGTAGGTCGTCTTCATGGATGGGATGGGGAGCAGTTCGGAGGTCTGATGTCAGGGCTTCATGAGGACACGGAAAAAGCGGTGGGTTCCCTCCCGGGTATTCACCTGGAAGCGGCCGGTGCCCCCGGCCGGTTGGATATTGGAGGACAGAATCTCCCAGTTCGGGTTGCCGAGTTCTCCGACACCCAGCACGTCGTAGCTGCGACCCGGTGACGCCGGCCATCGGAGAACCGCGCCCCCGTCGGGATCGGGTTCCAACAGGACCAGGGTGATGGGAGCATCCTGTCGCCTGGGGTCGGTCCCGGCAAAGAACTCGTCGCGGTCCGACAGTCCGTCCTGGTCCCAGTCGTCGCCACCGGTGCGCGCCTGATCGCCGAACCACTTCCATTCCCAGGCGTCGTCCATTCCATCGCCGTCGAGATCAGACTTCAGGTTGGGCGGCAGGGCGAAGGCCAACAGGGGCGGGCTGACTTGCTGGTGGTGCGCCGGACGGTCGACGGTCAAGCTGCGGAAGAGCAGCGTGACATCCTCCGGACCCCAGAACGGCGTTCCGGGAAACGCACCCTGGCCTGGGCCGCGATGGATGCAGGCGATCCGCCAGAGGAGGTTGGATTCGAGGTCGCGGAGATAGAGGTTATCCCCCGATACGGTGCCCGGCATCAGGTTCGATGCCCGGCTTCGGAACACAATGAAACGGCCATCGGGGCTGAACTGGGGTGCCGATGCGGGCGCGTCTCCGACTCCCGTTCCAAGGCGATCTCCGGACACAAGCCGGACCGGACCCGCGGGCAATTCAAAGACGTAGACGTCATTGGTCGCGTTGGTATCGCGTGGATCGAGCGATCGGGACGAGAGGAAGGCCACGCGACGGCCGTCGTTGCTGATGTCGACGTCGGTGCGGTTGAGATTCACGGTGGTATTGTCCGTCGGGAGGACGATTCCCGCAGTGATGTTGGTCCAGACGTCCCGATCGAAGACATGCACCGGTTGCCCGGGGGTGTTGAGCACATAGGCCGTGAACCGTCCATCCGGCGTCACGACAGGCCGCGAGAGCACGGGACCGTCGGAATAGTGGCGGTTGTCCAAGGGGTCAGAAACAAACAATGCGACACCGGATGACGCGGAGTGCAGATAGGTAGCGAGGGTGGAATCGCTGAGGTGCAGGGGAATGATGGTCTTGCTGGATCGTCCGCTGAACGCGTTGACCACGCGGATCAGGTAGCCGGTCCGCCAGTGACGGATGTAGAGGTTCGACCCAATGGTCGACTCAGGCACCATGTCGCGCGCGGAACTCACAAAACCGACCCATTCGCCGTCGTGGCTGAGGATCGGTGCTGACACGGTGGAAGCCGTGTTGGCGATGGTTGCACCAAAGCGGTTAGAGCTGACCAGCACCGTCCTTCCCTCACTCGGATCGTGCACGAAGACATCGTCAAGCCGGTTGGCATCCCGTGGCGCAAAGTCGGCTGAATTGGAGACAAACGCCACGACCCGGCCGTTGCCCGAGATCGCGGGCGACCGGGAAGAGCGTGCGGCTGCGCCCCCATTCGTGTTCACGCTCGCGAGCGTCCACGTACCGGCCGTGCGGTCCCAGAGGTAGACGTCCCAGACGCGGTTCGTGTCTTTCGGACTCAGGCTCACGGAGGTGATCACAGCCATGCGGGATCGGTCAGCGCTGAACGCTGGACGCTGGTGATACAGGTCGACGGCGGGGAGAGATCCGGCCGCGCCAGACCAACGCGCCGAGATCAGGCGCAGGCTGCCGTCGTCCACGTCGCGCAGGAAAACGTCCGAAGCGCTGTTCAGGTCACCGTTCACAACTTCTGCCCGTTCGGAGGCGATGAGAATTCGGCGGGTCCCGGGAATCAATCCGGTGCCAACGGTGGCCTCGATGGGCACCCCGGCTGCGGATCGGCTGATGAGCATCAACGGCCCACCCTCGACCTTTCGGCCGTAGAGATACGTGCGACCGGCCACACTTTCCGAAGTCAGATCAGGCGCGTTGGAAAGAAAGGTGACGGTCTGGCCATCCGGAGAAAGCACCGGGGATCGTGACCAACCCGCGGCCGGCAGGGATCCGTCCGGCTTGAGGCTGACGGCGATGTCGGACCGGTTGCGTCCATTCCAGACGCGAACGTGGTTGGTGGTCTCGTAGGCGATCACCTGGCCGTCGAGGCTGATCGCTGAAGTGGTGGAATCGTTGACCGCTGCCAGAGGTTGCGCACCGCCCAGGCTGAGGATTTCGATCGAGTCGGAATCCCAGTCATAACGCAACAGCAGGGCGGGTTCGATGCCGTTGTCGACGCTCACCTTGAACGCGACATAGCGGCCATCCGCGCTGAGGCTGGGATTATGGCAGCGGCTGCGCGGAATCTGCGTTGGGCGAAATCCCTGGCCGAACAGCAGGTTTGAAAGCGATGCGCTGACACATCGGGTGATCGACGTCTCCAGGTCGCGCACGAACAGATGAGTGCGAAGCACCGGCAGGTTGGGGACCAGGTTTGTGGAACTGCTGAGGAAGGCAACTCGCCGTCCATCCTGACTGAGGACGGCTGAATGGGACAACGCATTGCCGGGGCCTGCCCCGGTGGCATTGACACTGACCAGTCGATTGGTGGTTCCGGGGAGGTCACGGACGAAGATGTCTGCGACGCCGTTGGCATCCCCTTCCACCAGATTCGAAGCGCGACTTTCAAACACCACGCGCGTGCCATCCCCGCTGAGCATGGGATTCTCCGATGCACCGTTTGCGGTGATGTCGAGGGAGGATGCCCGGGCGCTCAGAAGCGTGAGTTGGCCGGTACGTACATTCCGGGCAAACAGGTCAGGCGACTGGTTGGCATCCACCGTCGCCAGATTGTCGGCCTCGCTTTGGAACACGAGCCAGTCACTACGCAGGCCACCGGCCACCATGGTGGAATCCCCGTTGCCCGGCAGCCCGGCTGGGGTGGCGCTGGCGAGGCGGTTGACGCCGATGCCCAGTTCGTGAAGCCAGACCTGGGAATAGGTTCCCAACGAGGTACCCGGCAGCATTGACTCGCCCAGATCCGATGCCGTGCTGGAAAAAGCGATCCAGCGAAGATCCGGACTGATCTCCGGTGCCCAGGAACCACCATTGGCCGTGGTGGAGATTTCCCCCGGCAGCCCCGGAATGGGCGCAGCTGAAAGCCGATTCCCCGCGGCCGTCGTGGCACCGACAACCACCGACACCGGCTCCGTCTCCACGGACACTCCCCGATTGTCGATGGCGCGCGCACGGATCAGGTGGATGCCGGGAGCGAATGCGGCCGCGGTCTCGAAAGGAGCCGTGTCATCCGAGGCAACAACAAGGGAGCCGTTGAGAAAATCCACCCGGATCAGGCTCCCTTCCGGGTCCTCAGCCATCGCAGCGAGGCGGATCGTCGTGCCGGCCGCCACGGAGCTCCACATTTCCGGCGACGTCAGTCGCATCCGGGGCGCACGATTGGCGATGATGTCGACCTGTGCCGAGGCGACGCGGAGGAGGTAGGTCGAGCTCCCATCCGGTTCAGCGGTGACGACCAGGGAGCGGTCAGCGGATTCGGCACCCGGCACGGCCAGGAATGGGACCATCACGACCGATTGGCCCGGCGGGAACACCACCGGGCTGGGGGGAGAATCGTAATCTGTCACGGGCTGGGCCGAGCCAGTCACGCCAAAGGGCACGGTCAGTGTGCGGTCCAGGTTGCCGGTGCGTCGGAAGAAGACGCGCGCGGGTTGGGGATCAAAACGGCGGGCGAAGCCTGGGTCCACGCTGAGGCGGATGTTGGGATCATCGTCCTGCTGCTGGATGACCATCGATGCGGAGTTGGCGGCGGAATAGTGGGCATCCGGCACGAGGGTGATTTCGAGCGTGCGCGCGGGTTCCTCGTCGGGGTCATCGATGGTCTCGTAGGTCACGGTGACGTTCGTCTGGCCTGGAGCGAAGGCCAGCACCGGAGGCAGGGGAACGAAGTCCACCCCGGCAACCGCCGAACCGGCGAAGGCCAGCGGAATGTTGAGGGCGTTGGTGAAGCCACTCCGTCGTACGCTGAAGGAGCCTCGGTTGCCTTCCAGGACGGTGAGCGCGCCTGAAACGAACTCGATCCAATTGGTGGCGATGGAGAGGGTCGCGGACGAAGTGATGACCGAGCCCAGGGCGTTGGAGGCACGCAGGTGGTAGGCACCCATATTCGATTCCAGGGCCGCATCGATCCGGAGCGTGGCATTGGTCCCTCCAGGAATCGGTTGGTCACCAAAGTACCATTGGAACGCAATCGGCAGCGTCCCACCGATGGCGGCCACGAACTGGGCCCGATCGGCGCGGCCAACCAGGATATCGGCCGGCGCCTGGACGATTTCCGGTGCTCCGGTGGGCTGGCGCAGGGTGAAATCGACAACGCCGGAACCGAGACTCGGGGCATCGACTCCGATGACGTAGCTCACGCCCTCGGTCGCCATGAAGGTGCACGCACCCATGGTACGCTCGGCGAAGGATGCCGAAGCAACAGGGGTCATGTTGGGGAGGCCTTCACCCGTATAGACCGTCACCCGCGTCGCAAAGCCCCGTGCCAGAACATCGACGGTGGCAAGACCAGTGCCGGGTGCCGTCCAGGACCACCACGTGGATCGGAATGGGCCGCCTCCCGGCGGGACGGGTTCGCCCGGTTCAGTGGTGCACCGGAGATTGTGAACCCGAACCCGGTTGGTGGCACCACTCAGCAAGCTCCGGCTGGCAAAGGCGTCGTTGGTTGCGATCGGAGCGAGGTCGAGATTGAGACCGAAGCTGGACAGGCCCGATCTGGCTACAACTGCAATCTCGAAGGTAGCACCGGCAGCGACCTCGAAAGCCACCCGACTCGCCCCGTTCGGGAAAAGGAAGGAGACGGAATTGGTCACCGGAACAAGGGCGGAGACCGAAGTACCCTGATACACCCCCAGCGCGCTGGGATCGCTGCTGGGATAGGTGTCGAGCGATACGACGCCCGATTCGGGGGCAGTCCAGGTCCACCATAACGAGCGACCGAATTCCGCATTGGAGTGAGTAGGCTCTCCGACCTCCACCGTGGCTGTCGTGATGGTTCCATTCTCCGACCAGGAGGTGCCGGTCTTGACGATGCGATTGGCGAACAGGTCGTTGGCGGACTGAGCACAGACACGTCCCATCATCCAGCCGCTGGCAACAGCAAGGACCCCACGGAGCAAACGATGGAATGGATTGGCTTGGGCAACGCGACGGCGACCGAAGTCGGGAAGCATGTGGCCATTTCAGCGCGGCGACCTTTACTGTCAATCACGGTGCGGACGATCGCCCGGAAAAGGGGCCGGTGGCACTGCCTCCGTTTGAAATCAGGAACGGGGTGGCGATGTCCTCATCGCCTTGGGAATGGCTTTGAAACGACGACGAGGACGTCGCCGCCCCTTTTGGGCCAGGGAGGGTGTCCCGATTCGGCCCGAATCCCCGGCCCTAGATCGCCATCACCGGTACATCCGTCACGCCGTCGCCCGAGACGTGCAACACCTTGCCGTCCGCACCAAAGATCACCGTCCGCTCCTTCGTGAACCCGAAGGCCTCCGTGCCCGACGCACAGAACGACTGTCGGAACTCGAGCTTCAGTATGACCACGTCGACGTTCTGCCAACTCTTGCCGTCCAACTCAAAGCGCTCCTGCCGCGTCACCGACGCCGTATACTTCAGCGCGCTCGACGGTTCGGCGTACCGCTTCATCGACGTCTTTCCATAGCTTGTCACCAGGCCGGTGTAGTAGCTCACTGCATCCCCGGTCACGGCGTACGGAATGCGGATGCCGAACTGCTCACGGCACCACCACACCTTGCCTTCCCGGGGCAACAGCACATCGCCCGCCGCCTTCGCCAATTCCGCCCGGTCCGGCTGCAAACCCTCTGCCCGCGCGATCAACCGACGCCCGGCGTCGTCCAATGCATTCCGGACAATCGTGACCGTGTGCCTGTTGGTGTTCGCCGGCCATTCCTTCGGACCTTCCCGGCCCGCGTCGGCCGTGATCGCCCGTCGCGCGAACACCGGGTCAGCAATTCCCGCGACCATCAGCAGGCCCGCGAGAGCCATCCACCATCGCATCCCACCGGCCAACCGCGGCGAATTCGGCAAAAGCGTTACGCGAACTTTCAGCTCGGTCTTCATGGCATCATTCCATCGTTCACCGCGACAACGCGGGAACGAGCCAATCCTTAGGTGCCAGCCGCCATGGTGACGAGGCGGGACTTGAGAGTTCCCAGATGCCAGTCGCCAGATTCCAGAGCACAGCAGCCCAACAACCAGTCCCAATTCTCCCCTCCTTGGAACTACCCCCCTGCCCATCCGCAGGGTTACCTTTCGGCGTCGATGAACTCCCCGAACCCGCCCGCCACCGGACCGGTCCTTGAACGACGGCTTGGGCTCCTCCCGGCCTCGGCCCTCAACATGGCCAACATGCTGGGTGCCGGTCCGTTCATCACGATCTCCACCCTGATGTCGGCGATGGCCGGGCCCCAGTCGATGCTTGGCTGGATCGTCGCCCTCCTGATCGCCATCCCCGACGGCATGATCTGGAGCGAGCTCGGCGCTTCCATGCCCGGCTCCGGCGGCACCTACCGCTATCTCCGTGAGGGATTCGCGAAGCTTGGCTGGGGACGCCTGATGGGATTCGTCTTCCTCGTCCAATTGCTCATCAGCGGCCCGCTCGAGATCGCGTCCGGCTATATCGGATTCCTCCGGTACCTCGACTATCTCTGGCCCGGCACCCTCGCCGATGGCATGCCCACCTGGCGCGGCGCGGTCATCGTCACCGGACTCGGCCTCGCCCTCATCGCCCTCCTCTACCGGCGCATCGAGAGCATCGGCAAACTCCTTGTCGGAATCTGGATTGGCGTCCTCGTGGCCGTTGCCGGTGTCCTCATCACGGGCGCGATGCACTTTGATCCGAAGCTCGCCTGGGATTTCCCCACCGACGCCTTCCGCTTCAGCTGGGGTTTCGCCCTCGGGCTCGGGGCAGCCGCCCGCACCGGCATCTACGACTTCCTCGGCTATTACGACGTTTGCTACCTCGGCGACGAGGTGAAGGACCCGGGTCGTACCATCCCCCGCTCGATCCTCATCAGCCTCGTCTGCGTCGCGGCGATCTACATCGGGATCAACCTCTCGATCACCGGAAGTGTGCCGTGGCGGACATTCGTTCCCGAGGACAAGCATCCCGAGGCCATGTACGTCGTGTCCGCCTTCATGGAACGGATCCATGGCCCAGGCGTGGC
>JAIXZE010000026.1 GCA_027489875.1 Verrucomicrobiales bacterium
CGCCCGCACGTCGTCCACCTTCTCCTCACGGTGGAAGTCATACCCGACCTGGAAGAACGTCCGCCCCTTCGCATCCCGGCTGCCCTCCGGATAGGCCACCACCCAGCCACGCTGGCGTGCCACCGCTGCGAACTCTGTCGTCGCACGAATGCCCGCCGCCGAATCGGTGAACCCGTGGAAGACCAGTAGCAAAGGCGCGCGCGGCTTGCGGCCTTCCGGCAGGTCCACCAACACCGTCCGGTTCCGCCCGTCCAAAACAACCAGATTCGTTCCGTCAACCCAGGCCGTCCGGTTCGATTCCCGCTGCATCCACGCGAACGCACGGTCCGCCGCCGCCGCCACAACCGGGTCCCGATGGATGATCCCATGCAACGTGAGCGCCATCGTCACCTCGCCGTGATTGATGCCCTTCGGTTGGCCGTTGTAGCCGGGTTCCTTGCCGACGCCCGTGCGGGTGTTGCCCCGGTTGTCGATCTCGCCCGACACGAGCACCCGCGACGCCTGCCATCGTGCCGCCGCGGGGAAGGCCGCATCCAACTCGGGCATCGGCACGTGCAACCCGAGGACCTCGCCGAACAGGATCGAGACCGCGTTGTAGCTCGAGTCGCGTCCGCCGTGCTCGATGAAGACGCCCTCGGCATCCCGCTGGCGAAGCGCCTCCGTCACGAGCCGTCGTGAGATCGACACCATCGACTCATCCCCCAGCACCTTGCCGCACGTTCCAAACGCCTTCGCCGCGATGAACACGCGGTTCACCGCCTTGCGGCTCTTCGGCAGGATCGTGGGCTCCCCCGCCACGAGGAACGCACACGCCTTCCGCAGGCGCGGTTCCAATGCCGCGATCCGCTCGCGGAAATGCGCTTCGTGCGGGGACTGTCGGATGACGAGGACCGCGCGGCCATACTCCTGCAGGAAGAAGTACGCCGTCTCGACCGCGGCTCCACCCTCCGCCGCGCTCGATCCCGTCGGCCGCACCACCGCCTCGAAACCGCCGTCTTCCCGCTGGTGCGCAAAGGCCGTCTCGATGCCCTTCCATGCGCGATCCACCCGTTCAAGATCTCCCGCCACCACCGCCGCAATCACCGCCCGACAACTGCCGCGTTGCGCGCCGGCTTCGATCCACTTCCCCACACCCCGGTTACCGCCGGTCAACCCCTGCGCATCCGGCATGTCATTCGCCGTCAGCACCGCCAACCGCCCCGGCGGAAACGACCGCAGCACGTCGTACTCGCGGA
This sequence comes from Verrucomicrobiales bacterium, assembly GCA_027489875.1. Classification (GTDB taxonomy): domain Bacteria; phylum Verrucomicrobiota; class Verrucomicrobiia; order Limisphaerales; family UBA9464; genus UBA6176. Next base: position 1,236 of record JAIXZE010000026.1, read on the forward strand.
GCGCCGAAGTTGATTCAGCAGCATGCACAAGGAGTCCAACGACGACCCAAAGGGCCGATGCCAGCCAGCGACTGGGACGGGTGTGGTAAAGCATTGGGGAAACCTAGGCCTGAGCGGTCCTGCAGAGAAAGCGCCGCCTCACGTCGACTGCCACATCCTGCGCGTAAGGACGAGGTCACGAGGCAGGCCCAAAGGGAGATCCCAGTTCCCAGTCCCCAGATTCCTTGGCCCGAGCCCCACGCGCTTGCCCGCCGCTCGCATCGGTGGCCTGCTCAAGCCAAGCCAACACATCAGGGCCCGCATGAACCTCCGATTCCCCGCTTTTGTCCTGCCCCTCCTGGGAACCCTCGCCTTCTTGGGATCCGCACGCGCCGCCACGGACGTGTTCCTCGAAGCCGAACAGTTCGCAGACACCGGCGGATGGGACACGACCTGCACACGCCCCATCCCGAGTTCTCCGGCGGACTCGGAAACGAGGCCTTCATCTCAAAGGCCACCACCGGCGAAGGCTTCAAGTACGAAGGGCCCTACTGGGCACCCTACCGCACGCTCTACAGCCGCAACATCCGCAACCTCTTCATGGCCGGACGCGACATCAGTGTCGATCGCGAGGCCCTCGGTCCGGTCCGCGTGATGCGCACGTGCGGCATGATGGGCGAGGTCGTTGGCAAGGCCGCCTGGATTTGCATCCGCTACAAAACCCTTCCCCGCGGCGTCTACGAAAAGCACCTCGGCCTGCTCAAGGACTTGCTGTCGCAACCCGGTGCCCTGCGCCGGTCCACGATCGATGCCGCCCTCACCCTGCCTCCCGGCGCAAAGATCCCAGCACGCTCCCTTCCCGGCATCGACCCCGCCCAAATCCCCGGGATCATCGTCGACGATGAAGCCGCCGTCCTCTCCGGACGATGGGACACCACCGGCAGCCTCACGGGTTTCGTCGCCGAAGGTTACCGCTACTCCAGCGACACCCGGGCGACCGCGCGGTTCCCCTTCACCGTGAAGACGTCCGGCGAATACGAGGTGCGCGTCTCGTGGCAATCCCACGCCAACCGCGCCAAGGCCGCGCCCGTCCAGGTCCTCGGCGCAGACCATCCGTTCACCACCACGCTCGACCAGACGCAGGCACCCAAGGGCGACCACGGATTCCATTCCCTCGGCCGGTTCAAATTCGAGGCCGGCAAGGAATCCTCCGTGCTGTTCCAGTCCGAAGGTGCCCGGGGCGTCGTGCACATCGACGCCATCCAGATCCTGGAAGTGCGCTGAGCCGTATCCCTGTAGTCTCCAGCAGAGTCGCGGGGAGCGCCGGGAAAGAGGCCAGAAATGAAACGGCCACCGCGGCCCCTTCGCGGATAGCGCCAGGATTCCCAACGCGGTGCTTCAGGTCCTCTTCCCACGCCGCCTCGGGGCCAGCCTCCAGCCCGTTCATCCCGCCCATCCCGTCCGCCGCCACCAGTCATCGGGATGGAATGCCACCCTCCGGCCCCGGTGATTCACAGCTTTCTCGACCTCACCGGTGATCTGTCGAACGGACAGCTCTAACCACATTGCCCCTCCGCTTTGGCGTCGGCTGGATACCGTCTTCGTCTCACTGCTCGCCCTCCGTCGGCAACATCAGTGGCGGAATATTCGTTGGAATCCTAAAGGCGGGAGTTTCCTCTCCAGGGAATATCCGGCCGGATCCACCTACCAACGACCATCCATTGGTAGTCCGATGCATCGTCCAAGTGGATGGAAACATCTCGATCTTGATGGTTCCGTCAGGAGCGGGGCGTATACCAGCGCTCGAGAAGAATCCATACGATGTTACATCCAAGCACCAATCATACCGACGCCCACCATATTCCCTCAGCCAGAGAACCTCGGTGAAAGGTTCCAGGTCGTGGCCGTTTCTATGCCTAACAATCAAGAACTCTCCCCAATCAGTCATCTGCCTGCATAGAACTCCGTCCCTCCGAGGAGCAAACCACTGCGCGATCGCCACCAGTGCAGCAAAAATGGAAACTGCCAGAACAAGAACTCGAACGCGGCAGCCAAACAACCTATTCATGATAGGTGTAGAGTGGAGGTGTAGCGGTCTCGGCGCCTCGATGATTGTGCTTACCTGTCGGCAGAAAGGCTGACGGATACCTCCGCCGCTCCGCTTCACGGTGCCAAGGGGCAATGGCCTTTTCCCCAGGATTTGTTGGTGTCCATCGCTTCTCGCGCCTCAAGCTGCTGTCACGGTCGTGGACCTGTGCTCCGGAATGATCTGCACATGGGAATGTTGGGTACTCATGGATCCGATCGGGATTGGTCGCATTCACAACGATCCGCCTGAGACTCCTACTCATGCGCCGTCGTTCACGCAATGGCCGTTTCCGTCGCCATCCCGCAGGCCCGGATCGCCGAGAGAAGCTAGCCCAGCGCGCCCGCGCTGGGTTTGGCCCCCAGATCAGTACCAACCTCGGCTGCGTCCGGGTGTCATCCCGAAGGTATGAGAGCCGATACCCCCGGGTCGTGCGAAGCACGCACCCGGGGACAACGCGCCTTGTTGTGAATCCGCACCCCGGAGGGCGTGCGAAGCCTCCCTGAAATTCTTCAACCCCTCCAGGGTTGGCCACGAACACGCCGTTGACCCGGGGTCGCTTCGCACCCCGGGCTAAGCGCTCCCACGCCTCCGGCGTGACCGACCAAACGGAACCGTCTTCCTGACATGTTCCCGGTCGTGCCGATTCGGGCGCATCCTGTTCATCCTGCGAATCCTGTCTCCTCTCAAACGGACAGATCTGCCCCCATTGACCCTCTTCCCACCGCGGGACGTCAGGTCCCAGATGTCCGCACTCTCCCTTTCAATAACGTCGCTAACGTCGTCGTTGAGCCCCTGCTGTTGCTCTGTGTCCTCGGTGGTGAATGCCCGCCCCCCTACCTCAACCCGCTCTCCAACCGCACCAGCGCCGCGTCGCGGTTGTCCGACCAATTCGACCCCCACTCGATCAGGTAGGCAGCACCGTCCGGTCCGAGCTGGAGGCAGATCGGCCGACGGAACTTCGTCCCGGGCATCACCGGCTTCAGCGTGACCAACCGATCCTCGGCATCGAACCACGCCACCTGGATCCAGCCCCGTTCCCACTCGTAGAGGAACGTCCCGCCATCGAGCTCGCGAGGCAGCTGGCGCGATGACGTGTTCCCCGCATCGAAGTGGAACGTCGGTCCCGCCATCGCCGAGCGCGGCCCCGATCCCACCGATGGCCATCGCGTGGACGGCCCGGGCGGATACCACAGGAACGC
>JAIXZE010000216.1 GCA_027489875.1 Verrucomicrobiales bacterium
ACTTCAAGACCATTCTCCCCTGCCACGAACTCCACTTCGGTTCCGGGAAGCAGCCCGAATCGCTCGCGCAGAGCCTGCGGGATGGTGATCTGGCCTTTGTCCGTGACGGTCATGTGGGCGGTGCTACTGCTGCGGGTTATACCGGTCAACCGGCTTTTCTTCGGAGGGATGCGAGGGGTCGCCTCTTGACACTTCCCCCGTTTGAGACTGGGAACGGGGCGGCGATGTCCTCATCGCCTTGGGAATTGCTTCGGAACGGCGACGAGGACGTCGCCACCCCGTTCCAGGCGGGGGCAGTGTCAAGATGCGCCCGACGCGAGGGGGTGCCTCCTGACGTCGGCGACTACCGCGGGGGCGTGCCTTCAGTGTTTCTTGAGGATGAGGCGGTGGTCGATGCGCTTGGTCTGGTGATGTTCGAGTGGCGGGAGATCGGTGTCGGTGGGCGACTCGGTCTCGTGGAGCAGGGCCTTGGCGAACTCCTGGAACTGGCTCCAGCGATCCCAGTCCAGGGCGGGCGCGTTGGAGACCTGACGGAGGAGGGATCGCCATTCGATGATGATGCGGTCGATGTCGCCGTCGCCGAGGAAATCGGTCACGTAGCGGTACTTGCTGTGGGGGTCGCGGTGGATGGAGTGGACGACGAGGTTGGCTCCGTCGCCGTACTTGGGCGGGATGCCGTTCTCGAGGTAGCCGTCGATGTTCTGGTTCCCGTACTTCGCGTGGCAGGCGACGGCGAGGCGGCCGCCCCAGCGGTTGTCGTCGCCGCAGAAGCGGAATCCGGCGTCGAGATTGGCGAGGTCGTAGACGAGTTCGTCGAGGGGATAGGAAGGCTCCTCGAGGGCGGCGGCCACGGCGAGGCCGACGCCGCCCTGGAAGAAGCTGACGATGCGGCCGCGCAGTGTGGGGACGCCGCGTGGGTCCACGAGGGCGAGACGTCGCCAGAGCAGGGCGGTGCCGGTGGCGGCGGTGAGGTTGCGGCAGACGTCGGTGAGCGAGCAGCGCGCGCAGTCGGGCGGGAAGATCTCGCGTTCCGGGGGATGCCAGAGGCCGACGCCGTGGCGGTCGACGGGCACGCGGAGATGGAGGTTCTCGAGGGTGACGATGGCGACGATCTGCTGCGGGTGGACGTCGAAGCGGAGGACCGGGGTCCGTTCGGCGGCGAAGTGGGCCTCGACCAACGGAGCGATGGTGCCGTGCCAGGTCTCGATGGAGGCCTGACGGCCGTGCCATGCGGTGAAACGGCGGACCCACTTCGAGAGGATCACGCGGTCGGTGCCGAGACGTTCGGCCACGATCAGGGAACGACCGTGGATGGGGCCGTCGGCGGATTCGGCGACCTTGGCAAGACCGCCGGTGCCGACCTTGTCGAGGGCGGCGGGTACGGTGAGCACGGGCTTGAGGCGGGGAGGGCCGTCGAAGCCCTTGCGGTTGGGACGCGGCAAGGTGTCCGGGGAGACCCCGGGTTCAAGGACGGGAACGGGAGCCGGTGGCGGCGGGGTGGCGTCCGGGTTGGGGTCCACGGGGTGGACGATGTTCCGGAGGGCGACGTCCTGCGGTGCGGGGAACGGTTCCCATTCGCCTTTCGAGTTCTGCATCTCGCGGAAGCGGCGGCGGACGTGGCGGGCACGTTCGGCATCGGTCTTGAGGCCGCACGGGGTCTCCGGGTGACGCAGGGATTCCTCGACGCCGAGGAAGATCGGCTTGGTGGTGAAGAGGCGGGACTGGACGCGCACGGCTTCGAGGAAGGGATCCTTGCCCTGTTCGTCGGCGGCGGCCATGAGGTTGAGGAGCGCGGACCAGTCGACCATGCCGGAGCGGGCGAGGTGGGCAGGTTGGCCGTCGCGGAGTCGCAGGCCCTGCGGCGAGACGAGGACGTAGCCGGTTTCGTCGATGCCACGGCGACCGGCGCGACCGAACATCTGGAGGATTTCGTCCTGGCGGATGGGAACCTCGACGCCGTCGCGCTTGTAGGATTCGGCGGTCATCGAGACCGAGCGGAGGGAGAAGTTGATGCCGGCGGCGAGGCCCATGGTGGCGACGACGACGCGGAGTTGTCCGGCCTTGGCGAGGGGTTCGATGACGCCGGCGCGGACGGCGTAAGCGAGCCCGGAATGGTGGTAGGCGACGCGGGACTTGAGGAGCTTGGCGAGGTGTTCGCCGACGAGGCGACGCTGGGCGTCGGAGAGTTGGAGGGGATTCGGATTGGGAAGTTCGCGGGCGACTTCGGCGGCGATGGCCTCGGCCTGTTGCCGGCGCGGGGCGAAGAGGAGGACGGGGCCGAGGGATTCGGCGAGGGCCTTGGCACAGAACCGGGGCCAATGGCCGCGGATCTCGGAGGGCAACCGCCAGTTGAGATGCTGGACGAAGACCTCGTCGAGGGGCACGGGTCGGATGTCGTAGCGGACGAGCGCGGCGTCGCGGCCGAGGCGTTTCAGCCAGTTGACGATGTGGTCGGGGTTGGCGACGGAGCCGCTGAGGAGCAGGAGTTGCGTGCGCTGCGGGGCGAGGGCGATGGCGAGTTCGTAGTTCAGGCCGCGGTCGTCGTCGGCGAGCATCTGGTATTCGTCGACGACGAGGAGCGTTGGACCGTCGCCATGGATCAGGCGGTTCTTCTGGGTTTCGAGGGTGGCGACGATGACGGGGGCGGAGAGGTTGTCGGAGAGGTCGCCGGTGGCGATGCCGACGTTCCATCCGCGGGAGCGCCACTCGGCGAGCTTGTCGTTGGCGAGGGCGCGGGTGGGGACGGTGTAGATGGCCTGGCCGCGGTTCTTGCCGTGGTTGGACCAGAGTTCGAAGACGAACGTCTTTCCCGCGCCGGTGGGGGCGTGGACGACGACATCCTTTCCGGCACGCAGGGCGGAGACCGCCTCATGCTGCCAGAGGTCCGGCACGGTGACCTGCTGGAGGGCGGCAAAGGGGGACACTGCGGGGTCTGAAGACTCCTCCGCGGTCCTGGTGGGGGCGCCCGGCGTATGCACGGGCGAAAGGTTGTGTGTTCCGCGGGAAAGGAAAGCGCCAATCGGTGGAAGCGGGTGCGGAAGGTCCTGGATCC
>JAIXZE010000300.1 GCA_027489875.1 Verrucomicrobiales bacterium
CTGTTGCCCCTTCGGGGCACGAGCACGGCACGCACCGGCCTTCACACGGAGTTGCCAGTTCCCAGAAGCCAGTTCCCAGAAACTCCCACCGTAGGCCGCGTGCCCCCCACCGGAACCCTGCGCCAGTTGTCCGGGCGTGGACCGTCCCGGCCAGGAAGCTGGGTCCGAGGTGGGCCCCCTGATTTGCATCCGGACGTCGCATATGCGACGTCCGGATGCAAAATCCGCCGAAACGACGATGGAACGGGCGGTCGTTTGCAAATTCGTGTCGCATATGCGACGCGAGTTTGCAAAAGCCTCATGGGTTGCGACGGATCGGTGGGTTGGTGGGGCGATCCTGGTTCACCTGCAACGGGGTAGCGACGTCCTCGTCGCCGTTCCGAAGCCATTCCCAATGGAAATGAGGACATCGCTGCCCCGAGGCCAGTTGGAAACTTGAAACTGAAAACGTGGAACTCCCCCCCTTCATCCCCGGAGATACGGGGTCAGCGAAGAAACCAGCTCCTGCGGGAGGCGTTGGGGCTTGTCGGTGAGGTTGGTGCAGACGTGGTTCGTCTCGGCTTCCAGGAGCAGGCGGTCGCCGGGGGTGGTGATGCGGTAGGCGAAGTTCAGTCGCACGCGTTCCATCAGGGTGGGCCAGACTTCGATCACGACCTCGTCGTCATAGCGCGCCGCACCTCGGTAGCGCATCTGCACCTCGAGGACGGGAAAGATCACCCCGGTTTCCTGCCACTGCAGGAACGTTCGGCCCAGCTGCCGGAACAGTTCGCCGCGCGCGGCCTCCAGGAAGTCGAGGTAACGCGCGTAATAGACGTGGTTGCCCAGCGTGCAATCGGCATACGTGACCCGCAGGCGGTGGATGAAGACGGCGCTCATGTGCGGTCCACAGTCTGAACCCACCGGCCCGTCGAGGTCGAGGCGGGGCAGTGTCCGCCTGTCGGACGAGGAACGACCACGGATTGCCCATATCCGGTCTTTCCCTGTCTTTACTTGGCAAAAGCGCCAAGTAGTATGAGTCCATGAAGACGCTCCAGGTCTACGATCCCCCGATGTGCTGCTCGACCGGGATCTGCGGGACGGAAATCGATCCCGCCCTGGTCCGTTTCGCCTCGGTGCTCAAGCAACTCGCCGCCGCTGGCGTCCAGGTGGAACGGCACAACCTCGGACAGCGTCCGCTCGAATTCGTTCTGAACCGGACCGTGAAAGCCCTGTTGAATGAAGAGGGGACAAGCGCGTTGCCGGTGATTTTCCGGGATGGTGCGGTGCAGTTGAAGGGACGCTATCCCACCGAGGCGGAGTGCGCCGATTGGCTGGGCGCAGCCTCTGCGAAAGGAGCAACAGCTTGATGAACCTCCCGCTCTACCGACCGGAGCCGGCCACCTCCACGCGGTTTCTCTTCTTCACGGGCAAGGGGGGCGTGGGCAAGACGTCGTTGTCTTGCGCCACCTCAGTGAAGCTGGCCGAGGCGGGTCGGCGTGTGCTTCTGGTGAGCACGGATCCAGCTTCGAATCTGGATGAAGTCCTGGCGGTACGGCTCACCAACCAGCCTACGGCCGTACCCGGTGTTCCGGGGCTGTTCGCATTGAATATCAATCCCGTGGCGGCGGCGGCCGCCTATCGGGAACGCCTGATTGGACCCATGCGCGGACTGTTGCCCGAAGCGGCGTTGCGGAGCATGGAGGAACAGCTGTCCGGTTCGTGCACGGTGGAGATCGCAGCTTTCGACGAATTCAGCGGCTTCATCGGCAAGGCCGAAGCTCCGGGTACGTATGACCACGTCCTCTTCGATACCGCGCCGACCGGGCACACGCTGCTGCTGCTGGACGCGAGCGAGGCCTACAATCGCGAATTGCAGCGTCAGTCACGCGAGTCGCAGCCCGAATCGGTGTTGCGCCTTCTCGAACGGCTGCGGGATCCGGCATTCACACGCATCCTGCTGGTGACGTTGCCTGAGGCGACACCCGTACACGAGGCGGCAGCGTTGCAGGAAGATCTGCGCCGGGCGCACATCGAACCCTTCGCGTGGATCATCAACCAAAGCCTGTTGAACAGCGGCTCGTGTGATCCGCTGCTGCAACGGCGTGAAGCCGCCGAACATCCCTACCTCAGCGAAGTGGTGGAGCGACACGCGACACGCACGGCGTGGTTGCCCTGGCAGGCGGAGGAACCGGTCGGGCCCGATGCCTTGGCGCGTCTAGCCCAATCCCAACGGAGCCTCGTGATCCAGAGCCCGAACGAACAACGGCACTGACCTCATGAACGATCGACCTGTCCGACAGCTCGATTCCCACGAACGTCTGCCACGTCTGCAATGCGTCGCGCGACTGGTACCAGCGCCCATTGCCGAACGCCTGATTCCATCTCAAGAATAACCCCATGCACAAACCCACCGTGCTCATCCTCTGCACCGGAAACTCCTGTCGCTCGCACCTCGCGGAAGGTCTTCTGCGCGTCGCAGCGAAGGGTCAATTCCTCGTCGCCAGCGCCGGCTCGAAACCAGCCGGCTATGTGCATCCGCTCGCCATCCAGGTCATGGCGGAGATCGGGATCGACATCGCCTCCCACACGTCGAAGCACATGAACGATTTCCTGAACCAACCGGTGGAAACCGTCATCACCGTCTGCGGCAACGCCGACCAGGCGTGCCCGATCTTTCCCGGTCAGGTGAACCGTCATCACTGGCCTTTCGAGGATCCCGCCCACGCGACCGGCACCGACGCGGAGAAGCTCACCGTGTTCCGTCGGGTGCGTGATGAGATCCGCCGAGTCTTCGAAGCGTACGCCGCCGGTCGCCTCGATCAGGCAAGGCAGGCGTGAAGTGAAGATGGGCGCAGCCGACCGATCACCCGGGAACTTTACTTCCTCATTCGCGAATCAAGGGGATAAACGCCGAGGGGTTGGTGTGCGCTGAAGCTCCCGCATCCGGCGGATTCCCTCCGGCAGGACGAATTCCGTCGGTGGCTGCGGTGGTGCCATCGGAATCCCCAGGGCTTCCACCAACCCAGGCCCTGCGAGGAGATTGTATGGTCCGAGGAAAGGCAATGGGGTCGAGTCTATAAATTATACATTTACCCTTTTGCCCCGGGCACCGGTGGGCTTGCCGGATGGGGTGGGATGAAATGTAAAATATTTAGACGCGACCCCATTGCTTTGGTGCGTGAGGCGGGTGGGTGGCTGCCTGTCTGTGGGTGTGATGTCAGCGAGCCCTGCAGGCGATGGTGCGGATGGGTGTGGGCACGGAGCCAGGATCGCCATTGCCGTGGCTGCTCCGGTCCGTCCGCGTGGGCCGTGGTTCTGGGTGATCCGGTGTTCCTGGGTGATCGTGGTGATCGCCACTGGATGGCTGCTGGCGGAGCACATGCGGGGACGACGGAAGCTGGAGCGTGTCGTTGCGGATCACGGAATCCGACGGACGCCCGGCGTGCAGCGGTGGGGTCCTCGGCGACCGCCGTTACCAGACTCGCGATTCCTGCAAGCGGCGTGGCTCGCCCATTCCTTGGATTCCGTGAGGTCGCAGGTCACTCCGGTCCTGGTCCAGGTTGGACCCGGGGAGGCCCTTCCCATGTCGGAGATCGACTGGTGGATCTGCGAGGGGAACGGGGACTCCAACACGTGGGCGGCACTGAAGATCGCGGTGGACGGGTGTCGGCCGGAAATGGATCAGATCCTGGGCCTTCTGGATGGAAGGATCCACGCGCCCTCCGGCTGTGCCGACTTCACACGCCGCTCGAACCGCGGGGATTATCTGGCGGCGCTTTGCCTCGTGCTGCGCGCCCATGCCCTGGCCGGGATGCGGGAAAGGAAGATCGAACCAGTGGTGGCTTCCTTGCGGGCCCTGGAAATTCTCGGAGACAGCCAGCTGGCATTGGATTGGATGCCAGTCCGCAACCTGTTTCGGGACGAAGCCGAGAGCATCCGTCTGGGGGCGACGCTCGTGCGGGATCCGGAGGAGGCGTGGTTGGCGGCCATCGCGCCCGCAGGACGACAATTCGAGTTCGAATCCGGGTGGGTGGAGGCGCAGTGGGCAGAGTTCGAGGAACAGGTTTCACAGCTGAGATTCCTTCCTGATGCCGAACTCGGTTGTCATGTGGTGGGCCTGTGCGTGGAAACGTATCCGGGTTGGGCCAGCCGCGCGCCCTGTGACTCCGGGTACCCGATGCGCCGCGCCTATTGCGGACTCGTTGAGTGCGTGTGTTTCCCCGTCTGGCGGTTTGGGTGGGGTGATCTTTCGATTGCTGGGTACATCGAATCCCACGGACGGACGATGGCGACCGGTCTCAAGGCGGTGGAAGCCTGTGCGTGGCGGGTGTACTCGGAGGAACATCGGAACTTGGCGTCGGAAGTCGGGTTGGGCACTTACACGCTGCTCTGTTACAGCCGGAACTTCGAAAAGAGGCTTTCCAACGATTGCCAGCACCTGACGGATGTCGGACTGAACGCCGCGCGGATTGCCCTGCTGCGGTACGGACTGCGGCATGGAGCGTATCCGGAGCGGTTGGAGCAACTGGTGCCGGAGTACCTGTCCGCGGTGCCGACGGACTGGATGAGCGGTGAGCCCCTGCGGTATCAGCGGCATGACCCGTGTGGGTTCCGGATCCGAAGCTGCGGGGACGACGGAAAGGATCAGGGAGGGCGTGTCCGGGCCTGTCCCCTTCCGCGAACCCTCGATGCCACCGCCGGAAAGCGTCCATGGGTACAGGAGGGGTATGACCTTGTCTGGCCTTCGCGGGCCGGGGACTTCCGAAAGGAGGAGTTCCTCAAGCGGGTGGCACGTTATCACCTCGAGAGGCTGCAGTGGAAATCGACTGCCAACCCTTATGGAATGGATCCGGTCCTGATGCGCCGTTATGGCCTCATGCCGAAAACCTCCGCATCGCCCACGAACCTCCCGACCGCAGCGGGGCAACCATGATCCGAGCGGATTGGAGCGCATGCTGACACTGCCCTCGCACGCAACGGGGTGGCGACGTCCTCGTCGCCATTCCAAGGCCATTCCCACGGCGACGAGGACATCGCCGCCCCGAATCCTTTCCAAGAGGGGGTAATATCAGGACGCGCCCGAGACGAACCGAGGGCGGGTGGGGGGATTGCCGGGATTGTCCGGGAGTGTTGGGGTGTGGGTAAATTCGTGGACAATGATCAGGCCTAACAAAAGGCGCGCTCGGATGTCGTAGGGAAGAGGCGGCCAATGAACAGACGATACAGGATCACCTTGGGGTTCGTGTTGCTCGTCGGAGCGGTTGTCTGGGTGACGGTGCGTCCCCTGGGCGACTCGGGTGGTGTGGGAGTTGGCGTTGCGGATCCGGTACATCCGCCAGTGGCGTCATCGACATTGGCGACGGTTCCGGAGACGGCCACCGAGGAGTTGCTGTCGGCCCGCGCAAAGATCTCTCAGTTGGAGGCGCGGGTGCGTGAGCTGGAGGAGCAACTCGAGGCATTGAAGCCCCGCCCGACGCCGATCCTGGGTGGCACCCAGAACGGCCGGCGTTCGTGGGGACCCGAACAAGCCGCGGGCGCACCGGACACGCTGCAGGCAGGAGATTTCGCGACCGCCTGGGCGTCTCTGGAACCGGACTCCGGCCCGGAGTGGTTGGTGGTGGATTTTCCGAAGGAGGTGGAGGTGGCCCAGGTGCGCGTCCGGGAGACCCTTGGGCCGGGAACGATCTTCATGGTGAGCGCGATCCTGGCCGACGGGTCGGAGAAGATCCTCTGGCACGGCACCGAACCCGCCGCAGAAGCCCCGGTTGAAATGGAGTTCAACCCCTCCAGCAAGGTCCGGTCGCGCCGGATCCGGATACAGTTGGATACTTCGGCAGTGAAGGGCTGGAACGAGATCGATGCGGTCGAGTTGGTGGGGACCGATGGCACGCGCCAGTGGGCTTCGGGGGCGTGGGCAAGCAGCACGTATGCGGATCGGGGAAGCAAAACGCTCCATTTCATGAACACACGCAGGTTGGACCAAATTGGGCCTGACGTTGCGCCCGATGCGGCCGCGGTGATGATCCAACAGGCGGAAGCAGCCAGGATGGAACTTGATAGGCAGACCCGGTTGCTCGAATTGAAGAAAAAGCAGGATGCCGTGGACGGGGCCGTCCCTCGCCCATCGGGTGAATGAGGCGGAACGGCGACGGGGACGTCCCCACCCCGTCCGGGCGCATGGAGACCCTTGCCAGAGGGTGGTGGAGTCGGTTGGACTCAGCGGTGTGAAGCCCGCAAACGTGCATGCCGGATGGATGTTGGCATTGGTCCTGGCGGTTGTGTGGGACGTTGCGACCCACGCGGCGGAGCGGGGCGCGCCACCGATTCCGCCGGCCGTTTCGCTGGGCACCGGACTGTTGCTGGAACCGCCTCTGGATCTGAGTGCCTACACGCGTGAGACGTTTGTCGCGCAGGTTTCCACGGTGGGCACCAACCGCATCGGGAAGACGTGGACGCAACCGGTGTTGCCACTGACCCGACATCCACGGTCCGGTGTGAACGGGCTCACGGAAGCCGAGGTGAAGGCGTACATGCTCGACGTGCGGGAGCGGTTCGAGCGGGGGGAGGCGGTGCCGGTTTCGGACGTGGGATTGGTCAGCACGCAGGAGGACGTGATCCGGCAGCCGATGCTGAACCACATCGCGGCCTTCTCGAACGACGTGGCACGGGTGTACCTGCTGGTGCAGAAGACCTCGACGGACAAGGGGTGGTCGTACTTTTCAATCGTGCAGGATGTGAGCGTGACGCCGGCGGTGGACTACTTCGCGGAGGTGAAGAAGTCGGGGCCGAAGCTGGAAGCGAAGAGCTGCTACAAGTGCCATGCCTCGGGACCGCTGGCGATCCACCCGGCGCGGGAGGACCTGATCCTCGATGCCGGCCTGGCGGCGGCGATCAACCAGCACATCGCCGGGCAACCGCGGTCGCGGATGCATTTTCCGAAGGAGGATCCGGCCGACGAGTACGGGGAGCCGATGGTGATGAAGTTCTGTTCGCGCTGCCATTCGGTGGACGGAGATCGCGCGCCGCTGCACCGGACCCATTCGCACTCGATCCGCGTGTTGGTGGACTTCGGCTACATGCCTCCGAACCGGCGATTGAAGCCGGAGGAGGTGGCGGAGTTGAAGGCGTGGCTGGAGAAGGGGAAGTAGGGGGAACCCCAGTTCCGGGATTGCCAGCCGGCCGGGGTCTCCGGAAAGTGTTGGTTATTCCAGCTCCGTCCGTACGGACGCGTGTCCGCGTTGGTCGGGGCTGAGATCTGAATCAATCCGTAATACCGTTCACACCATGTCCCTGCGCCTTGGCGACCTTGCTCCTGATTTCACGGCTGACACGACCGAAGGAACCATCCGATTCCACGAGTGGCTCGGAGGCGGTTGGGGCGTGCTGTTCTCGCATCCTGCGGATTACACGCCGGTGTGCACGACGGAGCTGGGAGCGGCGTCGAAGTTGAAGCCCGAGTTCGACAAGCGTGGCGTGAAGTGTGCGGCGATCTCGGTGGACCCGATCGCGTCGCATCACGGCTGGGTGGCCGACATCAACGAGACCCAGCGGACGACGATGAACTTCCCGATCATCGCCGACCCGGACCGCAAGATTGCGGCGTTGTATGACATGATCCATCCGAACGTGGACGACAAGGCGACGGTGCGGTCGGTGTTCGTCATCGGGCCGGACAAGAAGGTCAAGCTGACCCTGACCTATCCGATGTCGTGCGGCCGGAACTTTGCAGAGATCCTGCGCGTGATCGACTCGTTGCAGCTGAGCGCGAAGCACAAGGTGGCGACGCCGGCGGACTGGCAGGTCGGGCAGGATTGCATCGTGACGTTGGCGGTGAAGGACGCGGACATTCCGGCGTTGTTCCCGAAGGGAGCGCGCACGGTGAAGCCGTACCTCCGCTACACGCCGCAGCCGTGAAGGGGGCGGCTGGGTTTCAAGATTGAAGAGTTCCCAGTCCCCTTCTGCAACGCCTCTGGCGTCACCCACGCGCTCTAGATCAGGGAGTTCTCGGGCGTCGATTCGAGGTACAAATTCGGGAAGCACGACTCGCGGATGCCGGGAGGGAATGCCACGCGGAGTGGCCCCTTGGGGCTCGGGGTCGTGAAATAGCCTTCGGCGAGACCGAGCTTGATGATCTCTGCGGTGACGGTGGGCCCCTTTCCGGTGATTTCCTGCACGCGGGTTCGGACAATCTCGCCTTCATCCACCAGGACCCGGGTGGTTTTCATGAGCTCCTCGCGATAGCGCCGCAGATGCAGGTCCTGAAACTGGAAGTGTCGTTCGATGCGGGCCCGCAGTGTGGGGAGTTCGAGCAATCCGCTCATGAACCGGACCTGGTCCAACATCGTCTCCAGGAAGAAGACGCAGAATTCGCCCAGGGCGGCATCGGACAGGTTGCCGCGTCCATCGAGATCATTGCGGCGTCCAAGGTCGGCGGCCGCGAGAAGCGCGAAATAGCGTTGCCGTTGCCGGGCAAGGCCGCGTGATAACGTCCAGAGGCTGTGACCCGCGATCCCGTGGCGAAGGAGCAGGGCTTGAGAATGGAGCCGTATGACGCGTCCGTTGCCGTCGCCGAACGGGTGGATCCAAGCCAGTCGGTGATGGGCTGCCGCAATGGCGATGAGTCGCTGGGTTTCGACAATCTCCGGGTTGCCGTAGAACTCCTGGAATCGGTGCAGGAATTCCGGGAGTGCCGCGGAATCAGGTGGGGTGTGCTGACCGACGACGACCATGTAGTCGCGAAGCTGGCCGGGTTCGATACGGTAGGCCTTGCCACCGGCAGTGTGGGCCCAGTGCATGCTGTCGGGCAATCGGGTGTAGAATTCCCGGTGGACCGAACGGATGAATTCCTGCGAGTAGATGTCGGGGTGTTCCTCCGGGCCGCGTTTGGAGAGCAGTTCCTCGACCTGGACGTGGGCGAGCCCGAGGTGCTGATTCTGGCGCTGGATCGTGTCGTGGGAGAAGTCCTGCCTCATGGCCCTTTCGATATCCCGAGGCAGCGTCCTGTGGCCTTCGATCAGGTTCGAATAATAGCAATTCATCTCCCGCACGATGGCGGCGATGGCCTGAAGAACGACCGGCGAATGGACCTGTGCGGCGAGCCCTCCGCATGCCGACAGGATCTGGCAGGTGAGCTCTGCCAAGGCACGGCCCCGAGCCCCTGGCATCAGGGGTTCCATCGAGCGGGGATGGCGATAGACGTCCATGGATCTGGTTCGGATCCGAATATCTCTCCGAAGATCCAAAAACTAAACTAATGATCTGTCGAAAAGTAACTTAAAAAGGTTCATTTGCTTCCATCCAATCAAACTCCGAAGATCGTATCGTGCGTCTCAGGGATTGGCGGCACCGGGACTGGGAGCCTGGATCTGGAAGAGGGTCTGGCTGGCCGCAGGTCGGGCCCAGGCCTTATCGGCACCCAACGGGCCGAAGGTCTGGAGTCGAGCATTTCGGTGGGATCCCCGATTGGTGACCTGCACCCAACGCGATTTCGATTGTGGCGCTCCCGTGCAGGACGCGCGCCAAATGGCAGGCTGTCGGCTCTGGGGAAGCGGCAGGGGCGGAAGGCAAAGCCTGCGCCATCGCGGGTGAGGGAAACGAAAAGGAGAAACGGAAGAAGTGGTGGCTGGGGCCGGAATCGAACCGGCGACACTGCGATTTTCAGTCGCATGCTCTACCAACTGAGCTACCCAGCCACTGCAGAGGCGCAGATGGAACCGGGTGGACCGGGGGGTTGGCAAGATGGTTTTTGCTGAAACGCATAAAACCACCCCATGAAACCTCGCCCCAACGGGGCGAACGGTGACCACACGCACCCTGTTTCGTGTGCCCTTTCAGGGCACAGAGGACGTTGTGTGGCGTCGTCCCCGGGGGGGAACCCCGGCTTTCACCTGTTGTGCCTTCGGGGCTGGAGCACGGTACACCGAAGGCGTTCCAGCAATCTGGAAACTGGGAACTGGGATCTCGGAACTCCCCATCAAGCCTTCTTGGGGAGCTTGGGGCGGTTCTTGATGCCGGTGTGGATGACGTTCAGGACCTGCTTCCGTTCGGCACCGGACAGGACCAGGCGCGGGGCGCGGGTCCATTCCTTGCCGAGACCGACTTCCTGGACGGCCAGCTTGATGTACTGGACGAACTTCGGGTGGGTGTCGAGGTGGAGCAACGGGGCGAACCAGCGGTAGATGTCGCGAGCCTTGTCCCATTCGCCCTTTCGGGTGAGGTCCCAGAAATACTGGTTTTCGCGGGGGAACGCGATTCCGGACCCGGCGACCCAGCCGTCGATGCCGAGGATGGCGCATTCCATGGCGAGATCGTCGACACCGGTGAAGATGGCGTAGCGGTCGCCGACGGTGTTGTGGAGGTCGGTGATGCGGCGGGTGTTGCCGGAGCTTTCCTTGAGGGCGACGAAGTTCTTGGTGGAAGCCAGTTCCGCGAAGAGCTCGGGGGTGATGTCGTGCCCGTAGCTGAGCGGGTTGTTGTAGATCATGATCGGAAGTCCGGTGGACTTCGCGACGGTGCGGAAGTGGAAGAGGGATTCCTTGGGATCCGGCGACTTGTAGACCATCGGCGGCATGAGCATGAAGCCGTCGGCCCCGAGCTTCTCGAGGTCGGAGGCGTAGCGGCAGGCCTCCTGGACGCTGGATTCGGCGACGCCGCTCAGGACGGGGACACGGCCGTAGACGACCTTGACCATCTCGGCCATGACGAGGCGCTTTTCCTCGGCGGTGAGGGACTGGTTCTCGCCGAGCGACCCAAGGAAGATAAGGCCGGTGATGCCGGACTCGATGAGGGCGTTGGCGTGGGCTGCGGTGGCGTCGAGGTCGATCGAGCCATCCTTGTGCATTTGTGTGGTAATGGCGGGAAACACGCCTTGCCAGTAGGGCTTCATGTGATGGAGATCATGCCTGATGCGCAGGCCGGCGTCTTGTAGTGGATGAACCCGGAAACGGCCGTTGGATCCACAGAACCAAGGGGGAATGGGGGGTGGTCAGGTTCGAAGCGCACCCCGGGAAACGGCGGAAAAGATCACCAACCCTGGAGGGGTTGCAGCAGGGAGCGGAGATCTTCGCACCGCCTTCGGGGTGCGTGCTCCTCCACACGCAAGATCCTGGGTAGGCGCGGTCGCGCCAACCCGGGGCTATCGGTTGCAACGCCTCCGGCGTAGGGGAGGGCGTGCGGGGCGAGGGACGCGCCGGGTGGGGGCACCCGGCCTTCAATGGGAGTTCCCAGTTGCCAGTTCCCAGATGCCAGAGCCAATGAGGCTGTGGTGTGTTTGCTACGCCGGAGGCGTTGAAGCGGGTAGCCCGGGGTCGCGAAGCGCACCCCGGGAAGCGGCGGAAAAGATCACCAACCCGGGAGGGGTTGCAGGAGGGAGCGGGGATCTTCGCACCGCCTTCGGGGTGCGTGCTCCTCCACACGCAAGACCCCGGGTAGGCGCGGTCGCGCCAACCCGGGGCTATCGGCTGCAACGCCTCCGGCGTAGGGGAGGGCGTGCGGGTCAGGGGACCCCGCCGGGTGAGGGCACCCGGCCTTCACAGGGAGTTGCCAGTTCCCAGAAGCCAGTTTCCAGAAGCTTGCGCGGCGGTTTGTGGGTTTCGCCGGGCCTTCAATCTGGGTTCTGGTAACTGGGAACTCTGCCCTTACTTCTTTTCGAGCAGCAGTTGTTCGAGGCGGTCGAGTCGAGTCTTGAGGTCGGCGTTCTCCTGGCGGAGATCAGCCAATTGGTCGAGGCGGGCCTTGAGGGCGGTGTTTTCCTGACGGAGATCAGCCACCTGGGTGTTGAGTTCCTGA
>JAIXZE010000343.1 GCA_027489875.1 Verrucomicrobiales bacterium
GCCATCTCCCCAGCCGGCCTCGTCTCCTGGACGCCATCCGAACCCCTCATCGGTTCCACCAACCAGGTCGTCTGGGTCGTCTCCGATTCCATCGATTCCGTCACCAACGCCTTCACGGTCGTCGTAGCGCCCAGGACCATCACGGCGACACCGGCCATCCTCTCCGACGCCACCCTCCTCCCGGATGGCTCGATCCAGCTCTCCATCACCGGTACCACTGGGGCCCGTTACATCCTCGAGTCCTCCAGCGACCTCTCCCTCTGGACTCCGATCGCCACCAACACCGCCCCCTTCTCCTTCACCTTCCCCACCTCCCACCCCTCCGGAGCCTCCTTCCTTCGCGCTATCTCCAGATGAACCACGCGACGACACCAAACCCACGGATCACTCTGCCGCGATCCAGTTTCCTCGGCTGGCTTTGCCTGTCCGTCGCCCTCGTTGTTGGTGCCCGACTGGCGGCCGTCGCTGCCCCGGTCCTCAACGGAGCCACAATCATCGCGATCAAGGGCACCGTGGAAGTTTCCCGCTCCGGGGCCACCGCCTGGGATCCGGCGAGGACCAATCAGGTCCTACAGACCGGCGACCAACTCCGCACCGCCGAGCACGGCCGGGCCACCCTCCGCCTCCGCAACGCCACCATCGCTCCTGTCGACGAACTCACCACCCTCCGCGTTGCCGACGACTCCAACCGTTCGGCCATCGAGATCCTGCGTGGCGTGATGTCTTTCTTCCACCGCGACGATCCCGACGATGTCGAAGTCCGCGGCGGCGGCACCTCCGCCATCATCCGCGGCACCGAGTTCACCGTCTCGGTCGATCCGGCGGGAAATCTCCAGCTGGTCCTCTTCGATGGAAAGGTCGAGCTCACCAATGCCCTGGGACAGATCCAGGCCGGCTCCGGGGACATCATCGTGGCCAATGAAAGGTCCGCTCCCCAACGAACGCCCGCGCTCGCCAGTACCAATCGCGCCGCCATCCAGTGGGTCCTTTCCTATCCGGCAGTCCTGGATCCCGCCGACGTCCGCCTCTCCGGCGAGGAACGTTCCCGCTGGGAAAACACCCTTCACCTCTACCGCTCCGGCGCACTCCTCGAAGCGCTGGAATCCGCGCGGAACCTCGGCACGCCAATCTCCCCCGCAGAGAACCTCCTGCACGCCGCCCTGCGCCTCGCCTCCGGCGACGTCCCCGGATTCCATCGTTTCGCCGCAAGCATCCCCGAGACCGCTCCGGAGGCCCGCCTTCGGGACGCGCTCCAGCAGGTTCTGCTTTCCATCCAGTTCCTGCCGTGTTGGCAATCTTCCACGGGGCTCGACAACGATGTGGCCTCCGAGTGGACCGCCACCGAGTGGCTCGCGAAGTCCTATTGCGACCAGTCCCAGGGCCGGCTCGAACCCGCGCGGGATGCCGCACGGCAGGCGACCCTCAAGTCCCCGGATTCCGGCTTCGCCCATGCCCGCCTGGCCGCGCTGGAGTTCGGCTTTGGCCATACAAGCCGCGCGCGCTCGCACCTGACCCTCGCTCTCGAACTCAGTCCCCGACTCGCCTCGGCCGTCGCCCTCGACGGCTTCCTGCTCGCCGCCCGCCATCGGCTTCCAGAAGCCCGCGCCCGCTTCGACCAGGCCCTCGCCCTCGACCCCGCCCTCGCTGATGCCTGGCTTGGACGCGGCCTCGTCCGGTTCCGTTCCGGCGACCGCGCCGGAGCCCTCATCGACCTGGAGACCGCCGCCGCGCTGGAACCCCTCCGCGCTGTCCTGCGCAGCTACCTCGCCAAGGCCTTCGCCGAGGAAGCCCAGGATGACCGCGCCTTCGCCGAACTCGACCGCGCCCGCGACCTCGATCCCAACGATCCCACCACCCCACTCTATTCCGCCCTCCTTCACTACCGTCGCTATGAACTCGGCCCGGGCATCCGTGACCTGGAGTCCAGCGTCGACCTCAACGACCAGCGTGCGATCTACCGTTCCCGACTGCTCCTCGACCAGGACGCCGCCGTCCGCTCGGCCAACCTCGCCAACCTCTACGAACTTGCGGACATGTCCGACGTGAGCCGACGCGAATCGGCCCGCGCCGTCGCCTCGGATTACGCCTCCCACTCCGCCCACCTCAACCTCGCCTCCAGCTACAACGCCCTCCGCGATCCCACCCGCTTCAACCTCCGCAACGAGACCGTCTGGTTCAACGAACACCTCCTCGCCAGCCTCCTCGCACCCACCGACGCCGCCCCACTTTCCCAGAACCTCTCCCAGAACGAATACTCACGTCTGTTCGCACGGGACCGACTTGGCCTGAACACCACCACCGAATACTTCGGCTCCGGCGAGTGGCGTCAGCTCGCATCCCAGGTCGGCAACTCCGCCCGCTTCAGCTACGCCCTCGACCTCGACTACCATTCCAAACCTGGCTTCCGTCCCAACGAGGACTTCACCCGCATCGAGTGGTACACCCGCGCCAAGGCCCAGCTCACCCCACAGGATTCCGTCCTGCTCCTCGCCAAGTATCAGGACTTCGAAGGCGGAGACCTCTTCCAGTACGCCAATCTGGCCGAGGCCCGCCCGAAATACCGCGCCGACGAATCCCAAAAGCCCATCCTCCTCGCCGGCCTCCATCACGAGTGGTCTCCCGGCTCCCACACCCTGCTCCTTGCCGGCCGCCTCACGGGCCGCCAAAGGGTCGAGGATCTCGCCTCCAGCCAGATCGTCGCCTTTGAGCTGCCGGCCGGCGACCCCTTCAGCACCCCGATGGACATCCGGTACCAGACCGAGTTCGAGGCTTACTCCGCCGAAGCCAGTCACATCCTGCAGTCCGACCATCACACCACCGTCGCCGGACTCCGCTTCCAGACGGGAGACTTCGAATCCGCCGCTGTCCTCGATTCCGCACCCAGCCTGGCCCCCGGCGTCTTCGATCCGATCATCACCACCTCCGCACGCGACGACTTCCAGCGCGCCTCCATCTACACGTACCACACCTGGGAAATCCTCCCCAACCTGCGCCTGACCGGCGGGTTTTCGTACGATCGGGTCACCGCCCCCAACAACTTCCGGCGGCCGCCACTTTCGTCCGGCGACAACGACACGTCCCGATGGTCCCCCAAGGCCGCCCTCGTCTACTCGCCCACGGCCAACTTCGCCATCCGCGGCCTGTACGCCGAAAGCCTTGGCGGCGTCTCCTACGACGAAAGCATCCGCCTCGAGCCCACCCAGCTCGCAGGTTTTGCCCAGTCCTTCCGGACCCTGATCTCCGAATCCCTCATCGGCTCCGTCGAATCCCCTCGCCACCGTTCCGCCGGACTCGGCCTCGATCTCAGGCTTCCCACGCAAACCTATCTCAGCACCGAGGCAACCTGGCTCGACAGCCGCGTGGAACAGCAAATGGGTTACTTCGCCTTCAACGCCATTCGCCCGATCCCCGAGGCGCGCGCACTTCCGGAGACGACCTCCCGCAACCACGATTACACCGAGCGCGGGGCACGCTTCATCGTCAACCAGATCCTCGCCGAGGAATGGTTCATCCAGGGAGCCTACCAGTTCACCCGCAGCACCCTCGATTCAACCTTCCCCAATCTGCCCGCCACCTCCGCCTTCGAACGGACCCTCTCCTCCGAGGCCGATCTCCACTCCATCCGCGGGTCCCTCCTCTACCAGCGCCCCGACGGCTGGTTCACCCGCATCACCAGCATCTGGCAGCATCAGGACCACCAGCAACCCGCCTCTGCTGACGACGAGGATTTCGCGCAGCTCAACCTCTTCGTCGGCTACCGATTTCCGCGGCACCTCGGCGAACTCACCGTCGGCGTCCTCAACCTCACCGACCGCAACTACGGGCTTTCCCCACTCACCCCGTACGAAGAGCTTCCCCGCGAACGCATGGTCTACCTCCGCCTCCGCCTCCAACTCTGATGCTTGAATCCCGGACCTTCCAGCGGCCCACTTCTTCGCCATGGCTGATCTCCATTCTGTCGCGCTGGCGGACATCGTCGCCTTCGCCGAAGCCCTGCTGACGCCGTCCCTGTTCAAGGATTACGACGGAGCCCAGAACGGGCTCCAGTTCGAGAACCTCGGCCGCGTCCACCGCATCGCCGCCGCGGTGGATGGCACCCTGCCTGTCGCGCGCAAGGCCACAGACGCCGGATGCGACCTCCTGCTGGTGCATCACGGATTGTTCTGGAGCCGCTCGTTTCCCTGGACGGGCCGGCGCGCCGAACTCATCCGGCACCTCGTGAACTCCGACCTCGCGGTCTACTCCCAGCACCTGCCCCTCGACGGTCACCCGGAGATCGGCAACGCCGCCGTGCTCGCACGACTGTTGGGATTCGCGACCTGGCAACCGTTCTTCCTGCGCGAAGGCCGGGCCATCGGTGTCCAGGTCGAGGCTCCGGACGGCATGGGACGCGAGGAACTCGCCGCACGCCTCGCCGCCATCACGGGGACCGTGCCCACGACCCTGCCCGGGGGATCCTCCGTCTGCCGGCGCATCGGCATCTGCACCGGCGGGGCCGGAGCCGAACTGCCGCAGGCCGCCCGTGAAGGCGTCGACACCTTCATCACAGGCGAAGGGCCGCACTGGAGTTACGCCCTGGCCGAAGATCTCGGGATCAACGCCCTTTACGCCGGCCATTACGCCACCGAGACCTTCGGCGTGCGCGCCCTGGCCGAGTCGATCTCGCAGCGCTTCAACCTGCCGTGGGAATTCGTCGACCACCCGACGGGGCTATAGACGACGGGCGGTGTTTCCGCAGCAGCTTGAGCGCGACTTCCAGGTCCCGCGGCAGCGGAGCTTCCACCTTCAGGGGTTCGCCGGTCACGGGGTGGACCAACTCGATCTTCCACGCGTGCAGCGCGAGGCGCGGCGTCAACGACCGTTCCTCCTCGTCATCCTTCGCCCGATAGCGCCGTTTCAATTGGCTCAACAAGAGCGTGGCCCCGTCGCCATACAGCGGATCCGCGAGGATCGGGAAGCCCGAGGCCTTCAGGTGGACGCGGATCTGGTGCGTGCGACCCGTCACCGGCCGGCACTCGATCAGGCTGACCCCGCCAAACCGATCGACGACCTCGAAGCGCGTCAGCGACTTCTTGCCATCGCGGGCCCAGCGCATCAGCGCGGGGTTCCGCACGTCATGGCGGAGCTTGAGGTCACACTCGAACTGGTCCTCGGTCGGCGTGCCACTCACCAGCGCGAGATAGGTCTTCTTGGGGGACGCATTGCCGAACTGCTCGGCCAACTTCACCAGCGTCGGCTTGTCCTTCGCGAGGACGAGAAGCCCCGACGTGTCGAAATCGATCCGATGGGCGTTCGCGATGTAGTCGAGCTTCCGCTCCACCGCGAAGGGCTTCGACTGCGCCACGCCGTCGAGCAGCATGCGCATCAGGTTCGGCCGATCCTTGTCGTAGCGGTCGGGGGAGACGAGGAGACCCGAAGGTTTGTCGATGACGAGGACGTTGGCGTCCTCGAACACGACGGGAATTTCCCAGAACCCACGGCCGCCTCCGGCGGAAAGCTTGATGACAGGTGTCACGAGGATTTCAGGCTCAGGCAGGGCCAAACACGGACACGGACATCGGCGGCAGCGTGAACATCGCCGAGTACCGCTGGTTGTGGACGCTGAAGTCCTCCGCGGTCACGCCGAGCGCATTCCCGACGTTTGACCCTCCGTAGATGGCGGCATCGCTGTTCAACAGTTCCTTCCATGCGCCGGCCACCGGCAGGCCGACGCGGTAACCCGTGTGCGCGTTCGGTGTCAGGTTGAGGATCACCAGCAGGTGACGTCCGGACTCGCGATCGTACCGCAGGAAGCTCAGCACGGAATTGGCGTGATCGCCGCAGTCCACCCACACGAAACCGTCGGTATCGAAATCACTCCGATGGAGCGCGGCTTCCCGCGTGTACAACGCGTTGAGGTCGGCGACCCACTTCTGGACGCCGACGTGGTACGGACCCGCCTCCAGCAGCCACCAGTCCAGTTCGCCGTTGGCGTTCCATTCGTTGGGTTGGCCAATCTCGCCGCCCATGAACAACAGCTTCTTGCCGGGGAACAGCCACTGGTAGGCGAGCAATGCCCGCAGATTCGCGGCCCCCTGCCAGTCGTCACCGGGCATGCGCCGCCGCAACGAACCCTTTCCGTGCACCACTTCGTCATGCGACAGCGGCAGCACGAAGTTCTCCTGGAAGTGGTACAGCATCGCGAACGTCAGGTCGTTCTGGTGATACCGGCGATGGATCGGATCCCGCTGGAAGTAGCCCAGCGTGTCGTGCATCCAGCCCATGTTCCACTTCAGGCTGAATCCCAGGCCACCCAGCCAGGGCGGACGCGAGACCATCGGCCACGCCGTGCTCTCCTCGGCGATCGTCATCACGCCCGGATGCTCGGTGTGCACCACATGATTCATGTGCCGCAGGAACTCCACCGCTTCGAGGTTCTCACGGCCGCCGTGCTTGTTGGGCACCCATTCGCCCTCCTTGCGGGAGTAATCGAGGTACAGCATCGACGCCACCGCATCCACGCGCAGTCCGTCCACATGGAACCGGTCGCACCAGTAGAGCGCGTTCGACGCGAGGAAATTCCGGACCTCGTGCCGGCCGAAATTGAAGATCAGCGTGCCCCAGTCCTGATGCGCGCCCTGGCGCGGATCCTCGTGCTCGTACAAGGCCGTCCCGTCGTAACGCGCGAGCGCCCATTCATCCCGCGGGAAATGTGCGGGCACCCAATCCACCAGCACGCCGATCCCGGCGTCATGGAAGGTCTCCACCAGGAATTGGAGGTCATCCGGCGTCCCGTAGCGCGCCGTCGGCGCGAAGAATCCCGTCACCTGATAGCCCCAACTCGGATAGAAGGCGTGTTCCGCCAAGGGCAGGAACTCGACGTGCGTGAAGCCCATCTTGCGCACGTAGTCCACCATCTGGCTGGCGAGCTCCCGGTATCCCGGCGATTCCGACGCGGACTTCTTCTTCCACGATCCGGCGTGCACCTCGTAGATGCTCACCGGCGAACGCAGCATGTTCATTCCGCCCCGGCGCTTCATCCACGCGCCATCACTCCACGCATGCCGCGACGTGTCCCACACGATCGCCGCATGCTTGGGCGGGTTCTCGAACGCGAATCCGAACGGATCCGTCTTCACCGAAACCTTGCCGCCCGCCTCCACCATCTCGAACTGGTAAAGCGCGCCCTGTCCCACGCCCGGGACGAAAACTTCCCACACCCCCGAAACACCCAACCGGCGCATCTGGTGCCGACGCCCGTCCCATCCATTGAAATCACCCACCACGGACATCCGCTGCGCATTCGGTGCCCACACCGCAAACGACGTTCCCGGGACCCCGTCCAGCATCTTCATGTGGGCACCCAGGGCGTCATAGAGCCGACGATGGTTTCCCTCGTTGAACAGGTGCAGGTCCGTGTCCCCGACCGTCGGCCAGAACGAATACGTGTCGCGCCCCTGGCTGACCTTTCCATCCGCCCACGTGACCCTCAGGTCATACGCATACACCCGCGATGCTGCGCGCGTGATCCCCTCGAAGACATCCGTCTCGCCGATGCGCTTCAGTGGCAAGACCGGAAGGGTCTTCTCGTGGACGGGCACCACGTCCACCGATCGCGCCCCAGGCAGGAACGCGCGCCCCACAAGGCCCGTTCCGTCCCCCAGCGGATGCAGCCCCAGCAAGGAATGCGGTGATCCATGCCGAAGCCCGATCAGGGACTCCACCTCCGAGGGTGTCAGTAACATGACCAGACCCTACCCGGACGGACGGCCAATGCCAATCGGAGGTTCCTCCGGTGACGCTCCCCGAAGTTTGCGATTGCCGCTCCCCGCCAAGCCCGGGAAGGTTTGCACACTCTCATGAAGATCTCGCGTTTCACCCTGCCGTGCGCCGTCGCTGCGGCGGCTTCTGTTGTCTTCGCCGCAGGCGTTGGCTACGACAACACCCCGCAAATCCCCGGCCAACCGTGGAAGGTCCACGACAAGGCCCGGCCCAACCCGCCCATCATCACCCCGGCGGAAACCTTCAGCCACATGGCGCCGGCCCCGTCCGATGCCAAGGTCCTGTTCGACGGCAAGAGCCTCGCCGCGTGGAAGAGCGGCAACAACGACGCCAAGTGGAAGGTCGAGAATGGCTACTTCGAGGTCGTGAAAGGCACCGGCGACATCGAGACGCGCGACAAGTTCAAGGACTTCCAGCTGCACATCGAGTGGTCCGCGCCCAACCCGCCCAAGGGCGACAGCCAGGGGCGCGGCAATTCCGGCGTGTTCCTCCACGGCCGGTACGAAGTCCAGGTCCTCGACGTCTTCAACAACAAGACCTACGCCGACGGACAGGCCGGCGGCCTCTACGGCAGTTGGCCGCCGCTCGTCAACGCGATGAAGAAGCCCGGCGAATGGAACAGCTACGACATCATCTTCGAGGGCCCGCGCTTCGATGACGCCGGGAACGTCACCCGCAAGGCCTCCGTCACCGTCCTCCACAACGGTGCCGTCCTGCATCACCGCCAGGAGTTCATCGGCCCCAGCGGCCACCAGAACGTGCCCAAGTACGTGAAGTACGACGGCACCGGTCCCATCCGCCTCCAGGACCACGGCGATCCCGTCCGCTTCCGCAACATCTGGATCCGCGACATCGGCACGTACGATCGTCCCGAGAACTGAAGCGGCCTTCAATCCGGGGAGGCGACGTCCTCGTCGCCCTCCCCCGGATCCCCTGAAGCCATGACTTCCCGCTTCTGGTGGACGTCCGCCCTCCTCGCCGGCATCGCCTGCGCGGCCTTTGTCCTCTGGCGAAGCGTCAACGCCCCGCTCGGCTTCACCGCCCAGCAGGTCACGCTCACCAATGGCATCGTCCTCCGCCTCGTCTCCGTCCAGTACGGCAAGACCCACATCGATCCCTTCAGCCCGCCGTGGAAGCAGTGGATGTCACGCCTCCCGGAACCCTGGACCCGCAAGCTGAAGCTCAACCTGCCCCGCAACCTCAACGCCTCCAGCAGCAATTCCGTCCTGAGCGTCTGGATCACTTCCTCGAAGGCCGCCGCCAACCCCAACCAGCAGTCCTTCGGCGTCCGCATCGGCGACGACTCCGGCAACTTCGCCGGATCCTCCAGCGGCTTCGGCTTCTCCAACGGCAAGACCCCCGTCGTCCCGCACTATGAGGGCCATCGCATGCCCGTTTTCCCACGCCGTTCCCCGGAGCTCCGCATCCGCATCTACGACAGCCCGTGGAACCACACGAAACTCCTGCACGAATTCCGCATCCGGAACCCAGGTCTTGTTCCCCTCGACGAAACCCCGCCCCTCGTCACCGGGCCGCTTCCCCAGCCCCAGTCGGCCGGCGACCTCGAAGCCACCCTGACCTCCCTGACTGTCGGGCCCTCGGACGAATGGCCACCCACCGCCAACAACATCTTCCGCAAGGCCAGGCTCGAATTCACCTGCCGCCAGGCCGGACAACCCACCACCAACTGGGTCGCCTACCACGTCCGTGAGGCAACCGACGCCACCGGAAATTCAACCGACGGCAACAGCTGGAACCACGGATGGTCGGAGGACCGCACCTTCGTTTCGTTTTCCCGCTGGCCGCTGCCCGAGTCCGAACCCTGGAAGCTCAAGGTCGAGTTCTGCCAACGCGCCGGCTTTCCCACCAACGAACTCTGGGAAGCCCGCAACATTCCCATCCTGACGAATTCCGTGACGTTCCCCACCCTCACCAACCAACTCGCAGGCACTCCGATCGTCATCGAGCGTCTCGGTCCACCGGAGCACGGCAGCTACACCCACAGTGATTCACACTCCATCGAACTGAAAGTGATGGCCGGATCCAAACCCGATGATCGCCGTTGGCACCTCACCATCGCCCGCGCCGTGGATTCCACCGGACGCGACGTCACCGCCAACAGCTGGAGCGGCAGCGACGACAGCCGCACGTTCAGCTTCAACGTCTCCACCAACGCGACTTCCCTCGACGTCTGGATCGCCTACGCCCCCAGCCGTCTCCTCGAGTTCACGGCCCAGCCCACGAAGATGTCAAACAAGCCAGATACAAGGAACCCGGCACCCGTACAACCGTAGCAGACGACGTCAGGAGGCTGGTTCCGGTCATGACAGACAACGCGGAGAGGCCGCCCCTTCCGGCTTCAAACTTGAATCTGAAATCTTGAATCTGTCCCCATCGTGCCTCGCATCCGACTCCAGGGAATCAGCAAACACTTCGGGCCCGTTCATGCGGTGCAGGACCTCTCCATCGACGTCGCCGCCGGCACCCATCATCTCCTCGTGGGCCCCTCCGGCAGTGGCAAGTCCACCACCCTCCGCCTCATCGCCGGCCTCGATTTCCCGGATGCCGGACGGATCCTCCTCGACGACACCGACGTCACCCGACTTCCGGCCGAGGAACGCCCCTGCGGCTGGGTCGCCCAATCTCCCGGGCTCCTTCCCCACCTGACCCTGGTCGAACAACTCGAACTTCCCCTCCGCCTCCAAGGCATCAACCGCCACGAGCGTCGCGCCCGCGCCGAGGTCATGGCGGACCGCCTCGACCTCCGCCCGCGCCTCCATCACCTCCCAGCCGCACTCTCCGGCGGCGAAGCCGCACGCACCGCCATCGGCCGCGCCCTGATCCTTCAACCGCGCATCGTCCTCCTCGACGAACCCTTCGCCCATCTCGATCCCACCCTGCGACGCGACCTGCGCCGACTCCTCCGCGATCTCCAACGGGAATTCGACCTCACGCTCCTCCACGTCACCCATCACCCGGCCGATCTCATCGCGGGAGCCGACCACCTCACCGTCATCGAAGGTGGCCGCGTGCTGCAATCCGGTCGTCCCCTCGAACTCTACCGCCAACCCCGCACGCCCTGGCTCGCCGACCTCACCGGCGACTCGCCGATCTGGCGTTGCACCTCCGCGGATTGGTCCCGGAACCTCGTTCACCTCCCGCCCGAGGCCACACCGTCTCCCACCCCATCCATCCTCGGCCTGCGGCCCGAACAACTGGCCCTGACAACTGAACGTCCCACCGCCCCCTGCATCGGTCCCGTGCGCATCGGCCGCATCACGCCCGTCGGACCGCGTACGTGGGTCGAAGTCCACTGGGGCGAGGCCCAGCGCCTCGAGATTCCACTCCCGCCCCACGCGGACCACGGATCCGAAGGCGACCACGTGTGGATTCGCTGGGCGGCCGAGGACGCCCTCTGGTTCCGTTCCCACGATTCATGACGGGATCCCAAGCGTCGGGAACCTGTGGGGCAATGGGGTCGCGTCCATAAATTTTACATTTCGGCCATCGTCGGCCGGTGCACCGGCAAATGTATCATTTATAGACGCGACTCCATTGTCTTGTTCCAGAAAGCCGTGGCCACAGGCCCGGAGGGCCGGAAGACAGTAGCCCACGGCGTAAGCCGTGAGTGAACACGCATTTTGGGACCCCAACCCCAGCGGGGCGACAGAACCCTTTCCAACCAGAAAGCGTGCTTGATCCGCCCATTTTCCCAAGGACTGCGCCTCCAGTCGAAAACCGACTCTCCCAACATGGATCCTGAGCGAAGAAAATACTGTGCCTCCCGGCAAATCTCTCAGCATTTTTTGCTGTCCAGTGGCACGCGGTAAACTTCCGCACGGGAACGGGAATAAATGCAAATTACGTATTTCCAGCTACTTGCATAAAGCCACGCCGCCTTGAACCCCCAGCCTGAGTCGTTGGCAGGATTCATGATAGAGACGGCAGTGTGAACGTTTGGACAGCCACCGGAACCCATATGGCTCCGGAAACTCTCCAAGCCTCAAAACAGCA
>JAIXZE010000124.1 GCA_027489875.1 Verrucomicrobiales bacterium
GAGCACTCGGGCAGCAATTGCAGGATGGACGGAGACGGGTACACCTTTGGGCCTGTCGGTTAATGCTAAACAGACAGGTGGCACTTCGGGAGTTGCTCGGGAAGGACGCTTGGAGCTCAACACTCCGTTTTCGCGAATCGAGCATCGGCGAAAAGCACCTACATTGGGGACCGCCCCGCATACCTGAGTGCATGTAGTCGCCTGGCCCGTCTCCGTCCACCTGCTCACTAACACATCCTGTCCAGTGCAGCAACCATCCATACCACCCACCGTAACCCGGGTCGTCGGTCTCGATGTCCACCCGGATTCCTTCACCGCCTCCATCCTCCAAGGGCCCTCTCCCGTGGCGGCGGTCATGCTTCAAACCTTCAACAAGGTCCCCATCGCCCAGCTCACCTCCTGGGCCTCCAAACACACCCTCCCCTCCGACACCCTCGTCCTTGAGGCCTCGGGCAACACCTTCGACGTCGTCCGCAAGCTCCGCGCTGTCGGACTCAACGCCCTCGTCCTGGAGAGTGTCTTCATCGGCAAGCTCAAGGAATCCCACGCCAACAACGATCGCATCAGCGCCACCCGTATTGCGCGCGCCTACCTCTGCGGTAACGCCAAGACCGTCTGGGTTCCCGACTATCTCACCCAGCAACGGCGCGACCTCTTCCACGCCCACCGCAAGGCCGTCAAGGGCGTCACCGCCGCCAACAATTCCCTCTCCTCCTACCTCAGCGACAACGGCGTCCGCCTGGAGAAATCTCTCCTGGAATTAGCCCGCGACCAACGCCGCGATACCCTCTTCAAGACTAGGACATGGAACCCGATCCAGACCCAGATCCTGGAGATCCGCCTGCTCGAACTCGACTACCACATCGAACTCGCAGGCCGCCTGGCCAGCCTCGTGGCCCAGCAGGTCCTCCAGGATCCAAAGCTCCTCGAACTCACCCGACTCTGCGGCATCCGCGACGTCATCGCCTTCGCCATCGGTGCCATCGTTGGCGACATCAACCGATTCAAATCCCCGAAGTCCCTCGTAAAGTACGCCGGACTCAACCCCGCCTTCGACGACAGCGGCAAGGGTACCTGGAGCGGCGGCATCAAGGGCCATGGCCGCAGGGATCTCCGCTCGCTCCTCATAGAGGCTGGGCACGCACTGCTACGCTCCAGCAATCACCCCAACAGTGACTGGGCACGCAAGCTTCTGGGCCGAAAGAGCGAGGTCTCCCTCGTGGTGGCTGCCCTGGCACGCAAGCTCATCACCCAGGTCTGGTACTCGCTCATGGGGCGCACCAAGCCCATGGAGGAAGTCTCCAGACCCATGACCCAAAAGATCGGCAAGATCATCTCCCGCGTCGGAAAGGAGGGTCTCAAGAAGCTCGGGATCACCCGCAAGGACGCGCGCCAGCAGGCGTTGGAAATCCTCCGCACCCGCAAGCCGGGGCGGCAATACGCCCTCCGGGACCAGCCTCCCGTCCCAGACTCCGGAACACCAACGCAGCCGCCTGTGGACGATGCGGGCCTGAGCCTTCCGGCGTCCGCCTTGGCTACCTAGACGCTGGGGTCAGCAGGCATTGGCGCGGGAGCGCAAGAGGGATTGAAAAGAGCCGCCTTCGGCGGAAAGAATTGGCCCCCCAAGAAACGGAGAGGGGAGGACGACACGGGAGCATTTCCGGTCGTTCTCTCCTTTCCCAAGCAATGGGGCTGGCGCTGGCACGGCGCGCCCTTCGAATTCTCGCATCACGACGATCGAACGCTTCTCCCTTCGGTTTTCGAACGCGCTCGTTGACAAACCACATACCAGTCCTTCGTGTCATTCGTGGTCCAGAAACCTCAGATCCCTGAACCACGAATCGCACAAAGCCCACGAATCCCTTGAGCCCCGAGGCGATCGTGCACAACAGCATCGCCTCCGGCGTTTCAATGGTCATGGGAAACACTCCCGAGAACTCGGCCATCAGCTCCAAAGTGAATCTCCACGCTGCACCATCTCAGACGCCGAATGCCTCCGTAGAAAAAGGTAGTCGAACCATCGGGTTCATGCCGGACAGACTCTGGGGAACCCACCATTTCCTCGACCTGACTCTGTGTCAGGCCGTCTGAAATGCGACGAAGCTTCTCCGCAGGGACGCCATGAGCCAACACGAAGAACGCTGCGAAACCAAACGGCGCCAGAGCCAAGCCGAACAACAGGGCTTTGCACCTCCACTTCATGGTCCATTGAGGAAACTCACCGCACAGACCACCCCTGCAACTCCCGTTCATCGTGTCTGGCAGTTCCGATGCAGCAACTTCGCGAGGGCTCATGGTCTTCGTGTCCACGACACCATCAAAATCCCCAAATCTGATTCCGCATCTCGGCAGCACCCACTGCCAGACCGATGGCGACACAGTGCCAAAGGGCAACGCGAACCACAACCCGTCGAAAAAGGCCGCGTCGGCTGGCCCGGGCCAGAATCCATCCGATCAGCGGGTAATACAAAAGGCCCACAGCCAGGTCAGGATAGTCGGCTGCGCCCAGGGAATCGTAGCCGTTCTGCGACTGCCGAAGGAACATGACAACGAGAGCCTGCGGGCAGACAACCCAGATGAAGGCCTGATGATAGAGCAACCCGAAGAGGCAGACGGGCGCCATCAGGAATCCAGCAACCACCATGAGATTGGACTTCATCAAGTCGCTCCATCGGACGAACCACGGGGCAACGCCATAACCCAGTGGCGTCCGAGTTGGAAGCCGAGCCGGTCCGGACACTTTGGAGCCTTGGATCATGTTGGGCATCGTTCAACTCCTGGGAACCCTGATCCCACCGCGCCCCGGAAGCGAGCCTCCGCTTTTGGTAGACCGATCCAGAGCCGCCTCTTGTCCCTGTCCCGCACGCAACGGGGTGGCGACGTCCTCGTCGCCCTTCCAGAGCCTTTCTCAGGGCGATGAGGACATCGCCTCCCCGAAACCTTTCCCAAAGGGAGCAGTATCAAGCTCCGCCCCCACCCCAGGTTCAACGACTCGTTGGACTACCCACCCCAACCAACGGGAATCGGCTCTTCCCCGTTTGCGTGAGCCCATTCGTGCCCGCCGTGCCATTCGTGGTCCAGAAACCTCAGATCCCTGAACCACGAATCGCACAAAGCCCACGAATCCCTTGAGCCACGACGCAGGACTCAGGAGCAGGGGCAGCCTCAAGAAACTCAAGAGGACGCGAGTATTGGTATCCTCCTGCTCGCGGCCCGTCCCCTTCGAGGCTTTGCGTCTTTGCGTCTACCAATGAACTGAGCACCCGTTCGTTGAGGACAAGCCACGGATCTGAAGGCCGGGTGCCCTCACCCGGCGCATGCAA
>JAIXZE010000449.1 GCA_027489875.1 Verrucomicrobiales bacterium
GGGAGGTTGCGATCCGCCCCTGAATTCCGGCGGTTCGCCCCCGGTTTCTTTCGCGTGGGAGGAAGGGACGTAGGAAGCGGGTGCGCCATGAATCCGGAATCCGCCTCAACGACCCCCAGTCCCACCTCGGGTGCCAACCCGAAGCGGAAGTACGTGCGTGCGGTGGGGCCGCGGTTGCGGATCGTGCTGAACGTGGTCTGGGGGTTCCTGGCGCTGCTGGGGGCGAACTCGGCCTACCTGATGACGGTGACGTTCCTGGACTGGCTGGAGCGGTCGCAGGGGGTGAGTTACCAGAACTACTTCTACCAGATCCAATTCCTGGCGCATCTGGTCCTGGGGGTGTTGTTCGTGGTGCCGTTCCTCGCGTTCAACGTGGTGCACATGAAGAACACGTGGAACCGGCCCAGCCGCAAGGCGGTGTACGTCGGCTACGCCTTGTTCGCCATGAGCCTGCTCGTGCTGGTTTCGGGCGTGATGCTGGTGCGGTTTGATGGCCTGGAATACCTCGCAGCAAAGACCCAGCGGAGCCGGGGATGGGCCTACTGGGCCCATGTGCTGGCCCCCGTGTTCTGCGTGTGGCTGTACATCCTGCATCGGCTGGCCGGTCCACGTATCCGTTGGAAGGTGGGGATTGGCTGGGCCGTGGCGGTGGCGTCGGTGGTGGTTGGGATGGTCGCCTTGCACCGGCACGATCCGCGCGTTTGGAGCGCGAAGGGGCCGAAGGACGGCGAGAAGTATTTCCATCCCAGCTCGACGCGAACGGCCAACGGCAAGTGGGTGAAGCCCGAGGCGTTGATGAACAACGAGTACTGCCTTGAATGCCATCCGGATGCCTACAAGACCTGGGTGCACTCGGCCCACCGGTTCAGCTCCTTCAACAACCCGTTCTACCTGTTCACGATCAAGCAGACCCGGGCACTGGCGATGAAGCGCGACGGC
Source organism: Verrucomicrobiales bacterium (assembly GCA_027489875.1). Classification (GTDB taxonomy): domain Bacteria; phylum Verrucomicrobiota; class Verrucomicrobiia; order Limisphaerales; family UBA9464; genus UBA6176. The sequence goes on from JAIXZE010000449.1 coordinate 940, forward strand.
AACGTCCAGATGTCGCGCTGGTGTGCCGGTTGCCATGACCCGGTTCCGTTCCTCTCGGGCGCGTTCGACGATCCGAACTTTGACTTCGAGAAGCACCCGACGGCGATGGCGGGAATCACCTGCGTGGCGTGCCATTCGATCACGTCGTTGCAGGGCGCGCACGCCGGGCATGTGGGTAACGGGAATTACACCATCGAGGAACCGATCCACTATCCCTTCGCGTATTCGCCCACGAACTCGCTCGCGTTCTGGGTGAACAAGCAGTTGGTGAAGGGGAAGCCGCAGTTCCACAAGCAGACCTTCCTGAAGCCGTTCCACAAGACCGCGGAATTCTGCTCGGTCTGTCACAAGGTCGGCCTTCCTTACGAGGTCAACCACTACAAGGAGTTCCTCCGCGGCCAGAACCACTATGACTCCTTCCTGCTCAGCGGCGTCTCCGGGGTGAACGCCCGCTCGTTCTATTATCCGGAGGTCGCGAAGGCCAACTGCTCGGAGTGCCACATGCCGCTGATGAAGTCCGACGACTTCTCCGCGCGCCAGTATGGGACCAACGATTTCCGGGCGGTTCACGATCACCTGTTCCCCTCGGCCAACACGGGTGTCGCGGCGCGGCGCAACGAACCGGCGGAAGTGCGTGCCGAGATCATCCGGCGGCATCAGGAGTTCATGAAGGATTCGGTGCGGATCGACCTCTTCGGCTTGAAGGAGGGCGGCGGCATCGATGGACGTCTGCTCGCGCCGATCCGCCCAACGACGCCGGTGGTGCAGCCCGGCCAGACCTACCTGTTGGAGGCCGTGGTGCGCACGGTGAAACTGGGGCATCCGTTGACGCAGGGCACGGTGGATTCGAATGAGTTGTGGGCAGATGTCACCGTGACGGATGCGGACGGGAAGGTGATCGGACGGAACGGCGGGACGGGTCGGTACAACGAGGTCGACCCGTGGTCGCACTTCATGAACGTGTACATGCTGGACCGCGACGGAAACCGGATCGATCACCGGAACGCGCAGGACATCTTCGTGCCGCTGTACAACAACCAGATCCCGCCCGGAGCCGCGGCCGTGTTGCATTACCGGCTTGCCGTGCCCGAGGGCGCGAAGGGTCCGCTGCGTGTGGATGCGCGGGTCAACTACCGCAAGTTCGACACGATCTACCTCAACTACGTCTACGGCGGGACGAACTACCAGCGCGGGGCTCCCTTCGTCCTGACCAACGATCTTCCGGTGACGGTGATGGCCTCGGATTCGATCCTGTTGCCGGTGGCGGGAGGTCCGTCGGCGACCAACGCGCCCTCGCCGATCGTGCCGTGGCAGCGCTGGAACGATTACGGCATCGGCCTGTTCCTGAAGGGCGACAAGGGCAGCGAGAAGGGGGAACTCATCCAGGCCGCCGCGGCCTTCGATCAGGTGGAGAAGCTCGGGCGTGCGGACGGACCGCTGAATCTCGCCCGTGTCTACTTCAAGGAGGGCCGCTTGTCGGACGCGGTGTCCGCGCTCCAGCGGGCGAACGACACCAACCGGTTCACCCCGGCGGGCAACCGATGGACGATCGCGTGGTTGAACGGATTGGTGAACAAGCAGAACGGATTCCTCGATCGCGCCATCCAGGAATTCAGCAGCATCCTCGAGGATCGCTATCCCGAGCTCGAACGTCGCGGATTCAACTTCAGCCGCGACTACGAGGTCATCAATGAACTGGGGCAAACCCTCTTCGAGCGCGCCAAGATGGAGCGGGCCAATCCCGCCCGGCAACGCGAGTTGCTCGAACTGGCCATCCGCCGCTTCCAGGACACGCTGGCCATTGATTCCGAGAACCTCACCGCCCACTACAATCTCGCGCTCATCCACGCCCAGTTGGGCAATCGCGAGAAGGCGGCCGAACACCGCAAGCTCCACGAACGGTATCGCCCGGACGACAACGCCCGCGACCGTGCGGTGGCCGTGGCGCGTCGGGCGAACCCGGCGGCCGACCGTGCCGCACAGGCGGTGGTGATCTACGACCTGCACCGTCCGGGAGCCTTTGGGTTGCCGCCGGGCGCGGTCCGCCTCGGCGAGGCGACGCCCGCGAACGTTCCCGCACCTGCGGCCGGCGTTGATGCCCCCTCCCGTCCCAAGCCGACACCCGGCGGTTGAAGTTCCAATCCTTGTTTCTTTCCGACCCATTTCACCGTGAGCCAAAAACCGAATCCATCGGTCCCGCCCGAGGAACCCGAAGATCTCGTCCAAGGGGACGATTCCGTAATTGGACGTGCCGTCCTGCGTTCTGTCATCGCCATTGCCCTGGTCGGGGTCCTGGGTGGCGGCGCGTGGTGGTCGCGATCGTTTTTCAAGGCGCGCAAGCAGGAACGCGTCACCCAACTGGCCGCGCCCCAGGCTTTGACCAACGCCGCTGCCGCGGAGGTTCCAAAGGCGGTCTTCACCGATGTCACGGTGGCTGCGGGGATCCAGTTTCGGCACGAGACCGGCGCGGCGGGCGAGAAGCTGCTTCCAGAGACGATGGGTGGCGGCGTGGGGCTGGGGGATCTGGATGGCGACGGCGATCCGGACCTGATCTTCGTCAACGGTTCCCACTGGCCGTGGGCGAAGCCCGCAGGCGCGACTGCGGTGCCGCCGGGATTGGTGCTCTACCGCAACGATTCCACACCTGGCGCGGTGAAGTTCATCGATGTCACCGCCGACTCCGGGCTTTCAGCGCCGTTCTACGGGATGGGCGTGGCCATCGGCGATGCCGACGGCGATGGCCAACCGGATCTGCTCGTCACCGGCGTGGGTGGCACCCGCCTCTTCCGCAATCGCGGCGGGCTGAAGTTCGAGGATGTCACGGCGGCCGCCGGGGTTGCCGGGGATCCCGCCGATTGGACTTCCGCGGCGCTCTGGCTGGATCACGACCGCGACGGGGATCTGGATCTTTTCGTCGCGAACTACGTCCGGTGGTCGCGCGCCGTGGATGCCGAGGTCGGGTACAAGATCGATGGCCAGACGCGGGCGTATGGACCGCCCATGAACTTCCAGGGCGCGTTGCCGCGGTTCTATCGGAATGATGGGAAGGGGAAGTTCACCGACATCTCGAAGGACGCGGGAGTGCAGGTGAAGAACCCGTCCACCGGCGTGCCGGCAGGCAAGACGCTCGGGCTCGCCTTGGCGGACATCAACCACGATGGATGGCCGGACGTCGTCGCGGCCAACGACACCGTTCAGAACTTCGTGTTCGTGAACCGTCGCAACGGGACGTTTCAGGAGGCCGGCGCGGAGACGGGCATTGCCTTCGACAGTTATGGCAATCCGCGCGGCGCGATGGGCATCGACGCCGGATGCTTCACCCCGGACGGGAAGCTGGGCGTCGCGATCGGGAACTTCGCCAACGAAATGACGGCAATGTACGTCGAGGCAGCGACGTCGACTCCGGAGTCCCCGCACTTCTCGGATGAATCCATCTCGTGGGGTGTGGGTGGTCCGAGCCGCGATCCGTTGAAGTTCGGGGTGTTCTTCTTCGACTACGACCTCGACGGCCGATTGGACCTGCTCACGGTCAACGGGCATCTCGAAGAGGAGATCGCGAAGATCCAGCACGGCCAGAAGTACCGGCAGTCCGCGCAGTTGTTCTGGAATGCGGGCGATGCCGGGTTCGTGAACGTGGGCACCGGTTCGGCGGGCAAGGATCTGTTCCAAACGATCGTCGGTCGCGGCAGCGCGTTTGCGGATGTCGACGGCGATGGCGATCTCGACGTGGTGTTCACGCAGTTGGGTGGGGCGCCGATTCTGTTGCGGAACGACCAGCAGTTGGGGCACGCGTGGGTCCGGGTGCGATTGGTGGGCAAGGCCGGGAATCCGGAGGCCCTGGGCGCCTCGGTCCGCCTGAAGGCCGGCGGACGCAACCAATGGCGGACGCAGACGACGACCCGGAGTTATCTCAGTTCGAGCGAGGCGGTGCTGACGTTTGGATTGGGGAGCGCGCGGGAGATCGAGGAGTTGGAGGTCGTCTGGCCCGATGGATCGCGCCAGACGGTCACCGGAGCGACGGTAGGGAAGGTGGTGATCGTGCGGCAGCCGTGAGGCTTCATGGGCTGCTTCAGGCGCGCGCATCGTGACACTGCCCTGCACAGAACGGGGTGGCGACGTCCCCGTCGCCCTCTTCCAAAGCCTCCTTCCCAACGGCGATGAGGACATCGCCTCCCCGTCCCAGTTCCACACCCCAAACCGGGGTGGCGACGTCCACGTCGCCCTCTCCCAAAGCCTCCTTTCCCACGGCGATGAAGACATCGCCTCCCCGTTCCAGATCCACACTCCAAACCGGGGTGGCGACGTCCACGTCGCCCTCTCCCAAAGCCTCCTTTCCCACGGCGATGAGCACATCGCCTCCCCGTCCCAGTTCCACACCCCAAACCGGGGTGGCGACGTCCACGTCGCCCTCTCCCAAAGCCTCCTTTCCCA
>JAIXZE010000446.1 GCA_027489875.1 Verrucomicrobiales bacterium
AGTCGTAGCTGGGCGGGCCGGCGGTGCTGTATTGCACGCGGAAGCTGCCGCCCGGCACGCCGAGGAAGGTGACGACGAAATCGTTCCCGCTGGGAATGACCCCGATTGCGTTGGGCGCGGCAGCGGCGGGAAGGCCGCCTTCAGTGACCGTGACCGTGCCGGTCACGGTATGGGTGCCGTCGCTGAGGGTGTAGGTGAAGCTGCCATTGCCGGCGTTGTTGGCCGGGGCGGTATAGACCACGAAGTTGCCGGCGAGAACCACCGTGGCACCGGCGGGTTGGGCGTTGCCCACGGCGGTGAGCGTCAGCGGGTCGCTGTCCGCATCAGAGTCGTTGGCCAGCAGCGCGCTCTTCAGCACCTTGGCCACACGGGTGGTGTTGGGGCGGGTCAGGGTGTCGGCTTCGGCGACCGGGGCGGCGTTCTCGACGGCACCAATGTCGCTGCGGCCGTTGACCGGACGAGGCGAACCGCGCTGGTCGGTGGTGAGGGTGGAGGCGGGATCGCCGGCGTCGAGGGCCGGGCTGCCAGCCAGCAAGGCGTGGGTGAAGGTCGGGCCGCCGTTGTCCTGGAGCGGGCCGAGCAACGGATCGGTGTTGATCACGTCACCGGCGGCGGTGAGAAAGCCACCGGCACCGTCGTCGCTGAGATTGTAGCCCAGGGAGGACGGCGAATCTTCCCCGAGTCTCCCGAGGTTTCCTCCGGTGGCGGCATTGGCCAGGATCGTGTTGCCGATCTGGAGCGAGCTGCTGTTCGCGAGACCGTTGTTCAAGATGGCACTGCCCAACAACTGGGAGATGTTCCCGCGGACGGTGCAGTGGTTCAGGCTCAGCGAGCCGATGTTATAGATGCCGCCTCCGCCGTGCACGGCGAGGTTCCCGCTGACGGTGCAATTGGCCAGGCTCAATGTTCCTTGGTTGTAAACGCCGCCGGCGACGCCCTGAGTCGCGTCGTTCCAGCTGACAGTGCAGCGGGTCAGGGTCAGGTTACCGCTATTGTAGATGCCGCCGCCGGCTCCGGCCGAGTTCCGGATGATGGTGCAGGCGCTCAGAGAGAGGTTGCCGGCGACGAAGATGCCGCCGCCCACGTTTCCAGTGTCGCTGGCCTCACCGTCAGCGATGGTCAGACCCGAGATCCAGGCGGAGGTACCGCCCGGGATATTGAAGACGCGGGAGGCTTGATTACCGCTGAGGGTGAGCAGGTCCGCACCCGGCCCGTTGATGACGTAGCTCTTGGGAACGACCAGTTGGCCGCTGGTGAGGGTGATGGTCCTGCCGCGGAGGGTCGGGGCGAAGTCGATGGTGCCGCCCTGACAGATATCGGCCAGCGCCTGACGCAACGAGCCGTAGCCACTGTCACGGGTGTTCCGCACCGTCGCGTGCGGAAGGCAGCTGTCGTATTCGACCGCACCGATGTCCACCTGATTGACCGGCCGCGGGAAGCTTCGCTGATCAACGGTCGGCAATGGTCCGCCGTTCGATAGGGTGAAAGGACCGGGACCCGAGGTGCCGCCGCTCCCGCTGCCAGTCATGAGTGGCTGATCCTGCCCAGCAAGGGTTCCGCCAGAGAAGCTCACGAAGAATTCGTTGGCACGCGCCAGGTTGCGGACCACGGCGACGCTGCCGCCGACCCCGCCGATGCTGGACAGCGCATTGAGAGCGTCCTGCACTTCGGCCGCCGTGGCATTGAAGGGCAAGGCTGCCGTCGTTGCGCCGTTGAAGGTCAACGTGAACGTGCCGGCTGAGCCGCTGACGGCTATACTCTGCAACTCGTCCGAGCCGCCACCCGCATCGATGGCCGGGCTGCCGGGGAGGAGGGCATGGGTGGGCGTGGGGCCGCCATTGTTCTGGAGCGGGCCGAGCAGGGGGTCGGTGTTGCGGCGGTCGGTGGGCTGGTTGAGCCAGCCTCCGGGGCCTGTTGATGCGTCGCCCCCCGCGTTCCCCCGGGTGAGGTTGTGGCCGAGCGAAATGGGAGCTTTGTCGTTAACCAAAGGGAAAACCCTTTGGTTCGTATCCTGTTCGTTGTCGAAAATGGTGTTCCCGATGACGCCGACTCCGGTGCTGGGATTCGTACTTAGCCCTAACGGATGCCCGACGATGGTTGAGTTCAGGATTTTACCAGCCCCGGCAGATTGCAGGCCAATCCCCCCATTTCCGCTCAGTGTGCATTGATCGACGGTCCACCCAGGAGCAACGATATCCACGCCCATCCTGGTGTTTCCGCTCAGGGTGCATCGGGAGATCAACACCCCTCCAGATGAACTGGCGTAGATACCGATGGTGTCGTTGTGGACGATGGTGGAGTCCACCACGGTCATCGCGCCGGTACCTAAGGTGACGATGCCGCCGCCGGACTGTAAGGCGTCACCGGAGTTCCCGGAGATGAGGCAGTGCGTGACGGTCAATGGCCCGAGGCTGGTCACGCCCCCTCCGTACCAGCCCGCGTCGCTGGTAATGGAATTCCCCCGGATGGCGCAGTCACTGAGGGTGAGCGCGGCCCGGCTGAAGATGCCGCCCGAAGCGGTGAAAAAGTCTTCCGGGCCGGGGGCGGACGCCTGGTGGCCGTCGGCGACGGTGAGGCCCGAGATGCTCACCGTGCTGTCGGCCGAGGAGAGGTGAAGGACGCGCGTGGCGTGGTTGCCGCTGAGGATCAGCACGTCCTGTCCTGGGCCGGTGAGGGTGAGGCTCTTGTCCACGACCAGCTCGCTGGCCAAGGTGATGGTACCGGCAACCCCGGTGGCATCGATGGTATCCCCGGCGGCAGCCATCGCAATGGCCTCACGCAGCGAGCCGGGGCCCGAGTCGGCGGTGGTGGTGACGGTGTAGGTCGCAGCGGTGAGGGCGGTGTGTAAGGTCAAAGCCGCCAGGCCCAACCAACCGCCCAGACGCCGAAGGATAACCGCGCGAGGAAAAGAGAACTCCACACCGCATTCCTTACCGGTGCCGTCGGGATCTTTTCACGAATTCGCGAATTGTTTTCGCCGCCCGTCAGGAAGGCGGAACCACGGCCGCTGGGCCGCCGGACAACGGGGCCTTTCAGCCATGGGACGGGTGGCCGACGGTCGGGCGACTCCAGGCGTTGGAAGAGGAACCAATGCAGCCAGCATGGGGTGGGCAACCCACCTCCCAACCCTCGCCTGAACCCCGGTAGGGGATCCTGATCTGCCGTTTCAGGGCGCGCTTTCGATTCCGATGGAGATACCGATCCCGATACCGACGCGCGCGGCAAGGGCTGCCCACCGGGATACCTTCACGGCGGAGGCTTGGGATCGGGTCGGGCATCCATGGGACAAGGCAATCACCCACGGCGATGAGGACATCGCCTCCCCGTTCAAGATCCATGGCCGGGGTGAAACACGGGAGCCGACAAACCCCACAGGCATCGCCGTACCCATCGACATGGATCCTCACGGGATCAGGAGGACGGGAGGCGGGTTGGTACCGATGGGCGCGAGACCGGCGGTAAAGACCCGGGCCGCCTTGGGCGACAACACCTGTTGGACAGAGCCGTCGGTGAAGAGAAGGTTGCCGCCGCCTTCGTGGTGGCCGGGTTTGGTGAAGCCGAAACGGTCGTTGGTGGCGGTCTGGATCCGGCCGCGGACCGAAACGCCGTCGCGGGTCAGGTTGCGGTCGCCTGCGAGGATGCGGTTGGCGTCCTTTTCGAGAAATCCGGTCGTCAGGAAGTAGGAGACGTGGTTGTTGTGGGAGAACTGGCGGAGCTTGCTGTCGTTTGTTGGTGGAGCGCCATACATCCATCGGAGCTCCACATGACTCGGGATGTTTGTGTCGCTGCGGCACTGCACGATCATCGGGGTACTGAGTTCGTTGGACATCACATGGAAGTGCCGCCAGATGCGGCCCTCGTCGGCGAGTTCCTCGAGTGAACCACCCTTCTCGATGGGGATCCTCCACGGGAACTGGCCCTCGTTGTCGGTGGCGAAGAGCCGGAGGGCGTGGCCGAGGTTCTTGAGTTTGTGGACGCACCGGATGCGGTTCTCCAGACGGGAATTTCGGGTCGAGGTAGTAGGAGCGAACAAGCCCACGAGGAACAGGAGAACAAGCACGACGACAAGAACTCCGATCCAGGTCGCTGCGCGGATGCTGCCTCGTCGATGGGTGCCGTGGATCGGAAGTCGCATGGATGTCCTGGTGGGTGGCGGTCGAGGATCACGAAGCAGCAATGTCCATGCCGGGGGGGCACCCCCTTCGCCCCGAAGGGGCAGCCCAAGACAGCCCAGGGCAACGCCCTGCGGTCTGACCGCCCCCATGAGAGACCCAAGCCCTGAAAGGGCGGCCCAACCCACCCCAGAAGTCGAAATGCGGGTCCTGAGCCGCCCTTTCAGGGCTCGCTTTCGTTTCGTTCCCCGGTCCCCGGGGCGATGCCCCGGGCTGCCTTGAAACGCCCCGTTGGGGCTGCCTCGCCTTGCCGGGGAGACCATCCCCGGTCCGAGTTCATCCCCGCCTCCTCACGTCGTCTACGTCCGCGCTGGCTTCAAACTTCCGACTCTCCTTCGCCGGGTGAGGGCACCCGGCCTCCAGATGGGTCTGGCTTCAAACTTGAAACTCAGCCCATCCCCAACGCCCCCGTGACGAGATACGTGATCCACGCCAGCACCCACGCCAACGCGGTCATGTAGACGAACTGGAACACCGGCCACTTCCAACTGTTCGTCTCGCGACGGACGATCGCGATCGTGCTCACGCACTGCATGGCGAAGACATAGAAGACCATCAACGTGAGTCCCAGCCGCGGCGTGTACAGCACGGTGCCATCCTCCCGACGCTCCCGTTGCATCGTCTCCACCAAGCCCGCCGTCGCTCCGGCATCGCCCACGTCCACCTCGCCGACGTTGTAGACCACCGACATCGTGCTCACGAAAACCTCGCGCGCCGCAAACGACGCCACGATGCCGATGCCGATCTTCCAGTCGAAACCCAGCGGTCGGATCAGGGGTTCCACGGCGTGGCCGACCTGACCGGCGAAACTGTGCCGAAGTGCTGCACCCGAGGCTTCGCGGTCGATGCTTCCCACGGTTTCCCGCAATCCGGCCAATGCCGGCGGTTCGTTCGTCGTCAACACCGCCTGCACCGACGCCAACCGCTCGGCCACCAACTCAGGCGTCGTGTCGCCCGGGAACGCGGCCTGGACCGCCGCGATTCGTCGCGCTTCCACCCGTGCCTCGGCCGCTGCATCGCGAGGAAACGTCACCAGGAACCACAACAGGATATTGATCCCGAGGATCACCGTGCCCGCCCGGCGCAGGAACAGCTTCGACCGGTCCCACATGTGCCGCAGGGTGACCGTCAGGACCGGACGCTTGTAGGGCGGCAATTCCAGCAACAGCGGTGGCGGCTCGCCCTTCAGCAGCGTCCGCTTGAACAACCACGCCATTCCCAACGCGCCCACGACGCCCAGCACGTACATGCCGGTCAACGTCAGGCCCTTCCTCAGCGCATTGCCGCCGATGCAAGCCGCGATCAGCACCGTGTACACCGGCAACCGCGCCGAACAACTCATCAACGGCGCCACCAGGATCGTCGCCAACCGATCCTTCGGCGTCTCGATGGTCCGCGTCGCCATGATCCCCGGGATCGCACAGGCAAACGACGACAGCATCGGAATGAAACTCTTTCCATGGAGCCCCACGCGGCTCATGAGCCGATCCATCAGGAAGGCCGCGCGCGCCATGTAACCCGAGTCCTCCAGCAGGCTGATGAACAGGAACAGCAGGCAGATCTGCGGCAGGAACACCACCACCGATCCTACCCCCGCCACCACGCCCTTCGACAACAGGTCGTTCAGGTCGCCCGGTGGCATCGACCCGGAAACCCAGTCCGCCAGCGTCCCGACCATCCACTCGATCCAGCCCTTGGGAATCTCCGCGAGCCAGAACAGGCTCACGAACAACGCCAGCAGGATCCCAACGAAGATCAACGGTCCCCAGATCCGGTCCGTCACCACCCGATCCACCCGATCCGACCACGTTTCGCCGGGGGGTGCCGTCTCGGTGGTCACGGCCATCTCGATCGCCGCTGCCCGGGCGTAGCGCGCCTCGATGGCGGCGCTGCGCCAATCCGTGCCCGCGGCTTCCAGACGTGCCCGCGCGTCCGTCACGCGCTGCCGCAACTCGACCGGGTAATGATCCGGATGCCCGTTCAAGGCCTGGTCATCCGACAACACCAGCAAGGCCTCGGCGGCGGCCAACCGTTCGCGCTGGGGCGAGCGGGCGGCCATCCACTTCTGGAGTTCCCGCGCCTCGTTCCCGAAAACCTCCGGCAACTCGCTGAACTCGCGCGGAATCGTCCGCGCCGTGCCACGCGACGCCTGCGCTCGGATGGCCGCGGCAAACTCCGGAACCCCGTCGCCCGCGCTCGCGACCAGGGCAAACACCGGCACGCCCAACGCCGCCGACAACCCCTTCAGGTCGATCTCGTGGCCGTTCTCCGCCGCCACGTCGACCATGTTCAACGCGACGAACGTCGGGTAGCCGAGTTCGATCACCTGCGTCGCGTAGTACAGGTTGCGCTGCAGGTTGGAGGCGTCGACCACCACCATCACCAGGTCCGGCGGAGCCACCTCGGGCAATCGCTGGAACAGGACGTCGCGGGCGATCTGCTCATCGGGCGACTGCGGACTCAGGCTGTAGGTACCCGGAAGATCGAGGATCGTCACCGGCTGACCCGCGGCCGTTCCGAGCAGCGCCCCTTCCTTCCGTTCCACCGTCACACCGGCGTAATTGCCGACATGGGCGCGAAGCCCGGTGAGCGCGTTGAAAAGGGTGGTCTTTCCGCAGTTCGGATTCCCGGTCAGGACAGCCAGAAATGGACGCGGGCCCGGGGCACTCATGCGTCACGCACCATCACCTGCTCCGCCTCGTGTCGGCGCAGCGAGAGGTTGTATCCACGGATCCGGATCTCCACCGGATCCCCCAGCGGCGCGAACCGGATCACCTCGATCGGCGTGCCCACCAGCAATCCCATTTCCAGCAGGCGACCGCGGTGCGCGGGCGGAATCTGGATGGCGGCAACGATCCCGCGGGAACCGGGGGTCAGGGAGGTGAGCGGCCGGGTTTCCATGGGAAGCTTCCGGGAAGGGGACGAAGATCAGGGAGCTCAGGCTGCGAGGCGGAAGCCGGGGCCGCCCAGGGAAGGCCGTGAGACGAGGATCAGCTCGGCCAGGCGTGCACTCAGGCCCAGGCGGGAGTTGCAGACCTGACACAGCAGGTTGGCCTGGAGCGTGATCACCCGGACCTTCTGTTCCTCGCCGAAGCCCATCTCCCGCAGGCGCTGGTTCATCTCCGGCGTGCCGTTGAGCTGCTTCACCACCACCGTTTCGCCCGCACGGACCCGGTTCAACTGGCAAAGCTGTGGCGTCCGGCAGTTCGCCGGTTGGCAATCGGGCACGGGGCACGCGTCGCTCACAGTGCGAAGACGCTACGGGTGCCTCCTCCGCCCGGCAAGGCGTCCCGTTGTCGCATGCTTGTCATCGTTTGTTGTCTTCTTGTGGGAAGGGGAGAGGGGAAGTTGCCAGTTGCCAGTCTCCAGTTTGAAGGCGGTTCCCAGTTTCCAGAAAGCAGTTCGCATTCTCGGGGTGGCCTCGGGGCGGCGATATCCTCATCGCCATGGGAAAGGCTTCGGGACCGCGACGAGGACGTCGCCACCCCGTTGCATGTGAACCAGGCCCCCCCCCACCGCACCGATCCGTCGCAACCCGTGAGGCTTTTGCAAACTCGCGTCGCATATGCGACACGAATTTGCAAATGGCGGCCCGTTCCATCGTCGTTTCGGCGGTTTTTGCATCCGGACGTCGCATATGCGACGTCCGGATGCAAATCAGGGAACCCGCCTCGGACCCAGCTTCCTGGCCGGGACGGTCCACGCCCGGTTAACTTGCACAGGGTTCCGGTGGGGGCACGCGGCCTACAGTGGGAGTTTCCGAGAACTGGGGACTGGCATCTGGAAACTGGGAACTGGAAAACTGGAATCTCCCCGGACGATTGCAGTCCCCTGATCCGCTGCTAATCTCTGCCCACCTCCTGGCCGCACCTGCGGTGCTCCGGGACATTTTCACAACATCTGATCGACGAACCAGTATGGCCCACGAACTCGCCCCGCTCCCGTATCCCAAGGAAGCCCTCGAACCCCATCTCGACACCGCCACGATGGAGATCCACCACGGCCGCCATCACAAGGCCTACGTGGACAACCTCAACAAGGCCATCGCCGGCAACGCCGCCCTCGAAGCCAAGTCCATCGAGGCCCTGATCGCCGATCTTCCCTCCGTTCCCGACAACATCCGCGGCCCGGTCCGCAACAACGGCGGCGGTCACTGGAACCACACCTTCTTCTGGAACCTCCTGGCCCCCGGCAAGGGCGGCACGCCCACGGGCGAACTCGCCGCGGCCATCGCCGCCACGTTTGGTTCCTTCGACACCTTCAAGGAGAAGTTTGAAGCCGGTGGCATCGGCCGCTTCGGCTCCGGATGGGTCTGGCTCGTCGTCAACGGCGGCAAGCTCGAGATCGTCTCCACGCCCAACCAGGACAACCCCCTCATGGGCAAGACCCTGTCCGGCGTCGAAGGCAAGCCCATCCTCGGTGTCGACGTGTGGGAACACGCCTACTACCTCAAGTACCAGAACAAGCGCGCCGACTACCTCAAGGCGCTCTGGAACGTCGTGAACTGGGACAAGGTCGCCGCCCTGTACGCCGCGGCCAAGTAACCGGCCCTTCCGTCCACAAAACCCCGCCCGCACCGGCAACCGCCGACTGCGCGCGGGGTTTTTGCGTTCAACGACACTCACCCGCGGAACTGCGTGGCCACACCGGCCCCGCCCGTCCGCGTGATGCGCCCGTTGGCGGCGAGGTGGCTCAGGATTTTGAACAAGGCCTCCGCCGCATCGGGCGTCCCCAGCGCTGCCGCCAGGTCACCCGCCGTGTAAGCCGTGGCCGTATCGTGCTTCAGCCGGTCCACCGCCTTCCGCTGCAACGCCAGCACCACCGACGCCGCCTTCTTCCCGGCTTCCACGCCCGGCTGGTGATACGCGTTGATCCGCACCAGCGACGCGTACAACCCGACCGCCCGCTCGAACAGTGCGATCAACGCTCCGACCGTCTGGCCGGTGACGCGATCCACCGTGATCGTCAGGCTCTGGCGTCCCTTCTCGTACAACGCATCCCGCGTCCCCAGGAAGAATCCCGAAAGGTAATCGCCGCTGGTGACGCCCGGCTCCACCTCGATGCCGGAACCATTGCGATCCGACAGCACCTCGATGAACACCGCGAAGAAGTTGAGCACGCCCTCCCGCAACTGCTGCACGTACGCGTGCTGATCGGTCGAACCCTTGTTGCCGTACACGGCCAGGCCCTGGTTCACCACGCGCCCGTCGAGGTCGAGTTCCTTCCCGAGCGATTCCATCACCAACTGCTGGAGGTACCGCGAGAACAGTTCCAGCCGATCCTTGTACGGCAGCACCACCATGTCCTTGGAACCGCGGCCCTCCCCGAGGAAGTACCACGCCAAGGCAAGCTGCGCCGCCGGGTTCTGCTTCAGGTCCGCCACCCGCGTCTGTGCGTCACAGGCCCGGGCACCTTCCAGGATTCCAGCGATGTCCAACCCCTGCAGCGCCGCCGGCAGGAGGCCCACCGCGCTCGTCACGCTCGTCCGGCCGCCGACCCAATCCCACATCGGGAACCGACGCAGCCAGCCTTCGGCGACCGCCGTCTTGTCGAGGTTGCTGCCCGCGCCCGTCACGGCCACCGCGTGCTTCGCGAAAACCAATCCCGCGTCCGCATACGCCGCCGCCGCTTCCAGCATGCCGTTGCGGGTCTCGGGCGTTCCACCCGACTTCGAGATCACCACGCACAGCGTCCGACCCAACCGACCGTCGAGCCGCGCGAGGACACGGTCCAAGCCGTCCGGATCCGTGTTGTCGAAGAAGTGCGGCGTCAACCGATCGGTCGTCGGCTGGCCCAGCGCGTTGGCGACAAACTGGGGTCCCAGCGCACTGCCGCCGATGCCGATCACGAGCACCTCGGTGAACGTCCCGCCTTGACCGGCAACGATCCCGGCGTGCACGTCCGCGGCAAAGGCCTTCACCGCCTCGACGGTCTGCTCGATCTCGGTGCGCAATGCGGGGGTTGGGGCCAGCGCCGGGGCGCGCAACCAGTAATGGCCCACCATCCGCTGCTCGTCCGGATTCGCGATCGCCCCCTTCTCCAGGGCTTCCATGGCGGCGAACGCCTGCTTCAACGGGGTTTCCATCGTGGACAGGAACCCGTCCGGAAAATCAACCCGGCTCAGGTCCAGGGCCAGACCCGCGGCAGGAAACTCGGTGTAGGTCTGCTGGAATCGCGCCCAGAGCGCAGCTTTTGAAAGTGGCATGTGAATCCTCGGTTCGGCGGCATCGACCGCACGCCTGCCAACCTACGCACATCCCGCGCAGGTTTCCAGCTGTAGGCCGCGTGCCCCCACGCGGCGCTTCACGACCTCCGCCGGGTGAGGGCACCCGGCCTTCACCTTCCTAGCTGTAGGCCGCGTGCCCCCACGCGGCGTTCCTTGACCCCCGCCGGGTGAGGGCACCCGGCCTTCACCTTCCTAGCTGTAGGCCGCGTGCCCCCACGCGGCGTTTCACGACCTCCGCCGGGTGAGGGCACCCGGCCTTCACTTCCCACTCAGCGGAGCCCTTCCTCCAAGATCTCGTACGCCCGTCCACGCTGTTCGGGTGGGAACCGATGGGGTCCCTCCGGATGCACCACTTCAGGAGCCACACCACCCTCGGCCCAACGCGGCCGCGCCTTCTCCACCACGCGGTCCACGCTCTGCCACCGGAAGTTCGAATCCCCCTTCGGCGCGCTGATGAACACCCGCCGCGGCGCGATGGCACCGAGCACATCGTCGAAGTCAAAAGGCAACGCCTCCAACCGCCCGCGATACGCCAGCAACCCCGGCATGTACCGCAGCTGGCACCAGCCGCGTTCCTCAGCCCACACCGCCGGATTGCCGTCGTAGTAATCCCGGAACGAGTCGAAGCCGCAGCTGGTCACCACCACGCGGATCCGTTCGTCGAAGGCCGCCGTGAACAACCCGTTGTGCCCGCCCAGCGAATGACCGATCGACCCGAAGCCGCGGTTCGTGGACACGAACGGCAGCGACGCCAGCAGGTCCAAGCCGCGCACGTTGTCCCAGACCGCCTTCATCGTCCCGCTTTCGAAGCCGAGACCGCGAACGTCCGGTTGGTGATCCGCGAGCAACGGATACGCCGGTGCCAGCACCACGAACCCGCGCTTCACCAGTTCCACACCGTAGGCGTCATCGGGAGAATTCCCGAGACCCACCACCACCTTCCGTCCTGCCGCATGCGTCTGGTGCAACCCCAGCACGGCCGGGTGACGCGTGCCATTGGTCAGCGCGGATTCCGGGAACATCAGGTACGCAGGAACCGCGGCTCCCGGCTGGCTCTCGTACGTCAGGTCCCGCAACACCCAGCCGTCCCGACGCACCTCCGAAAGCACCACCACCTTGGGAACGTCGCGCGGTCCCGACGGCATGCGGCCCATCACCGATTCCATGGCGCGCAGGGATTCCGCGCGGGTCCGTAGCGCCGCAGACGCCGACTGCCCCTGCGTCGGCAGGGCCACGAACACAGCGCACAGCAACGCCCACACTGCTCCGGGAACGTTCACAACTTCACCGTCCGCCCGGTTGCCGCACTCTTCACCGCGGCATCCACGATCTCCTGGCCAATGCGGCTGATCGGGAGGCTGACCGGTCCCTGCAAGGGTTCGCCCCTATCGAGGCAATGCAGCAGGTATTCCACCGGATTCCGGTGCGGTGCCTTGGGCAAGGGGGCCGCGACCATCGCGGGCTTCGGCCGACGCCGCGTCTGCACCGTCACGAAGGCCTCGTAATCGTCGCTGCGGATGGTTCCCTCCGTGCCCGCGATCACGAACCCGCACGACGGCTGCGGCGGGATCGTCCACGGATCGGTGAAGGTTCCCCACCGGGTCTCGAACTTCGACAACCCATGGGCGTACCGGGCCACCACGATGGAGTGTTCGTCGACCTCCAACCCCGGCGGCTGGTCCACCACCGCGGTCACATCGATCGGCCGGCGTCCGCCCTGGTACCACGTCCCCAGCGTCGTGCCGTAGCCGAGGTAATCGAGCAGGGAACCGCCGCCATGCTTCCGCTGGTAAAACCAGGAATGGGGTTTCTCCGCGGCCACCTGTTCGGCCGTCTTCTCATGCTTGTCCGCGCCGTGCCACAACGGCCCGCGGTTGCCGCCGAAATGCCAGACGTTCAACACCTCGCCGATCACCCCCGACTGCACCAGATCGTGGGCCTTCCGATGCGACCGCAGCCATTGCAGCGGCCAGTTGATCATCAGCGTCCGATCCTTCGGCATCGCCTTGATCATCGCATCGGCCTCCTTGAGCGAGGCGGCGAAGGGCTTTTCCACGATGAGATGGGCACCGGCCGGGGCCACGCGCCGCACCCACTCGCCGTGACTGGACGCCGCCGGGCACAGGATCACCACGTCCGGCCGGGTCTTTTCGAGGCACTCGGCCTCATTCGTGAACACCCGGTCCCGCGGGATCCGGAGCTTGCGCACGGCTTCTTCCATCCGCGCGGGCTGCTCGTCCGAAATCCCCACCAACTCGACCTGCGGATGCTCCACCGCCATGCGGAGGAGATCCCCCATGTGAAAGTGGTCGAAGTTGATGCCGGCAATCTTCCAAACGCGCTTTTTCATCGGGATCGACAAGGCTGGCGCACGAACCATCAATGGCAAGCCTTGAGGGAACGGGAAGCGGAACGGGGGGCATCGGGACAGGGGCCCCAACTCAAACGGGGTGGCGACGTCTTCATCGCCCTGAGCCTGGGCCGCAAGAGGGCGATGAGGACGTCGCCGCCCCGTTGCAGGGGGGCGTCAGGGCAGGTTCGCGATGATCGGTTCCACCAGTTCGGCACCCTTCAGCAACCGGCAGAACTCCTTCTTCGTGGCCTCGTGGTGCGTGCCTTCACCGGACTCGCGGTTCTTGAGCTTCTTGTAGCCCACCTTGAGCCGTTCGAGATGAACGACCCGGATGAGCTCGCCGTCCGCCTTCCAGATCTGTCCTTGCTGCAGTTTCACGGCGCAAGGCTGCCCCTGCGCCGCGCGCCTGACCAGCCCAGACCCGGGCCTAGATCTCGACCTGCATCCCCAGCTCGACCACCCGGTTCGCCGGCAGCCGGAAGAATGCCGTCGCGCTCTGCGCGTTCCGGGCCATCACCGCGAACAGGTGTTCCCGCCACAACGCCATCCCCGCCTTTCTCGCCGGGATGATGGTCTCGCGGCTGAGGAAGAACGTGGTCTCGGTCTCCTTGAACTCCAAGCCCCGCGCCGCGCACGTCGCCAGCACCGAGGGCACATCCGGATCCTCGAAGAACCCGAAACGCGCCCGCACCCGCCAGAACCCATGCGGCAACTTCTCGATCTCGACGCGCTCGTCGTCCGCCACCCGCGGATCCTCGTCGACCTGGATCGTGAGGAACACGATCCGGCGGTGCAGCACCTTGTTGTGCTTCAGGTTGTGCAACAGGGCCAGCGGCGTGCCGTCCGAGTTGCCCGCCATGTAGACGGCCGTGCCTTCCACCCGCGACGGTTGCCGCCGCTCGATGCTCTCGATGAACTTGTCCGCCGGAATCGAACTCGACCGCACCCGCTCCCACAGCAGTTGGCGTCCGCGTTTCCAGGTGGCCATCAAGGTGAAGAGGGCGACGCCCACCGCCAGCGGGAACCATCCGCCATGCGCGATCTTCAGGGCATTGGCACCAAAGAACGCCATTTCGATGATGAACGCCGGGATGCAGACGCTGGCGGAGAGCCACCAGGACCAGTTCCACAGCCGCCGCGCCGCGAAATAGAACAACAGCGTGGTGATGCCCATCGTCAGCGTCACCGCGATGCCGTACGCCGCCGCGAGATTCGAGGACGAGCGGAACTCCAGCACCAGTCCAAGGCAGGCGATGGCGAGGGCCATGTTCACCTGCGGGAGGTAGATCTGCCCGCGTTCCCGCTCGGAGGTGTGCTCGATCGCCAACCGCGGGATGTACCCCAGCTGGATCCCCTGCATGGTGAGCGAAAACGCTCCGCTGATCAGCGCCTGCGACGCGATCACCGCCGCCGCCGTGGCCAATGCCACCAACGGAATCAACGCCCACTTCGGTGCGAGGTTGTAGAACGGATTCTGCGCGAGGCTGGGATCCTGCAGCAGGAGGGCTCCCTGCCCGAGGTAGTTCAAGGTGAGCGCCGGCAACACCATGATGAACCACGCCATCCGGATGGGACGCCGCCCAAAATGACCCATGTCCGCATACAGCGCCTCGCCACCCGTCACCACCAGGAACACGGATCCAAGGATCGGGAACACATGCCACTGTCCGGTCGCCAGGAATCGCACCGCATGCCAGGGATTCAGCGCGGACAAGACCCCGGGCGCGTTCAGGATTGCCCGCACGCCCAGCACACTGATCACGGCGAACCACACGATCATGATCGGCCCGAACACCCTTCCCACCGCTCCGGTCCCTGCCCGTTGTGCCAGAAAGAGTCCGGTCAGGATCACCAAGGTGATCGGCACCACCGCCTTGTCCAATTTCGGGGTCAGGACATTCAACCCTTCCACCGCTCCCAGCACCGAGACCGCCGGGGTGATCATGCCATCGCCATACAGCAGCGCCGCGCCGAACAACCCCAAACCAATCATCACCCCCGCTCCCCGGGTGCGCCCTTCTCCGTGCCCGCGCTTCTCCGGAAAGGCCAGCGACAGCAACGCGAGGATTCCCCCCTCGCCCTTGTTGTCCGCCCGCATCACGAAAACGATGTACTTGATGGAAACGATGAGGATGAGGGACCAGACGAAGAGGGAAAGGATTCCCAGCACGTTCGCTGGCGTCACCGCCATCTTGTGATGCTCACCAAAGCACTCCCGCAAGGCGTACAGCGGGCTCGTTCCAATATCTCCATAGACGACGCCAAGCGCCGCCAGCGTCAGCCCCGCCAGACGCAACCGACCAGAATTCTCGTTTTGCATGGTGGGGGGGGTCAGTCGTGCTTGGGGTACCCCAACCCGGTCCCACCCGGAACGGATGCCCAGTCTGCGGTTTGATTGCCTGTCAGGAGCCAAAGCTCCCGTTGGCGAGTTCCAACTCTTGTTTTCATGGCGTTCACGGCGGACGTCCCGAAAGGGCAGCATCCGACCGCGATCCAGCGATCTGACTCCAGCCCCTTTCCATGCCTGCGAGGTTAGCTGACGGGCTCGGGCCGAAAGGTGCCCTGGCCGCCGGTTACCCGGCGTCGTACGCCCCGTCCGGCGGCTTTGCGTTGCGGCAATACCACCGGAATCTGGTTCCCCCGCGCCCGTCAACTCACTGCTGCCGGGCTTCGGCGAAGGCATCGGTATCGCAAAAGCCCCGGTCTTCTGTCAAATGCCCGATTCCCGCGTGCCCCCGCTCACAGACGGGGAGGCGACGTCCCCGTCGCCATCCTCAAAGCCTCTCCCAAAAGGCGATGAAGACATCGCCACCCCACTCACGGACGGGGAGGCGACGTCCACGTCGCCGTCCTCAAAGCCCTCCCTCAAGGCGATGAAGACATCGCCACCCCACTCACGGACGGGGAGGCGACGTCCACGTCGCCGTCCTCAAAGCCCTTCCCCAAGGCGATGAACACATCACCCCCCCGGGCGGAAAGGGCATGGGGCCATTCTCAAGAGGCGCCTGTTCCGGCGTGCCCCCGCCCGGAACGGGCGATACGCTCCAGAAAACGTGACTCACGAATTCGATGTCATCGTCCTCGGCGGCGGAGCCGCGGGACTGTTCTGCGCCCGCGTCGCCGGCCTCAATGGCCGCTCCGTCGCCGTCCTGGAACACCAGGCCCGCCTGGGGAACAAGATCCTCATCTCCGGCGGCGGCCGTTGCAATTTCACCAACCTCGGGGCCACCGCCGCCAATTACGTCACCCACGGCAGCCCCCATTTTCCAAAGTCCGCCCTCGCCCGCTACACCCCCGCCGAATTCCTCCAGCTCGTCGAAAGCCACGGAATCGCGTGGCACGAACGCAAGCACCGCCAACTCTTCTGCGATCAGAGCTCCCGCCAGATCCTCGGCATGCTCGAAGCCGAATGCGCCGACGTCGGCGTGCGCATCCACACCCAGTGCCGGATCGAGTCCGTCCTCCGCGCCCACCCCTCGGATGTCCGCCCGTGGGAGGTCACCACGTCCAAAGGCACCTTCCGCGCCAGCAGCGTGGTGGTCGCCGTCGGCGGCCTGTCCTTTCCCAAGCTCGGGGCCACGCCCTTCGGATACGGCATCGCCCGCCAGTTCGGCCTCCGCGTCATCGAACCCCGCCCCGGCCTCGTTCCCCTGACCTGGCTTCCCGACGATTCCGCGCGCTTCGCCGACCTCAGCGGCGTCGCCATCGAGTGCGAAACCCATGCCGGCGGTGAAACCCCGCGATTCCGCGAAGCCGTGCTCTTCACCCACCGCGGCCTGAGCGGCCCCGCCATCCTCCAGGTTTCTTCGGTCCGCCAACCGGGCGCACCCATCCACGTCAACCTCCTCCCCGGAATCGACATTCCCGCCTGGCTGACCGACCGCCAGCGCTGCACGCAGACGCCCCGCCAGGCGCTGCGGACCGTCTGGCCGGATCGCCTCGCGCAGGCCTGGTGCAGCCGCGGCATTCCCGACCGCCCGCTCGCCCAGTTCTCCCGCAAGGATTTGGAATCCCTCGTCGCCCAACTCGAAGGCTGGACCATCCAACCCGCCGGCGACGAAGGCTACCCCAAGGCCGAGGTCACGCTGGGCGGCGTCGACACCGCCGAACTTTCCTCCAAAACCCTCGAAAGCCGCTCGGTTCCCGGGCTGTTCTTCATTGGTGAAGTCGTCGACATCACCGGTTGGCTCGGGGGCTTCAACTTCCAGTGGGCCTGGGCTTCCGGCCACGCCGCCGGATCCGCCGCCTGACCCGGAATTTCCATCGCCGTCCCCCCAGCGTCCGTTCTAGTGTCGGGGCATGTACGGGATGGTAAACAAGGCCATCGAAGATCTGGTCTGCACCAGCTTCGGCCCAGACAAGTGGGAGCAGATCAAGGCGAAGGCGGGCGTGGAGGAGGAGATGTTCCTCAGCCACGAGGGATACCCCGATTCCATGACCTACGGCCTCGTCGGTGCGGCCAGTGAAGTCCTGGGCCTGCCCGCGGAGAAAATCCTCCACGCCTTCGGCCGTCATTGGATCCTCAAGACCGCCCGCGAAGGCTACGGGGACCTCCTCGCCGCCAGTGGGCGTACCCTGCCGGATTTCCTTGCCGGCCTCCCCAACTTCCATTCCCGCATCAAGCTGATGTTCCCCAACCTGAAGCCCCCCCGCTTCAGCATCACCGAACGGACCGAATCCAGCCTCCTGCTCCATTACCAGACGCACCGCGACGGTCTGGCTCCCTTCGTCGTCGGCGTCCTCGATGGCCTCGGTGAGATGTACAAGACCCCCGTCACCGTCGAACATGTCGCCCACCGGACCCCCGAGTCCCAATCCGACACGTTCCGCGTCGCCTGGTCCGCCCCCACTCCCTGACCTCCCCCTCCGCAGCGGCGCGCCATGCAACCCCCAGCCCAGACCTCCCTCCTCCCGGGCAAGGTGGGTCTGACGCCGGAACAGTTCGCGGTTGCCTTCCCGTTCCACTTTTCCTGCGACGCCACCGGCAGGATCACGCAGGCCGGTGCCTCCCTCCTGCGCCTCTGTCCGGATCTGGTCCGCTGCCCCAACCTCGACGAGGTCCTGATCCTCCGCGAACCCGAGATCCCGCCACCGCATTCGATCGAGTCCTTCCGAGAGTTCAACCAACTCCTCTTCCTCATCCAGGTCGCCGGTACCGAGGTCCTCCTGCGCGGCCAGATCATTCCCATCGAGGACGGCGGCTTCGTCTTCCTCGGTTCGCCCTGGCTGACCGACATCGGCACCCTCCGCAAGCTCGGTCTCCTTCTCGACGACTTCGCCATCCACGATCCCGCCCTCGACCTGCTCCAGAGCGTCCAGGCCCAGAAGGCGACCGTCGCGGACCTCCAGAAACTCGCCGAACGCCTGCGCCACCAACGCACCGAACTCACCGTCGCCAACGCCCGCCTCCAGGAACAGAACGCCGCCCTCCGCCTCGCCGAGGAACAGCTCCGCGCCCAGGCCGCCGTCGCCCACAAGCTCGCCCTCGTCGCCGACCGCACCGATCAAGCCGTCGTCATCAGCGATCGCCGCGGTCTCATCGAATGGGTCAACGCCGGCTTCACCCGCCTCACCGGCTACACCCTGGCCGAAGCCGCCGGCCGCAAGCCCGGCGACCTCCTCCAGGGTCCCGAAACCGATCCCCGCTCGGTCGCCACCATCCGCGACCGCCTCGGCAACGGCGAACCCGTCGATCTCGAGATCCTCAATTACCACAAGAACGGCCAGAAGTACTGGCTCCACCTCGAAATCCAACCGATCCGCGACGCCGAGGGCCAGATCTGCAACTTCATGGCGCTGGAACGCGACATCACCGAACGCGTCCGCAGCGACCACCGCCGCGCCCTCCAGTACGAGGTCTCCCGCACCCTCGCCGAGGCCATCTCCATCCCCACCGGCATCGCACGCTGCCTCCAGGCCATCGCCACCTCCCTCGGTTGGCCCGCCGCGATCTTCTGGGCCCCCACCGAGGACGGCACCCACCTGCGCTCCGAATCCTTCTGGATCAGTCCCGACGGCCAATACGCCGAGTTCCTCCGGGCCGCCGAGGAATTCCGGGCCCGCCCCGGGGAAGGCCTCCCCGGACGCGTCTGGACCGAGGGCCGCGCCCTGTGGATCTCCAACTTCACCGCCCTCCATGACAGTCCGCGCCGCGCCTCAGCAGCCCAGTGCGGCCTCCAGGGAGCCTTCGCCTTCCCCTGCCGCGCCGAAGGCGAGTTCCTCGGCATCATCGAACTGTTCTCCCGCCAATCCGACGATCCCGACCAGGATCTCCTCCAGCTCTTCATCTCGCTCGGCAACCAGGTCGGCCAGTTCATCCAGCGCAAGAAGACCGAGGCCGAGATCGAACGTCAGCGCGACTTCGCCCTCCAGGTCATGAACCTGATGGGTCAGGGCCTCACCGTCAGCGACGAACAGGGCGTGTTCTCCTTCGCCAACGAGGCGTTCGCCCGCTTCGTCGGCCTCCCCCAGGCCGACGTCATCGGCCGCAGCCCCGCCGAATTCGTCTTCCCCGAGGACGTCGCCATCCTGCAGAAGGCGCGCGAAGCCCGCCAACGCGAAGAGTCCACCTCGTACGAGGTCCGCTTCCGCCGCAGCGACGGCACTGCCACCTACGCCCTCATCACCGGCGTTCCCCAACGCCGCGATGGCCGAGTCGTCGGTTCCATCGCCACCGTCACGGACCTCACCGAACGCCGGAAGGCCGAACTCGAACTCCAAAGCGCCAAGGAACAGGCCGAGGCCGCCAACCGCGCCAAATCCGAGTTCCTCGCCACCATGAGCCACGAGATCCGGACTCCCATGAACGGGATCATCGGCATGTCGTCGCTCCTCCTCGACTCCAACCTCACCGCCCACCAGAAGGAGATGGTCGAGGCCGTCCGCTCCTCCGGCGAAGCCCTCATGGGCATCATCGAGGACGTCCTCGACTTCTCGAAGATCGAGGCTTCCAAGATCGAGATCTTCGCCGAGGAATTCGACCTCGACTCCGTCGTCGAGGGGGTCATGGACCTCTTCACGCAGAAGTCCATCGAGAAGGGCATCGAACTCGTCGTCCACGTCCATCCCGACGTTCCCTCGCGCGTCCGCGCCGACGCCGGCCGTCTCCGTCAGATCCTGCTCAACCTCGTCGGCAACGCCATCAAGTTCACCCAGCACGGCCAGGTCATCCTCGACATTCAACGCGCCCCCCAGCGTGGAGGCCAATCCCAGCTCCGCTTCGCCGTCCGCGATTCCGGCATCGGCATGTCGCAGGAACAGATCTCCCGCCTGTTCATGCCCTTCACCCAGGCCGATGCCTCCACCACCCGCCGCTTCGGCGGCACCGGTCTCGGCCTCGCCATCTGCAAGCGCCTCGTCGAACTCATGGGCGGCAGCATCCACGTCGAGTCCACCCCGGCCCAAGGCTCCGAGTTCCACTTCACCATCCCGGTCTCCGAACCCAACGGAGCCGTACGTTCCCAGTTCCCTCCCATCCACGTCGTCGTCGCCGAGGATCACCCCGATACCCGCGCCGCCCTTCGCGACCACCTTTCCTCCCTCGGCTCCGATCCCATCCTTTGCGGCACCGAGGATTCCCTCCTCGAACAACTCCGCCTGCCCCGCCTTCCCAACCTCCTCATCATCGACCGCAACCTCTTCGGCCCAGCGACCCTCGAAGCCCTCCGCAAGATCAGCCTCAGCCCCGAACGCCGCACCCCAAGGCTCGTCCTCATCGGCACCGTCACCGATTCCGTCCGCCAGACCGGCAGCAGCGCCGGCGCCGACGCCTTCCTCACCAAACCCCTCAAGCGCGCCGCCCTCGCTTCGATCATCGATCGTACCGTGTCCCGCTCCGCCCCCTCCCCCACCCCGTCCTCCACCGGTGCCCCCCAGCGCCGGACCGAGGTCTCATCGCTCCGCATCCTCGTCGCCGAGGACAACGACATCAACCGGCGCCTCACCACCCTCATGCTCACGAAGCTGGGTTACGTCGCCGATCTCGTCGTCAACGGCCGCGAAGCCGTCGAAGCCTGCGAACGCCTCCCGTACGATGTCATCCTGATGGATTGTCACATGCCGGAACTCGACGGCTACGACGCCACCCGGACCATCCGCAAGGCCGAGGCCGCCAACCCAAACCGTCACCGCGTCCGGATCATCGCCCTCACCGCCGCCGCCATGACCGGCGAACGCGAGCGCTGCCTCGCGGTCGGCATGGACGATTACCTCTCCAAGCCCGTCAAACCCGATCTCCTCCACGCCGCCCTCGAACGCGCCGAAGCCGCCATCGCCCCCAAACCTTCCCCGGCAACCCACGCCGACACGCCCCCAGCCGCGGCTCCCGCCGATCCAGCCCTCATCGAGGAAATCACCACCGCCCGCCAGACCGCAAAGGCCCTCGCCGATGACCTCGGCACCGAAGGCGTTGTCGAACTGCTCGAAGCCTTCGTCACTGACACGCCCCTCCGCCTGACCGAACTCGTCCGCCTCGCCGCCGGCACCGACTTCATCACGCTCCGCCGCTCCGCCCACTCGCTGAAGGGCAGCTTCGCGCTCTTCGGATTCTTCCAACTCGAGGCCGCTGCCCTCGAAATCGAGATCGCCGCCTCGGAATCCCGGCCTGAGGGCCAGCTGGCGGCTTCCGCCGCCCTCGAGTCCCGCTTCCTTCAGATCTTTCCCCAGGTCCGTCAGCTCGTTGAAGAATTCCGGTCATCCCCCCCCCAATGACATGAGGCTCCTCTACGTCCACGAACGCTTCGGTGCCCTCGCCGGAGCGGAGGCCAACGCCCACATCACCGCCACCGAACTCGGCAAACGCGGCCATCACATGGCCATCCTGCACGGGCCCTCGACCGGCAAGAACGAAGCCGGCTGGAATGCCACCTTCCCCGACCGGTTCCCCATCAACCCCGACGCCGGAGCCGAATCCGCACGCAAGGCCATCGCCGCCTTCAGTCCCGATGTCGTCTATGTCCACAAGATGGCCGACCTCGACGTCATCCAGGCCCTCGTCGATTCCGGGAAGCCCCTCGTCCGCATGGTCCACGACCACGACATCTATTGCATGCGGAGCTACAAGTATAACTACTTCACCCGCGAGATCTGCACCCGCGCCGCCTCCGCCTATTGCATCTTCCCCTGCCTCGCCTCCGTCGTCCGCAACCCAGGCCCCGGATTCCCCCTCAAGTGGGTTTCCTACACCGACAAGAAGCGCGAGATCGCCCTCAACCAGCAGTTCCGCCGCATGGTCGTCGTCACCACCTACATGCGCGATGAACTCCTCAAGAACGGATTCGACCCCGCCCGCATCCGCATCCACGCCCCCGTTCCGCGCATGGGCGATCCCAACCTCCGCTCCACCTTCTCCGACCGGAACCTCATCCTCTACGCCGGCCAGATCATCCGCGGCAAGGGCGTCGACGTCCTCCTCGAATCCCTCGCCAAGGTAAAGTCCCCCTTCGAGTGCATCATCCTCGGCGACGGCAACCACAAGGCCTTCTGCGAGGATCTGTCCCGCAAGCTCGGTCTCCAGGACCGCGTCCACTTCAAGGGCTTCATTCCCCAGGAGGAATTGAAGGCCTACTACCGCGAGTGCTCCGTCGTCGCCCTCTCCTCCCTCTGGCCCGAACCCATCGCCACCATCGGCCTCGAGGTCATGCGCTACGCCCTCCCCGTCGTCGCCTTCGACGCCGGCGGCATCAAGGACTGGCTCATCGACGGCCACAACGGCTACCTCGTCCCCTGGATGGATCGCGACGCCTTCGCCCGTCGCACCGACGAACTCCTCAACAACAAGCCCCTCGCCCGCAAACTCGGCGAGAACGGCCTCCAACTCGTCAGCGAACGCTACGACTTCGACGGCTACATCAAGGACCTGGAATCGATGTTCGCGGAAGTGGCGGGGGCCCCCGCCAAGGCCTGACACGCTCGCCACACGGAACGGGGTGGTGACGTCCTCGTCGCCGTTCCAAATCCGTTTCCATGGCGATGAGGACATCGCCGCCCCGAAATCATGCGCAACAACGACACTCTCAGGATAGACCGAAGCCTCCTCCCAAACCTTCCTTGAAACGCCGGACCGATTCCGGTGTCTATCCTCCCAACATGAAGAAGCTCCTGCTGACTCTCGCCACCACGGTGGCCCTCGGATTCTCCGTCCTCGCGGCTGACGCCTGGTCCACCGACTACGCCGCGGCCCAGGCCCAGGCCAAGAAGGAAGGCAAGGCCATCCTCATCGACTTCACCGGCTCCGATTGGTGCGGCTGGTGCATCAAGATGAAGAAGGAGTCCCTCGACCTGAAGGAGTTCACGGACTACGCGGCCAAGAGCGTCGTGCTGTTCGAGGCCGATTTCCCCAACAAGAAGGCCCAGACCCCCGAGGTGAAGAAGCAGAACGAGGAGCTGAAGAAGAAGTTCGCCGTCCAGGGATTCCCGACGTTCGTGCTCGTGGATGCCGACGGCAAGGAACTCGGCCGCCAGGTCGGCTATCTCAAGGGCGGCCCTTCGGCCTTCGTCACGAAGATCGAGGAATGGAAGAAGCCCGCCGCCAAGTGACCCCGTTCCCTGCCGGCAATCCACCGGTCCCGGACCGCGAAAGCCTCCTCGCCGCCGCCCGTGTGGCGGCGCAGGCGGCCTACGCGCCCTACTCAAAGTTCCGCGTCGGGGCCGTCGTCCTCACCGAGGACGGCCGCCTGTTCTCCGGCTGCAACGTCGAGAACGCCTCCTACGGACTCTGCCTCTGCGCCGAACGCAACGCCCTGGCTTCGGCCATCGCCGCAGGCGCACGCCGGTTCACCGCCGTCGCGGTCACCTGCCTCGATGCCTCCCCCGCGCTGGGACCCGAAGGCCGATCCCCCTGCGGTGCCTGCCGCCAGTGGCTGCTTGAGCTCGCCCCCGACGCCATCATCCACCTCGACGGCGTCGATCGCCCCTGGACCAGTCGCGAACTTCTCCCGCTGGGTTTCGTGCTGGATGCCGGTCGCCCCTGAACAGCCCGTTCAGAAAACCACCTGCGCCCGGACGCCCCCCAGGACCGCGGGATCCGCCCCCGGCCGGGGCGGACGGATCACCATCACATCCCCCGTGAGGTACATCCAACGCGTGACCTCCACGTTGTAGAAAACCTCCAAGCCCGCTTCATTGCGGAGCGGGATACCCACAGCATCCAACCCCTCCTTGAGGCTTTCGCTGAACCCGAGGCAGAACACGCCCGCGCCAAATCGATCCCGCTCACGTCCCGGAATCACGCCAGTACCACCCACCCCCGCCAAGGCGGACCATCCAATGGGATTCGGGTTGGCATCCGAGATCGCCGCCTGACCAAAAAGGCCCCAGGCACGCGCCGGCGCCGCTTCATCCCGCCACACCGTCTGTTCCACGGCATACGATAGGAACCATCGGTTGTCCCGGCTTCCCACCGGCGTGGAGCGTGGCAACAGGAGTTCGGGAATGTCCTCAAAATCCACGCCGTCCTGCGTGCTGTAGGCCGCCGAAAGGATGTGACGGCTTTTCCGTCCCATGAACGTTCCTCCCAGCTCGACGGAACCGTTGAAACTCGTGCCCTTCTCGAAGGGCCGATCCATGGCCGTCTGCCCGATCTTGCTGTCCGGATCGTAGATCATGAGCGTGAACTTGGCCGGTTCGGCCGGAATGGAGACCACACCGCCAAGGATCATCGAGGGCGTGATGCCACTCGCCGGCGCGGCAAACTCCAGGTGATGGAACCGCTCCACGCCGCGTCCGCCGCTGAACTCCCGCCCGGCCGAGTACAGATCCACCGTGTTGATCTTGCCCGCCATCACCCGGACCCCGCCGGGGAACTGCTGCGCGAGGAACACCGCGAGATCTCCGCTCGCCGACTCCGTCCCCGGAAACCCCATGCCCACGTTGGTTGGCAGGAATGTTCCCCCCGGCGACGTCAGTGCCTCCCCGTAGTTCAGCTCCGCATGCGAGTGCAGTGACAACCCGCTCCACAGCCCGAGTTTCGACGCATCGAAATCGACAAAACCGTCGAGCTTCCCGCCCAGTTCCCATTCCCTCCGTCCCTCGCCTGCAGCCAGTCCCTGCAGGAAATGAGTCACCGAACCCCGCAACGACACACCCCCGTTCCGCAGGGCGGCCCCCTGTCCAAACCAATCGCCGGTCAAGGTCGGCCGGTCCCACCACCCGACCGTTCCCACGTCATTGGCGGCGCAGCCCATGACCACTCCAACCAGACTCGCTGCGACCCCGCTTATTCTCCGTCCCATACCGTACCTCATCCCATGTCCTTTCGATCCCTCGCTTCAGATCCTGGCACGCCACGCGTGCCGCATGCGCCGCGGCGCTCAATGTCCCGACGACCTCGTGTAGATGGTCTTCCCCTCCTTGATCGTCTCGAGCACCCGGATCTCACGGATCCGGGCCGGATCCACCGTCAACGGATTGCGGTCCAGCACCACCAGGTCGGCCAGCTTGCCGACCTCCAACGTGCCCTTCTCCGCCTCCTCGTGATACTGGTACGCCGCCCAGTCGGTCACCGCCTTCAATGCCACGTACGGGCTCACCCGTTCCTTCGGTCCCACCACCACGCCGCTTCGGCTCAACCGGTTCACCGCCGTCCACGTCAGCATCAGGATGTCGGGCGGCACGACCGGGGAATCATTGTGGTTCGAGAACTTCAGCCCGATCCCATGGGCATGCGCGAGCGGACTGATTCCAAACGCGCGCTCCGCACCGAACGTCTCGATGTGGGTATCGCCCCAGAAGAAGGTATGCGCCGTGAAGAAGCTGGGAACGATGCCAAGCGCCTTCATGCGATCCACCTGTTCGTGCCGCGCAAACTGGGCATGGATGGCCACCGGCCGCAGGTCCTTCGCGCCCACGATCCGTCGCGCCCGCTCGACGGACTTCAGGAAGGCTTCGACCGCGGCGTCGCCGTTCGAGTGGACCAGCATTTGCAGGTCGTTCCGATAACCCCACTCCACCCAGGCATCCAGCTCCGCCTGCTCGATCGAAGGATAGGCGCGGTAATCCGAAGGCAGCCCGGCCGGTGGACGGGTATACGGCAACGTCATGAACGCCGTCTTGCCCTGCGGCGACCCATCGCCCGTGATCTTCACCCCGCCGATCTTCAGGTGGTTTTCATACACACCGACGCGGATGCGCTGGGTGGATCCCTCGCCCGGCACCGGCACTGCTTCCATGCCAGCGCGCCCGGGCCGCGCCCTGCCGGCATTCGAGACCTGCGACCCGGGCGGATACACCTCGACACCCTCCAGCGCCACCTCCCCCCGCATGACCTTGGTCAGTACCTTCCACATCGGGTAGCTCACCACGTCCAGCATCAACCGCCCCTGTCGCGCCTCTTCCTGCAGGAACTTCACGTTGTCCGGATTCGCGATGCCGTCCTGCGCGGTCGTGATCCCGTGACTCGCCCAGAGCTTCTGGACCTCGGCGAAGACCCGCACCTGTTCCTCGCGGGTCTGACGCGGGAAAAACGGAAGGAACGCGTACGCCGCCTGCTCCTCGATGATGCCATTGGGCTCGCCGGTCGCCGGGTCCCGCTGGATCACGC
Source organism: Verrucomicrobiales bacterium (assembly GCA_027489875.1). Lineage (GTDB taxonomy): Bacteria > Verrucomicrobiota > Verrucomicrobiia > Limisphaerales > UBA9464 > UBA6176. The sequence continues at coordinate 26,289 of JAIXZE010000446.1, forward strand.
CTCCCGGGATCTCTTCGGTATCCTTCGTCAACCGCGCCAGCTTCAACGCCGCACTGTTCGCCACCAGCAGGTGACCCGACGTGTGCAGGATGACGATCGGAACGTCCGCGCTCACCGCGTCCAGATCCACGCGCGTCGGATGCCGTCGCTCCTTCAACAGGCTGTCATCGTACCCGACCGCCACCACCAATCGCCCGGGCACGGGAGGCTTCTCGCGCAGGTGTTCCGCCAGCTTCCGTCGGATGTCCTCGATCGAGGTCACGTCGCCCACCGGGGGCGGGTTCAGCACCGGCAACGTCCATTGCTGGATGTAATCCGCGATGTGCCCGTGCCCGTCGATGAAGCCCGGCAACAGAACCCTTCCGCCCAGATCCACCACCCGTGTCCCCGATCCAACCTGCTTCATCGCGGCCGAACGCGAACCCGCATGAACAATCCTGCCCTCCCGAACCGCCAAAGCCTCCACATAGGCTGGCCGTTCTCCGGCCATCGTCAGGATCGGGCCTCCCATATAGATCGTTTCGGCCGGCACCGTTCCATGCCCTCCCCCGGAAACAGCGCACCCCACCGATGCGAACATCCAGCAGGCCACCAAAGCCGCGCTTCCCAATTCTCGCCAACCCGGACGCCTTTCGTTGCTTCGCTCTCCCATAGAATCCAGCACGCTAGGCAGGTCCATCGGGGAGTTGCCAGTTCCCAGTCACGCCCGCCGCAACGCGCCGCATCTTGACACTGCCCCCGTTTGGAAAGGATCCGGGGCGGCGATGTCCTCATCGCCATAGGAATGGCTTTGGAACGGCGACGAGGACGTCGCCACCCCGTTGCATGCAGGGGCCGTCTCTTGAAACTTCAAACTCCTCCCCACAACGGCATGCCCCTTGAAGTTTCCCTCCCAAGACGGAACCCTCGCGCCTCGTTCCGCTGTGGATTCATCCCGTCATTCTGTTCCTGCCGTCCTGCTTGCCGACCCGGCCACCGCCGGGCTGCCGGTGGTGGCGCTGACGTCGCTGGACCGCCTCATCGTCGCGGCGCACCGCGGCGGGTGCCGACCGATCACGGTGGTCGCGACCGGACCTCTTCCCGATCTTCGCCGGACCCGCGCCCTCGGCATCGCCTTTGAGGTCGTGGCCCAAACACCACCGCTCACCCACGGCACGCTGGTCGCCAGCACTGGCCAACTGGTGCTCGCCGGCGACATCCGCGAACTCACCGAACACGGTGGGCGCCTGACAACCCTCGACGGAACACCGCTCCCCTCCGGCCGGATCGAGAAACCCACGGCCGACCCAGCCAATCCCTGGAAGGACCTGCCTGGCGTCCCCGCCCGTGGCGTGGCCCGCCCCATCACCGACCCCTCGACAGCCCACGCTGCCGGCGAAGCCCTCTGGGCGTCCCTCTCCAGTTCCTCCGATGGCACTGTCGACCGCTACTTCAACCGCCCCGTCGGACGCGTCCTCTTCTCCCGCTGGCTCGTCCACACGCCCATCACCCCAAACCAGATTTCCGTCGCCGCCACCGTCCTGGGCGTCACCGCCGGCGTCCTGTTCGGGTTCGGCATCCAGAACCTGTCTATCCTCGCGGCCATCCTCTTCCAGATCTCCGCCATCATCGATTGCGTCGACGGCGACGTCGCGCGCGCGGTCTTCAAGGAATCGCCGCTGGGCAAGTGGCTGGACATCATCGGCGACCAGGTCGTCCACGCCTCGGTCTTCGCTGGAATCGCCATCGGTCTCTGGCGTCAGGGAGCGCAGGGCCCCTTCCTCTGGCTGGGTGGCAGCGCGGTCATCGGCGGGCTGATCGCCTTCCTGGTCATCCTCCGCGGCATGCGTACACCCGGCCCCGCCAACACCCGGCTCCAGAAGCTCATCGACGCCGCCACCAACCGAGATTTCTCCGTGCTCGTGCTGATCCTTTCCTTCTTCGACCGCCTCGGCTTCTTCCTGTGGGCCGCCGCCATTGGCAGCCATGTGTTCTGGATCCTTGCGCTGATGCTGCAGCGCCAGCCACGCGCGGATTCAACAACCGCGCGATGAAGCCCGCCGCGAAAACCGCCCTGCGGATCCTCCTGCTGGGCCTCGGCATCGGACTCTTCGCCGTCTACCTCGGCCGCAGTGGCGTCCGCGAGGTCTTTGGCGCATTCGCCAAACTGGGGGCCGCCGCGCCCCTGGTCCTGATCCCGTACTTCGCGGTCTATATCGTCGACGCCATCGGCTGGCGCCTGACGTTCCTTCCACCGGTGGCGCTGCGCTTCGTCACCTTCTGGCGCATCCGCTGGATCGGAGAAGCCGTCAACAACCTGATCCCCTCCGCCTATATCGGCGGGGAAGCCCTGAAGGTGTACCTGCTGCGTCAGCGCGGCGTGGACGCCAGCGCCGCTACCACTGCGGCCATCGTTTCGAAATCCGCACAGACCCTCGCGCAACTCCTGTTCATCTGTGCTGCCGCCGGACTTTTCCTCCGTATCGCTCCCGAGGTCCCGTGGCTCCGGCGCAGCCTCGCGGTCGTCCTCGGAGGCGGGCTCGCCGCCGTCGGGGTGTTGTTCTGGATCCAGTCCCGCGGCGTGTTCGGCTCCGTCCGTCAACTCACCGCGGCCGTCGGCTGGAATCCCGCGTGGCTTGAATCCCGACGCGAGAAGCTGGAGGCCACCGATCACCAGATCACCGGATTCTACCGCCATCATCGCGGCCGCTTCCTCGCGAGCACCAGCATGTACCTCACGGGCTGGATGCTCGACGCCACCGAGATCTACCTGGTGGCCCATCTTCTCGGCCAACCGATCACGCCCACCCAGGCCCTCGTCGTCGAAGCCTTCGTCGGGGTCGCCAAGGTCATGGGCATGTGGGTCCCCGGTGCCATGGGCGTCCAGGAAGGCGGCATCCTCCTGATCGGCCGCACCGCCGGCCTGCCCGAACCCCTGTGCCTCGCCTACGCCGTCCTCCGACGTGCCCGCGAAATCCTCTTCGTCGGCGTCGGCTGGATCCTCTTCTACCTTTCCCGGATCAGTCCGAAGGGGTGAGGCGTTGGGGAGTTCCCAGATTTCAGTGCCCAGTTGCCAGTGCCGCTGGAACACCTTCGACATACCGTGCTCGTGCCCCGAAGGGGCAACAGTTGAAAGCGGGGTGGAACCCCGGGAACCACGCCACACAACGTCCTCTGTGCCCTGAAAGGGCACACGGAACAGCGTGCATGGGGTCACCGTTCGCCCCGTTGGGGCGAGGTGTCATGGGGGTGGGGTGCCCCTGGGTTCCGCTCCGCTCCACCCAGGGCTGTCTCCGTCCGCCGCGTTGCGGCGAGGACGGGCGTGGGATCCTTCTGGAAACTGGCAACTGGCCTCTGGGAACTCCCCGTTTGTAGGCCGCGTGCCCCCACGCGGCGCTTCATCCATCCGCCGGGTGAGGGGACCCGGCCTTCACACAGAGTTGCCAGTTTCCAGAAGCCAGTTCCCAGAAATCTGGAAACTGGCAACTGGGAACTGGCAATTCCCTCCGGGCTTCAAACCTGAAACTCCCCCCGCCCCACTATGGCCAAACGGTGCCAGCCCGGTTAAAGTTCGGCGTGGATTCCGCTGTCATCTATGCCGCCGGACGGGCAACCCGCCTGGGACCCTCGTTTGCGAACACCCCGAAGATCCTGCTCCCGGTCGCCGGTCGCACCCTCCTCGACCGCCACGCGGAGAACCTCGCCGCCGTCGGCGTGAAGAACCTCTTCCTTGTCACCGGCCATTGCCGCGACCAGATCGCCGCGGTCATCCCGGAACTCTCCGAGCGCCACGGCATCCGCATCTACGAACTCCACAACCCGGACTTCACCGAGGGCAGCGCCATCAGCATGCACGTCTCCCTCGCCGCCATCGAACCCGCCGCCCAGTCCATCCTCATCATGGACGGCGACGTCCTCTACGGACCCGAACTCCTTCGCCGCCTCATCGATTCCCCCGCGCCCACCACCATGCTGGTGGACTTCGGCGTCGAGGCTCAGGACGACGACCCCGTCCTCGCTCCCATCCGCAACGGACGCCCCTTCGATCTCGTCAAGAAATGGGCCGGCAACGCCGACCGCGTCGGCGAATCCGTCGGGTTCTTCAAGATCGCCGCCGAACACCTTCCGTTCCTGGCGGCGCAGACCCGCGCCCGCACCCTCGGCATCCATCGGCGCGATTCCCTCGACGAAGTCCTCCGCGCCATGACCGTCGCGGGCCTGTTCCACTTCGAGGATGTCACCGGCCAACCCTGGACCGAGATCGATTTCCCCCACGATGTCGCCTACGCCCGCGACGTCATCATGCCCGCATTGGCCGCGGCCAAGACCCGGCTGAACGCCTGATCGAGGCGATCGTCGGACTGTCGCACCCAGCATTGGAAGCGGTCATGGGCGACCCCAACGTTCAGGTCGTCCAACCGTGACAGGTCAAACCGGTCCGAGGCCCGACCGAGGCCCGCACGTTCCAGATCGAGCGCGTTGAGCATCTGTTCAATGTGCCCTTCCACCGGCACGGCCAACGCCGGTTTCCCCAGCCACGCCGCCTCGGAAAGCGACTCGAACCCCGCGCTGCACACCACCGCCCGCGCCGTCGACATCATCCGCAGGAACTTGGCCGCGTGCAGTCGGTGCACCCTCACCCCGTTGCCCAGCGACTCCTCTTCCGGCGCACCCGGACGTTCGCAGAAGACGTGCAGCGCCGAAGCGCCGAAACGCAGCTGCCACGCCATCAGTTCCGGGAGGTAACCCGCGTTCAACAGGTACACGAGGACGTGCCCGTGGTTCGCCCGGCCGTCCATCTGCAACAGGTCATCCCGCAGCAGCGGCGGCCCCACCACCGTCCGGTCGTCCACCGGTGTCGCATCATAGAAAGAAAGCGCGTACCGGAGGCTCGCCTTGCCCGTCGCCGAAACAAACCGGCGAAGTCCCCACTGCGCCGGACGCTTCGTGGACAACCGGGGATATTGCGGGTGCGGCAGCATGTATTGATGCCCAACCGCCAGCACCGGCACCCCGATCCCACCCCGCCGGTGATGCCAGCCCACCAACGGCTCCAGAAAGTTCACCAACAGGTCCGGCTGCGTCTCCTGCAAGACGGCGTCCATGCGCCGCAGGCTCGCCCGATAGGATCCCATCCGGGAAACCAACTGCCACAGCGTCGCCGGCAGATTCACGCGCCGTTGCCCCCGATAGACAAACCCCGGACTCCGCAGGGGCGTCACCGGCACGTCGAACCCACGCTCAAAAAAGTCCGGCCAACTCCGGTTGGGATGCGCCCCCGCCATCACGGCCACCACCGCGTGGCCCCGCCGCCGGCACCAGTCCCGCAGGGCCAACGCCTGCGTCATGTGCCCCCGCCCCTCTCCCTGCACCGCGAATGCGATCTTCATGGAATCGGATGAGCTCGAACGAACCGTCCCAGTGCTCGACCAGCGCGGAGCAACTCTCCACCCAGTCGCCACAGTTGAAATAGTCGAGCCCGTGCACCTTGCGCATCTCGGCCCGATGGATATGCCCGCAGATCACTCCGTCCACTCCGGCCCCCGCCGCCAACCGCACCATTCCCTCCTCGAACTGGGTCACATACTGCACCGCGGATTTGGCCTGGAACTTGAGCCACGAGGACACCGACCAGTATCCAAAACCCATGCGCCGCCGCGCCCGGTTGAAGTACAGGTTGAAATCCAGGATGCCCGTATAGAGGCGCGAGCCCACCCGCTCCAGCAACCGGTTGAAGTGCACCAACCCATCCAGCTGGTGCCCGTGCAACACCAGGAACCGACGCCGATCCGCCGTCACATGGATCGCCCGTTCCACCAAGCGCAAGCCACCGAGCGGCATCCCGACGAACCCCTGCAGGAATTCGTCATGATTCCCATAGATATAGGTGACCTTGGTCTCCTTCCGGTTCTTCCGGAGGATTTTCTGGACGACGGTGTTCGCGTCTTCACTCCAGGACCACTTCCGGCGCAGTTCCCATCCATCGATGATGTCCCCGACGAGATAGAGGTACCGGCACTCCGCATCGCGCAGGAAGGCCAGCAACGTATCCGCCTGCGCATGGCGGCTGCCCAGATGAACATCCGAGATCCAGATGGAACGGTATTGCATGGCCTATGCCGGCCCATGGGAATCCTCGGGGCCGACACGCCATTGTTCACCACATTCTCCCGGCCGCGCTCAAGGAACATTCCACACGTCACTGCTTCATGACCGACCCGTCACCCACCGGTCACGTCGACACGTCAGCGCCACTCGTCACAGCGCACTCGCGCGGCCGATCCGCCACAGCTTCCCGTCGCTCCGCACGAACAGTGAACCCGCGGCGATCGAGGGCGTTCCCACCACCACCTGGCCCAGGTCGAGTTCGCTCGCGATCGCCACTTCGGGCTTCGCCGGATCCGTGATCTTCGCTGGATCCACCACCTGAACCAATCCCTTCTCGTTGACGCAATACAACACGCCCCCCGCCACCACGGGCGTCGAACTGAACGGCCCCTTCAATCGCAATTGCCACAGCCGCTTCCCGTCCGCCGTGTCCGCACACGACAGGATCCCGCCGTCATTCAACGTGAACACGCGGTCGCCCACGACCACCGGACTGGACGTGCCCGGCCGCAGCTGGCCCGCCCGCCAGACCTGCTTCGGTGCCTGCCCATCCGCCGTCGGCTCCAACACCGTCAATCCCTGCGACGGCACATACAACCGTCCGCCGCTCACGGTCGTCGACGGCACCGTCGATGCCCCCTGGTCGTAGTTCCACAGGACCTTCCCCGTGGAGGGCTCGATCCCGGCGACACCCTTCGATGATTGCAGCGCGACCACCGGCTTTCCGTCGGTTCCCTTCATCACCACCGGCGACGTCCAGTTCGCCTTCTTCGGCCGATCCAGCTTCCAGCGGTTCAACCCGCTCTTGGCATCCAATCCCGCCGTGAACGACTCACTGTCGTTCTCCACCTGCGCCACCACCACGCCGTCCGTCACCACCAGTGACGACGACATCCCCAGCGAGTTGCTCGCGTTCGGATAATCGCGTCCCAGCCCTCGGAACCAGACCAGGTTCCCCTCGAAATCCAGTGCCACGCAGTCATTCGACGAAAAGATCGCGTAGATGCGCTGACCGTCCGACGCCGGCGAAGGCGTGGCCGCGCTGATCTTCTCGTGCGTCTGCGTCCGGCCTGTCGCCCAGAACTGCCGCTCCCACAGAAGCACGCCGTCCGCGAGGTTGTAGCACATCACGTGCAAGCGGTCCTGACGCGCGCCGCTCGACGCCGTCACGAACACGCGGTTGCCCACGATCACCGGCGACGAAATCCCGCGGCCCGGAAGGTTCGCAGACCAAGTCACCGATCCGGTGTCCAGGGTCGTCGGGAGCTTCGTGTCCGGCGCGACGCCGTCGCCGGCGGGACCGCGGAACTGCGGCCAGTCCGCCGCGTGCGCCACACACAGGGAAGCCAGCAGGAGGGACGCGGCCGTGCCAAGGGAAAGCTGGGTATTCATGAAGTTCATCGGTTGATCGAAAGGGTTGGGTTCAACGGGCGGAGACGACCGGCGTTCCCTGCGCATCCGTCACCCGCAACTGAAAGTCCCAGGACTTGGTCCAGTCCTCCTTCTGCTCGTTCTGGCAGCACTTCACGAGGATCACGTTCTTCCCCGCCTTCAACCCGACCGGCATCCGGTACTGGTCGACCTCGCGATTGCGATGGTACTCGTCGCGACCAAAGAGGTACTTGCCGTTCACCCACACCTTCCACCCGTTCTGGCAACCCAACCGGATCTCCACCGGCTGATCCTTCTCCGACCAGAACTCGGCGTACGCATAACCCGCGACCTCCTTGAGCTCCGAGAACGGCTTGTTGAAGTCGATCATCCCGTAGTCGTCCTTCGACTCGAAGTCCACCCAGCGCACCTGCGCCCCCTTCCCATCCAACACCGCATCCAGGGCCACCTGGGTCTCGGGCGGATACGCCGTCGCGAATCCTGCCCCGCCTGTGTTGTCGAAGGGCCCGATCAACTTCCACTTCATCACCCACCCGAACACCTTCGGCAGATCCACCTTCTCCTTCAGGTCCGTCAGCTTCTTCGCGATCACGTCGATCTGGTCCGCCTCCCGCGAATGCCCCAGGGCCTCCCGATACTTCGCAATCGCCCCCGGCACATCCGTCGCCACCACCGCATCGCCGGCGGTCACCACGTGATCCACCGCTTCGCGCCGCAACTCATTCGCTGGATCGTTCACGAACCCCGGCAACATCCGGGCCGCACGCTGCGGTTCCGCACGTTGGATCAATTCATAAGCCAACCGACGCGCCCGCGGATGATGCCGCGTCTCGCGCAGGAATGCCTCCAAACCGTCCACCGGCACCGTTCCTCCCGCCAACCGCCCCCGTTGCTCCACCGTCTCCACCGCCGAACGCAGCCAGTTCAACGCGTAATCGTTCGCTCCATCCATCGCTTCCAGCAGCGACGGCAACGACGACAACGGCGCGCCCGCCACCGCCTTCCACGCTCCCGACGCGGCCACATTGCCCTGCCCCTCCACCGTCACCGCCCGCAATTCCCGCACCGCCGCCTCCAATGCTGTCGGCAACGGGGCCGCCAACAGTCCAAGGCCCACCGCCGGAAGGATCAGGCCAAGAGCAAAAAGCCGGGATGCATTCATCTGCCACACCCTGTCCACCCCAACGCCTCCTGCCAAGCCGGGACCCGAGGGAGGAGGGGGAAGCTGTGCATCCTGATGCTGCCCTCGTCTGGAACGGGGTGGCGACGTCCTCGTCGCCGTTTCAAAGCCTTTCTCAGGGCGATGAGGACATCGCCGCCCCAAAACCACTCTCCAAAGGGGCAGTGCCAGGATGCGCCCCAGGAGGAGGAGCGTTGGAGGATTTGAGATTCAGGCTGCTGCTCTTCGTTTTCGATTCCGATGGCGATACCGATCACGATACCGACGCGTGCGACGAGGGCAGCCGACAAGGCTCCTCGTCACTCTCCCGTTTCGGGCTGGCGTATCGCCAACGGGATCGGGATCGAGTCCGAGTTCGAGTCCGGGTTCGAGTGGGTACCGTCGCGAGGCACACACCGGGTTCCCCATGGGATGGGAAAAGCAACCCCGGCAGAGGTTGATGTTTCCGTGAGCTCCGGAGCGTCACCGTGTCGAACACCGCAGACACAGGACCCTGGATCCTCCTGAGCTGGGAAACCCCGCCCAAGAGATGGGGGTTCGGTTCATCTCCGCTGGAACATCGATCCACTCAACACTCCCATGAAATCTTCTTCCTCCACCTGGCGGGTTGCTGGAATTGCCTCCGGTCTCGTCGCAGCGGCCCTGGTGGCCGCCTGGTGGCTGGGTCTCCTCCCACGATCCGGAGGTTCCGCACCCGCCAATGCCATGATGGTCGTCGCGCCGTATCGCCATGCGGGCACCTGGGTCTTTGATGACCCCGGGACCGGATTGGTCCGCGAACCCTTCGTTTCCGGCGTACCCGAGATGATCGATGTGCTAGTGCGCGACATTCCGGGCGCCACCAACGGATTCCGGCTCCTGTTCTCGGCCCAGCCCTTCCCGGGATTCCAGGAGAAGCTCTCCTGGCTGCGCGGCGACATGGGCGGCAACTACTACCGGATGGACGACCCCGCGATGGAAGGTTGGATCTGCCCCGCCCTCTTCCGCTACTACCAGACCGCCCCGAAGGAAATCTACGTGAAGGCAGAGGCGAAAGGATGAACAAACACCCATGACCACGCTGGAACGGGAAAGGCGGTACATTCGAAAGTGGCGGGCCAAGGTCGCCCGAGGCGAGTACAGCGGCATGTCCAACATTGCCGCATCCTACCGCATCCTGGAGAACTTCAGGCTGGCTGCCAGGTGGTACAAGCGTGCCGCGGAACACGGGGACGGCGACGCCTGGGTCGAATGGGGTTACTGCCTTCAGCACGGCGTTGGCACACGGATGGACCCGGATGCTGCGGAGCAAGCTTACCGCGCCGCCATCGCATCGATCTGGATCACGGAATACGCCCGGGAGGAGGCGATGTACCATCTCGCGGTCCTGCTGCTGAACAGGCGAACCGCCCCTTCACGGCACGCCGCCGCGGAGTTGCTGCGCAGTGCGACCGCGGACAAGGACTACCCCCAGGCAGAACTCCTGTTGCAGGCCGTAACTTCATCCGCAGACGGAAGTCCGTGCGTGTGTCGTCGACATCTCCGGCCACGGCTTGCGAAGCGGCACTGCCCGTTGCATGGACCATTCCGGTCCACCGCCCCGGGCGCATCTTGACACTGCCTGCATTTGGAAAGGATTCGGGGCGGCGATGTCCTCATCGCCTTGGGAATGGCTTTGGAACGGCGACGAGGACGTCGCCACCCCGTTCCATGCGGGGCAGTGTCCAGATGCGCCCCACCACCCCAGTCCCCGGTTGCCGCCATCGGAAAGCAGGGGCATGGTCGCGCCATGGCAGAGACCACACCTCGCCACCGTCCCAGGGTTCTTCCCTCTTCCGCGTTCACGCTGATCGAGCTGCTGATGGTCATCGCGATCATCGCGATCATCGCCGGGATGCTGTTGCCGTCGCTCAGCAGTGCCCGACGCGAGGCGTTGGCTGCCTCCTGCAAGAACAACCAGCGCCAGCTCAACCTCGCCCTCCAGCTCTACGCCACCGACCACAACGACGCGCTGCCGCTCAACAATTACGTCTACGACGTCACCGACAAGACCCCGATCCTCCGCACCAACTCATGGGCTCCCGGCCTGGCCCCGTACGATCTCACCACCTCGAACCTCCAGGCCGGTGTCTTCTACCCGTATCTGAAGTCCGTCGGTGTCTTCCTCTGCCCCTCCGACAATTCGCGGGTCCGCAATTACGACGACACCCCGCTTCCCGGAGCCCCGCGCCGAACCCGCTCCTACAACCTGAGCCAGTCCATCCACTGCGACGCCGCCCCCACGTTCCGCAAGCTGACGCAGATCACCCGTCCCGTCCCCGCCGACCTCTTCACCTTCATCGACGTCCACGAGGACGCCATCCTCGACTCCGTCTTCGGCACGCCGCCCATCAATTCCATGTACGCAGATGTGTGGTTCGACATCCCCGGCAACCGCCACGGCCAGGCGGCCAACCTCGGGTTTGCCGACGGTCACGTTGAACGGTGGAAGTGGAAGCATCCCAAGACCGGAAACCTTTTCTTCACCACCGCGCAACCGCCCAACGACCAGGCCGACCTGCGCCGACTCCAGCAGCACATCCGCACGGAGTGGCAATAGGCCTGTCTCCGGGCTGGAACGGGGAGGCGATGTCCCCGTCGCCATCCCCAGCCAGCGAAGAGTGCAGATCGTCCCGATGCGTGGCTTGAATCCCGCCGGACAGCTCCCGACACTCCAGCCCATGCGGAATCCGATCATCGTCGCGCTCGACCTTCCCGATCCTGACAAGGCCCTGGCCCTCGCCCGGGCTGTGGGCCCTCACGTCGGTGCGGTCAAGGTGGGCAAGGAACTCTTCGTCAGCGCCGGACCTGAGATCGTCCGGACGCTGCGCGCCGAAGGCGTGGGAGTCTTTCTCGACCTGAAGTTCCACGACATCCCGAACACGGTTGCCAAGGCGGTGGTGGCGGCGACGCGACTGGACGTCCAGATGCTGACCCTGCACGCAGGCGGCGGGCGCGAGATGATGGCGGCTGCCGAAAAGGCCGCGCAGGAAACGGCAGCCTCCATCGGCAGGCCTGCCCCGCTCGTGCTGGCGGTGACGGTGCTCACCAGCTTCAACGAATCCGGCCTTGCCGAAACCGGCGTGACCGGGGGCATCGAGAACCACGTGGAACGGCTCGCGCTCCTGGCGACGGGTTCGGGGATCCGCGGGCTGGTGTGTTCGCCGCTCGAACTTCCCCGCCTGCGCGGGATCTTGCCCCCGCACGTCCAACTGGTCACCCCCGGCATCCGCACGGGTGCGGAGAAGGCGGACGACCAGAAGCGCACGCTCTCACCCGCGGAAGCCATGGCGGCCGGAGCCTCGTGGCTCGTGGTGGGCCGGCCCATCTATGCCGCCACCGACCCCGTCGCCGCGGCCCGCAGCATCGCCGCGATGGCCGGGTGGCAACCCGCTTGAAGACCAAGTCGGGGTGGCGACGAGAATGTAGCAGACAACTTCAGACCGCCGACTCGCCGCGTTCCTCGGTACGGATGCGGATGGCCTCATCAACGGTGGAAATGAAGATCTTCCCGTCGCCGATCTTGCCGGTCTTCGCGCCGCGGATGATGGCGGCGACCGCGGGGTCGACCTGGTGGTCGGCCACGACGAGTTCGAGCTTCAGCTTGGGCAGGAAATCAACGGTGTACTCGGCTCCGCGGTAAACCTCGGTGTGCCCCTTCTGTCGGCCAAAGCCTTTCACTTCGGCCACACTCATTCCCTGGATGCCGGCTTCCTGCAGGGCGTCCTTCACGTCTTCCAACTTGAACGGCTTGATGATGGCTTCGATCTTCTTCATGGAACGCCCAACTCTTCTGGAATTGGGCCCCACTGTCAAAGGACGCCTTCAACCACCGTGTGAAGCGTCGTCGCCGACGTCAGGAGGCGAGCTGAGGGAAGCCTGGAGCCTCCTGTGCCTGCGCCGCGTGAGGGCACGCGGCCTACAAGGCGGAGTTGCCAGTTGCCGGTACCCGTACGCCGGAGGCGTTGCAGCCGATAGCCCCGGGTCGTGCGAAGCACGCACCCGGGGAATGGGGCCTCGATTTGGAATCCGTACCCCGGCAGGGGTGCGAAGAATCGGGAGGCTGCAACCCCTGCCGGGGTAGGTGACTATCCAGGCACCCAGGACCCGGGGTTGCTTCGCACCCCGGGCTAATCGCTGCAACGCCTCCGGCGTACCCCGCAGGCACGGCCACTGACTTCAGGTGCAGAGCCGCGGGACAACCTTCCTCCCTTCCCGAAGACCACGGACGCTCGCCCCTCCCGGACCTCACCCCCTCACTTCGGCAAAGGCACCTGGCCCGGACGTCCGAGGTAGTACAACAGATCCCGGACCTGCTGTTCCCCCAATCCAGCGACCAATCCCTCGGGCATCATCGAGTTCTCCGCCTGCTCGCGCGTCGCGATGTCCGCGACGGCCACACGGACCACCTCGTTCGCCGTCTGGATCAGGAGCGTTCCTCCCTCCTGTCCTTTGACGATGCCGCTGATCAACCGGCCGTCCTTCGTCTCCACCAAGGTCTGGCGGTACTCATTCGGGATGACCGCATTCGGGAAGAGGATGTTCTGGAGCAGGTATTCCAGGTCGGAACGATTCGCCCCCGTGATGTCGGGTCCCACCGCGCCTCCGGAATCGAAGAGGTGATGGCACTGCGCACACACCTGATTGTACACCACGCGTCCCTTCGACGCGTCTCCCGGCGTCGAGCCACCCTTCCAGTAAAGGGCCTTGTAACGCTCGATCTCCTTGGCCATGTCCGGACTGGTGTCCTTCATCACGCCCCAGACCTGCGTGATCTGCTTTTCCAGGTCCGGGTTCCTCAGGTTGCGCAACTGACGCACCAACTCCGCGGTCAGGTCGGTCCGAGGCACCGTGCCTGCGCCCACCGCAGCGAGCAGCGGCTTGGCGAAATTCACCCGTGAAACCAGGGTGTTGAGGGCATCCCGCTTTTCGCCCGCGGCCAGCTTGCCGTACTCGGCCAGGATCAAGCCGGGTGTCGCACCGTCATCGAAGGCCGCCAGTTGGCGCAAGACGACTCCGCGCACGGCAGTGTCCGAAACCAACCGCTGCAACAGCGCCCGCAAATCGGGATCGCGCGAGGCCATCAGCGAATCCAGGGCATTCCGACGCGCTCCCGCCTCCGCCTTGGGATCCGCGGCCAGGGCGCGCAGGGCCTTCAACGCCCCCTGACTTCCAAAGGTCAGCGACAAGGTCTGCACCAGCGTCCGGACGTCGCCGTTCGCGCTCCCGCCAAGCCTGTTCTCCACCTGTTCCCAACCTGCCGGCATCGGCAGCCGTTCCTGTCCACGGAACCCGGCGCTCAACCCGCGCAGGATGTCCAGTTGCAGCTGGGCATCGTCCGTTTCGGCAAGCATGCGGACCATCCGCGTCATCGCCTCCGGTGCTGCCGCCCGCATCTCCGTGGTCACGCCGGCCACGAGCAACCCGGCCGCACACACCATCCAGTTCAACGTCTTCATTCGCGTTCCTCGATATCGTCGTCGCGTTTCGCACCCTTACTTCGCCGCCACCGTCAATGCCGCCAACCGCCGTGCGATGAACTCCCGCACCTTCGGAATCCGGCAGGCCTTCAACAACTCCACGGCAGCATCCGGATCCTCCACGACCACGCCCTCTGCCGCGTACCAATAGAGCAGTGGCAACTGGGCGTCCGTCGCGTCCTCCGCATGGGCCAGCAGTGCCGCGAGCGGTTCCTGCCGGACCTTCGCCGGGATCCGCTGCAACAGGCTCGCGATGTAACGCCGCACCACCGGCGAGGCGTCCTCCCGGGCCATCGTCGCGAGGCCGCCCATCACGTTGCGCGCTCCCTCGCCCTCCCAACGTTCCGCCGGTGCGGCGGGCAATCCCTCACCCAACAGTTGCAGGGTCCACCCGCGCACCCACGCATCCTCATGCTGGAGGAAGGGCCCCGCCTCCCGGAGCGTGAGTGGCTGGGCCAGATGCATCGCCCACAACGCGCGCAATCGTGCCGGCGTCGTCGCGGCACCGGTCACCTGACCCGCCAACGTCGCCCGCTGGGACTCGCTGACGCCGCGTTCCTGCAACAACCGCCGCGCATGCCGGCTCATCCATTCATTCTTCGAGCCCACCAGCCCGATCAACCCGTCGACACTCTCCTTTGCGAGGTCCACCGACGTCTTCTTCTGGCCGTTGTAGACGACCTTGTAGACGCGGCCGTTGGCACGGTCGTGACCGTCCATGTTGTTGTGATGGCATTGGTTCTTGTCGTACCAGTCGATGAAGTAGACCGAACCGTCCGGGTCATAGCGGAAGTTCAGCACCTGCGACCACCGGTCGTTGAAGTTGAGGAAGTCCGGCCCGTGATGTCCCACGTAGCCGGAGCCGCGGAACTCGGGAACGTCCATGTTGATCCGCTGGCCGTGGATGTTCCCCATGAAGAGGCTGCCACGGTACCGATCCGGCCATGACGTCCCGAGGTACACCATCATGCCCGCGTGCGCATGCCCGCCACCCGCCTGATCACTGCGGCCGTTCCCCGCGTGCGGGCCCTTGTTGCCGGCGTAGTGCAGGTGGTCGCCGGTCATCTTGATGTCCTCGTAGAAGTACGGAAACAGGGTCTTCGAACGCGCGCCGAACTTCTGCTGGTGGCGCTGGTTCCGGCGGATCTCATCCGCACCGACGGCGTAATGCTCGCCGCCCTGGCGCTCGTATCGCCCGCCCTGCACCAGATGCCAGAGATGCGGGATGACGCACATCTCCGCCCACAGCTGGCCGTGTTCATCGAAGTCGATGCCCCACGGGTTGCTGCCGCCCTCGGAGAAGACCTCGAAGGTGTGGCGCACCGGATGATACCGCCACGCGGCACAGTCCACCCACTGCCGATCGTTCGGTCCCGCCCCCGGCTTGCCCACCCACGACGGACAGAACACCCCATGACACCCGTACAGCCATCCGTCCGGTCCCCAGTTGAACGTGTTCAGCGTCTCGTGCGTGTCCGCTGCGAAATCCCAGCCGTCCAACAACACCTTCGGTTCGCCCGCCGGCTTAGGGTTGTCCCAGTCGGACACTGGAACGAAGAGCAGGTTCGGAGCGGCCCCGATCCACACGCCGCCGAACCCGACCTCCAGTCCGGACACCAGGTTCAGCCCTTCCATGAACACCGTCCGCTTGTCGAACCGATGATCCCCGTCGGTGTCCTCGAACACCAGGATGCGGTCGATGCCCTGGCCTTCGGGACGTCGCCGCGGGTAGCAATAACCTTCGGCAATCCACAGACGCCCGCGGTCGTCGTCGCAGAACGCGATGGGCTGCTTCACGTCGGGTTCCGCGGCGAAGACGTGCATCCGGAAACCCGGCGGCAAGGTGGCCTTCTCCGCTGCTTCGGCTGCCGTCAGGCCGGCAAACGGAACGTCGTCGGCCGGGGGCGGCGCGGCCTGCTGGACCGCGGCCAGCGGCACGGACCCTTCGAGCGTGGGCTTCGCGGAATACAGGACGAACCCGTCGAAGTTGATGTGGCCCCAATGCCCCATCTGTTGATCGACCACGCGCAGGAAGACCTCCTTCCCCACATGCAGCGACAGATCCGCCACGACCACCCGCAGTGTTTCACTCTCGTTGCCGCTGGCCTGGAAGATCGGCTTCTGCGTGCCCACATCGATCAACTCCACCCGCGTGGTCGGCCAGTTTCCGCCCGCCACCCGGAAGCTTGCCCACCCATGCGTCAGCTTGAACGTCTCGCTCGTCAGCACCCCGCGACGGTCGTCGCCGTACTTCTCGAAGCCACCGATCCAGTATTGCCCCTCGTGCGCCGACTTCATGTCCGGACGCCGCACGGCGACGACATCACCCCGGACGGGCTGGCCCTCGAACGCGTCTCCCTCCGTCTTCCAGTCGCGCAGATCCCCCGTCTCGAAGTCCAGATTCAGGACATGACCATCCCGGCCCACGGGCCGCACGGGATCCGCGTGCGCAGCTCCGTTGAGAGCGAGGGTGATCGCGACCAATCCCAATACGAATGGCGAACTCATGGCGTGTCCCCACATGCTGCCCCCGAACCACGCTTTCACGGAAGCCCCGATTCGGGGAGGAGTCGGATGTTTATCCTAATTGTTCTCCGGGTCGTCCTGCGGTGCCGGCCGCGGCCGGGGAGGCGGCGGCGGATAGATCCACTCGTCCAATCCAAGATCCCGAAGCGCCCAGTTCATGTCACCCGTCGTGCCCGCGCTCAGGTTCATCCGATCGAAGTCGCGCACCCAGTTTTTCACCAATTGGACCAACCGCGGACGAAGCTCCAGATCCACCGCGGCTTCGCGCGGGGTCTGGCCGCGAAGCGCCGGCACCGGCTCGTTCATCCAGGCCCGCAAGAGGTCCATGCGGATACCCAGTTCCAGCCCCCCTGTCTCGACCATCGCCTTGCCCCCCCGAACACTCACCGTTCTGAGGACTGGCGGATGTTCGAGCAATCGGGGAGGAACCTTGGCCTGCAGATCCGGATCCAGCGGCGGAAGCTTGGGCAACATCGACGCGCGCGGACGAGTATCCATGCTTTCCAGCCCGATCCGACGCCGGACCTGGTTGGCCGCGTCCAGGCTCTCCTTGACCCTCAGGAAGCCATCGAGCATCCAACGCCTCCGTTCGGCCACCGACTTCGGGCAACCGAGGTGATCGAGGAGGATCTCCAGGACCTCCGCGGGGCCCAGATCATGGATGGGATCCACTTCGAACATGCCCCCGTGCAGCAACCGGCAATGCGGGAGGTCATAGGTCCAGACCAGCCAGGTGGAAAACCTCGGAGCAAAGCTGGCCAGGGACCGGTCCAGCAACAGGAACTCTTCCGCCTCCGGCTCCAACAGGTCGACGGCGATCATCTGCTCGGCGTCCACGATCTGGCGGACCTCGATGAGGCTGGGCCGCAAACCGGCACGCCGCTGGAGAAACACGCGATGGTCATTCCTCAGACCGGGAAACCCCTGCTTCTCCCAACGCTCGAAGAAGGAGAGACCGTCGGCATCCGGACGGAAATGGAACCAATCCATCACCAGCATCCCCGCGCGATCCTGCCTCCCGGTCTCCTGGAGGGATCGCAACTCGCGCGCGATCTGGGCCGCCATCACCGGTTGGGTCGCAAAGTACTCGAACATCAACCGGTCGCTCTTCTCGGCGACTTCCAGCAACCGGTTGTAGTTCGAGGGCGAAAACGTGTTGTGCGGACAGTCCTCAGGGCAGGCGTACCGGCTGTGCCGCGATTCGGCGCATTCCGCCGCCGCGATCTGTTTTCCGACGGCGGGGCAATCCCGCGTGTTCTTGGAGGTGCTCACGATGTCTGCCCGACATCGTCCCACCCATAGCCCGCACGCAAAGCCGAAACTCTAGATTCAGCGTGAACCCGACCAGATGCGCGCCTCGCTCTCCGTGATGCGGGCATCGTGGTTGGTGTCGCATTCACGCACCGCCTGGTTGAATCCGTGGTTGGGTCCGGTCACCACCTTGTGCTCGTTGCTGAAGACGATCGGCAGCGAAACCTTGGTGTTGCTCTCCTCCCGGTTCAGCCGCGCAGGTCGCTTGCTCAGGGTCTCGTAGAAGATGCGCCCGGCCGTCTCGTTCTCGAACTCCACCACCGTCCGACTTTCATCCCGCACCTCCGTCTGCGACGTGTGGATGCATCCGGGGCCCAGGGTGGCGATGACCAACAAAACAGGAACAATCTTTGCGTTCACGCCTGCCTAGACACAGAACCCTCCCGCCAGTTTCAAACGATCTTTGCGCACCCTCGGAAGAGGGGCATGCCCAGGACACCCCACGCCGCCACGCCCACGCCCCAACGGGTCGCCGCCCCACACACATCCCGATCCCACCCACTGCCCCCCCTTCGCGTCTTCGAGCCTCCGCGTGAACCTTACTGGCCTCATTCAGAGGAGGAACGGACGGCCGCAAGAATCGCAAGGAGACGCAAAAGAAACCAACCGTTCGCGGTCCCGTCCCCCCCCACCGCGTCTCCGCGTCTCTGCTCGAGACAAGTCCCTTTCCGCCTGAAGCCCGACACTTGGTTCTCGCGCAGAGGCGCTGGGGCGCAGTAGGAGCGAAACGCATCATCGCTGCCTTCTTCGAGGCTTTGCGGCTTCGCGGCTTTGCTCACCTTTTCCGTCCAGAAAAGGGAACGGAGGGGAAAAGCCGCCAAGCCTCAAAGCCGCAAAGGAGGGAACGGATCCGGGCGAATCGAAACGTTCCGAAAGAGGCCACGCCGCAATCGGGAACAGGGTCTGCCGCAAGAAGACATAAAAGGACGCTCTTCCTGTCCGACGAAGCCACCCTCCTCGAACCCTCCCCAGGTCGGCAGCCCCCCTTCACGATTGCCATGGCACGCCCGTGCCACCCCATCCCAAACCTGCCGCCATAATGCCAGTCGGCGATGCGACTCACCCGCGCTCGCCGGGGTGCAAGGCGGGAGTTTGGCGTCGTCGGGTTCTTGCCCTGCCAACGCCAGCTCGGACCGAAGAGACGAAAACGGGTCCAGTTCACGACACGAAGCCACAAGCCAGACCCGTCGATTCGCAGCGCCATTGGTCGCGCCAACGATTCGTCAAATGGACAGATCTGCCCCGATTGCCCCCACTTTCAATGCATCCAGTCAGCTGTTCGATTCGTTTCGTCATCCAGAATGACTCTGTCGCTACTTCTGGCTTTGGCCATCGTGGCCACACCCGCCACCCATGACTCCTTTGGCCTGACGCATGAGGAACCCCCACCCATCGCCAGTCCGCAAACAAGTCCAGGCCCGCTGACAGAACCCCCGCCGCGGGTCACGGCACCCCTGTCGCCATTGGAGCAGACCAACGGACCTTCCACAGGAATCTTCATGGAGGACGTCCCGCCCAACCCAGCCCCTGCCACGAATCTTCCAGACCCCATGGCTGCGGTGGATGACGTGTTCACCCACAGGGCCAACACAATCCTCCATGTGGTGCCTCCGGGAGTCCTGCTCAACGATGCCTCCCTGGATGGTGGGCCAGCGAGGGCGGTCCTCTTCCGTCCGCCAATCCACGGGGAAGTGGATCTGGCTTCAAACGGAGGGCTTTCCTATCACCCGCCCACGAACTTCATCGGTGAGGACTCCTTCCAATACGTGATCACCTCCGCAGGCAGGACGTCGCCGCCAGCGTCCGTGCGGATCCTCGTGGACCGTCGGAATCCAGAGGCTCGCCCGGAGCGCTATTCCATCCCGGCGGGTTCGCACTTCAGACTCAATGGCCCGGGCGTGCTGGCCAATGACTCCTCGTTCGAAGGCGCACGGTTGTCAGCGGAGTGGATTCCAGTCCCCATCGATGGTCTCGAACTTGGATCGGACGGCAGCATCGTGTTCTCGCCGCCCACGGACTTCGTGGGTCAGGTGCACCTGGCCTACCAACCTGCGGATGAGTTCGTGGTCGGCGATCCCATCGTGGTCACCATTGACGTGCACGAGGGAAACCTGCCCCCGCAGGCGATCGAAGAGGAGTATGCGCTCGTGCCAGGAATGATGGAGCTGGAGGTCGATCCAGCATCCGGCGTTCTGGTGAATGATCTGGATCCAGACAACGATTCCCTGCGTGCGGAACTCGTTTCCGGTCCCCACCATGGCAAGCTGGAGCTGCGGTCGGACGGAGCGTTCGTCTACCGGCCATACACCGGATCTCCAGGGGAGGATTCCTTCCAGTATCGATGCGTCGACGGGCTGGCGGCATCCGAAGCCGCCACCGTGCGAATTCGATATTCGAACCGCCCGCCCGAAGCCGAGGCCGACACGTTCGAGATGGAGCCGGCAGAGACACTTGAACTGCCAGCACCGGGGATATTGGACAACGACTCGGATCCAGACGGACTCCAACCGGTGGCCCGCTTGATCCAGGGGCCGGCCCACGGAGAATTGTCACTCCGGCCAGACGGAGGATTCCGCTATGTGCCCGACCCCGGATTTGAGGGCGAGGATGGCTTCCATTATGTCGCTTCCGATGGAGTCGCGGAAAGCCCATCCACATGGGTTCGAATCCATGTGCAGCCAGAGTCGACCAAAGCCAAGCCGGAGCCCGCCTTTCAACCGGAGGCCAAGACCGTTCCTACCAAGGACCCAACCTTGCCCGGAGAATCGCGGCCGGCAGCCACGCCGGTTTATGTCGAACACACGCGGCGGGGCACATTCAAACGGTGGCAGAATGACGAAGCACCCGTGAAACCCTCTCTTTGGGTTGTCAGGCGGGGATCAAGACTGTCGGTCTCCGTGACGCTCACCACGATCGGCAGTGGTGTGCAATTTCCCGTCGACACCCCACTTCTGGTCCGTTGCCGGCTGGTTCAGGGTGATCCGGAAAAGCCGATGGGAATTGTCCTCGGGGGTTCGGATGGAGCGACATTATCCGTGGACAAATCCCGGTACCGCGCCACGCAGACGGAGTTGACGGCGGATAACACGCTGCCGGACCGAGTCGACCTGTACGATCGCGTCACGCTGGTGTGGGAGTTCAAGGAAGGCAGTGGTCCGTGGCATGCGGTGGGGCGGAGCCACTATCGGATCGCAACCGTGCTCGACGAACCGATCGGCCGGTACCGGCAGGCCGCTGTCATCTACGGATGCGAGTCCGGACGCGGTGCCACGGACGAGGCAGGATTCATCAAGGGCCTCAAACAACGTCTGGTGGACCGATCCCGGCCAGCGAAGAATGCGCACGGGAAAGTCCTCGGGTATTATGAGAACTGGCAGACCCAGGCCCGGACATCCAAAGCCCTGCTGGAGGGCGGCGACGGTCAATGCGGGGCCTGGGGACAGTTCCTGGTGGACACCTTGAGGGCACAGGGCATCACGAAAGGGGAATTTGTTCTGGTTGTGCCTACCAGGCAGGGCGATGGATTCCTGGTGAACAACTGGTCTCCCGTGCCGAATTGGCCGGAAGGTTCGGCGAACCTGATCACCTTCACCACGGACACCCCCAATGCCCATGGGCCAGTATCGGAGCACTATCCGCCCTTCGACAACCGTGGTTATACCTGGGGCAAACAGCCCTTCAGGGACGAACCCGGACTCCCCGGGCAGTCCACGAAGAATCCGGTTGGAGCCTTCAACAATCACGTGGTGGTCAAATACGGATCCGAATTCTTCGATCCAAGCTACGGTGCCGTCTACACATCGCTGCACCAGATGTCGACCAACGCGATCTACGCGTTCTATACACCAAAGCGGGAGAAGAACCGGATCACCTGGACCGTCCGCACCAATGATGGCGCCCAGGGCACTCTCCGGCTTTCAAGGCTCCTGGAGTTCCGATCCGAGGTCCGCAGTGCCAGCGTAGGCGTTCCCCAGAGGGACCCGGTTGTGGTTTCGGCAGCCAGGATTGGAAGCGGGCCAATGCCACGGGTCGTCATCTGCCTCCAGTTGATCGACCCGACCGGGAACGCCCAACTGAAGGGGCGCGACGGAGTCCTGCGTGCCACAACAGACGAACGGGGTCTGGCCACTTTTCAAGGGGTCACGGTCACCGCATCAGGCGAGGGACTTCAATTGGAAGCGTATCCAGAGAATGAGGAACTGGAACTGCCGCGGATCCGCGGAACGCCCTTCAATGCCACCGTTCCGAAGTAGAATCCATAGGGTCCAGGGCAAGCCCACGCACCCGGGCGCATCTTGACACTGCCCCCGTCAGGAACGGGGTGGCGACGTCCTCGTCGCCTTGGGAAAGGGTCTCGGCATGGTTCCTGAACCAGGAGGCAAAATCAGAATCCAAGACACACACGGGGATGTGTTCGCGGACTGGAACCCGGATTCGGAGAGACCGAAGCGCAGGATGCGAGTCTCAACGCCGCAATCCGATAGATGCCGGGCACCGACACCCCCCCTCACGATTGCCATGGCACGCCGCTGCCGCCCCACCAAGGCGGACAGCTCCGCTCCAGCGCTACGCCCCAACGGGGCACACCAAGGTAGCCCAGGGCAACGCCCTGGGTCGCCGCGCCCCACGCCAAGCCGAGCCCTGAAAGGGCGACCTACCCCACACACCAAAACCCACACACGCCACCCGAAAACCCACGATACTGACCCGCCCTTTCAGGGCTTTTCCTCATTCCAACCCCCATCCCCGGGGCGATGCCCCGGGCTGCCTTGGGTCGCCCCGTTGGGGCTGCGGGAGCAGATGACACGAATCTCCTGCCAAGACCGTCCTCGGATGGATTCCGCCGTCGACACCATCTCCTGCCAACCGGGCCGTACTTGCCGGGCCGCTGCGCCATCTCCGGATGAATCCGCCGCTTACCGTTCGCTCGTTTTCACGACGTAACCCCGACCTGAACTGATTCCTCACGCCCGCTGCGCTCAAGACGCAAAGACGCCAAGACAGCCAGCGAATGACATGCACAGTTGGTCCCTCCCCCCCTAGGTGTCTTTGCGTCTTTGAGGCTCCGCGTGAGACTTACGGGCCTCATTCAGAGGAGGAGCGGCCGGCCGCAGGAATCGCACGAGGACGCAAAGGTGCGCTGTTCCCCACATCTCCGCCCAGTAGCCGCTCGGACCCAAGAGGGGAAGTCGTGTCCAGGTCACGACGCGATGCCACAGGCCAGACCCATCGATTCAAAGCGTTCTTGGTCCCGCCAACGATTTGTCAAATGGACAGATCTGACCCCATTGCCCCACAGCATAACACCCTTTCCGGTGACGGTCGGTTCTTCGCGTGAGGCAAAGAAGGGAAGGGAAACGGCTCACGGTAGAGTAGAGAGGAGAGCACGGATTGAGAGGTCCAAGGACCAATGACCGTGTCTCCCCTCTCCCTCGTCAAACCGGACATGAAGATTTCCCTCATCCGGCTTTCGTCGGGAC
>JAIXZE010000188.1 GCA_027489875.1 Verrucomicrobiales bacterium
AGGAGGTCCGGGACGCCATCGCAGGCATCCTTGAGAAGCGCACCGTCGCGGATCTGGTCCAGAAGGCGAAGGAGTTGAAGGATCAACCCATGGGCGCCGATGATTTCATGATCTGAAGGCGGAGGGAGTTGGAAGTCGGAAGATTCAAGTTTGAAGGGGACGCCGGGTGAGGGCACCCGGCCTTCAGCATCGGGTTTGTAGGCCGCGTGCCCTCACGCGGCGGGATGATGGCAGTTGGGAACTGGCAACTGGGAGTTGGCAACTTCCCCCGGTCACCGCATTGGCGTGGGGCGGGTTCGGGCGTAGGGTCGGGGCGTGTCGAGCAAGTACTACGTGGAGGGTGGACAGCGGGCGGGACGGGTGGTGGACCTGTTTGCCGCGGTGGCTCCGCGTTATGACCTCATCAACGATCTCCAGAGTCTCGGCATGCACCGGTTGTGGAAACGCCGGATGGTCCGTGCGGCGGTCGTGGGATCGGGGATGGACGTGCTCGATGTCTGCTGTGGCACGGGGGATGTCGCCTTCGCGATGGCTCAAGAGGGGGCCAAGGTGACCGGACTGGATTTCTCGGAGGCGATGCTTTCCGTGGCGCGGCGCCGCGGGGTCGCAGCCGGAGTGGATTTCGTGCAGGGCGACGCACTGGCGTTGCCATTCACGGAAGGACGCTTTGATGCGGTCACCGTCGCCTATGGCGTCCGCAACATGGCGGACGTCGACCGGGGTCTGGACGAACTGCTGCGGGTGCTCAAACCCGGTGGACGTCTGGTGATCCTGGAGTTCGGGAAGCCGGAGAACCGGGTGATCCGGTGGCTGTACTTCCAATATCTGCGTTGGTTGGTCCCGGTGTTCGGCAAGCTGTTCTGCGGGGATTCCGATACCCACGGGTACATCCTGGAATCACTCCTGAAGTACCCGGGGCAACGGGGAATCGACGCCCGGTTGCGGGCGCGGGGATGCGAGGATCCCCGCGTGGTGGACCTGATGTTCGGGGCGATGAGCCTCAACGTCGCCGTCAAGGCCCGCTGACCCGCCTGCGGTTCAGATCCGCACCTTGAAGGCCTCGTCCTTGCGCAGCGAAAGCGCGAACCCAGCCATCAATTCGGGGATGTACTGAAGGTCCTTCAGGTTCACCAGTTCCACCGGGGAGTGCATGTAGCGGTTGGGAAGGCTGATCAACCCGCTCGGAATGCCGCCACGGGTCCAGAAGATGACGTCGGTGTCCGTGCCCGAGGTGGCCGACATCGCTTCGTGCTGAAGGGGGATTCCCTTGGCTTCGGCGACTGATTCCAGGCGTGCGAGGACGTCCACGTGGTTGCATCCACCGTGGGTCAGGGCAGGACCTTTGCCCATGCGGATCTCGCCGTGCTGACGGGGATCGACGGTGGGGTAATCGGTGGCGTGGGTGACGTCGACGACGAGGGCGGCGGCCGGGTTGAGGGAGTAGGCGATCTGGCGGGCACCGAGGAGGCCCACTTCTTCCTGAACGTTGGCCACGGCGCAGATTTCCCATTGGAGGGCGGCCGCGTGCGGTTGCAGCAGGCGGAGGGTTTCGGCCACGGCCCAGGTTCCAATGCGGTTGTCGAAGGCCCGGGCAACCGCGACGTCCCCGCGGAGGAGGTCGAATTCGTTCGCCAGGGTGATGGGGTCGCCGATGCGGACCAGTTGGTTGGTTTCGTCGCGGGATCCGGTGCCGATGTCGATGAAGAGGTCGTGGATCTTGGGCGGCTTCGGATCGCCATCGCCGCGCGTGAGATGGGGCGCGACGTTCCCGACCACACCCTTCACGGGACCCTTGCGGGTGTGGATGATGACCCGCTGGGCCTTGGTGATGGCGGGATCAATGCCGCCGGTACGGCGGACATGGATGAATCCCTCCGGGGTCACATAGGAGACCGACATGGCGATCTCGTCGGCATGGGCGGCCAGCATCAGGCGGGGGCCGGCACCGGGATTGAGGGTGGCGACGCAGTTGCCGTAAGCGTCGGAGTGGGTGGTGGCCGCGAATTGGCTGGCGTAATCGAGCCAGACGCGAAGGCCGCGGGTTTCATACCCAACGGGGCTGGGTGTGTTGACGAGTGTGCGTAGGAATTCGAGCGATTCAGCGCGCATGCGTGAAGAGTGTGCCACAGGACCGCAGGAAGTTCAGGTCCGAGTTGGAGGGGACGCATCTTCACACGGCCCCCTTTTGGAAAGGATTCGGGGTGGCGATGTCCTCATCGCCTTGGGGAGTGGCTCTGGGACGGCGACGGGGACGTCGCCTCCCCGATTGGGGGAGGGGCGGCGATGTCCTCATCGCCTTGGGAATGGTTTTGGAGCACCGATGGGGACGTTGCCTCCCCGTTCCACGTCGGGCTGTGGCGCGGGTGGGTCGGATTGATCCAGGGGGGTGGGTTGTCTTGGCGCGGGATGTCCCTTCGGTTGGAATGGATGTGAATCCTAAAGCTTTGGTGGAAAGGTTTTTGTGATGTGTGTTGCTCGTGCGGAAGCCTCGGCATTGAAACCGCTTTGGAAGGTTCCACGCACGGCGCAGTAAGCGCCAGGCGGCAACAACGTCAACAAGCAGAAGCAGCAAAGGTAATCCTATGAAGCTCGTTCGTGGTTATGCTCCGCTCCCGGTCTTCAATCCTCTGGCCCAGTTGGAGCGCGAGTTGGATCAGGTGTTTGGAAACGTGGCGGGTACCGGTTGCCCGACAACCCCGGTGTGGACCCCGCCGACCGACGTCCGGGAAGACGAGAAGCAGTTTGTCTTCTCCGTGGAGTTGCCGGGAGTCCGGCGCGAGGACGTGCAGGTTTCCCTCGACGAAGGCGTGCTGAGCCTCTCGGCAGAGCGGCGGGGCGAGAACCCGACGGAACCGACCCCGGGTCAGGTGCGGTTGCGGGAGCGGTTCGTGGGACGGTTCACGCGTCGGTTTGCCCTGGGAACGACGGTCGCGACCGAAGGCGTGCGCGCATCGCTCCGGGATGGCGTCCTGGTGGTCACGGTGCCGAAGGCTGAGGTGGTGAAGCCGAAGTCCATCGAGGTCACCGCGGAGTAAGGACAGGCAACTGGCAACTCCCGTCCGCGGAATCCGGGCTTTGCAGGCGGGGGGTGGGTGTGGTTGGGTGCATGAAGATCCCAGAAAGGCAAAGCCTGTGGCAGGACCGCGTCCTGGGGGCGCGGCGTGACATCCATGGGCGTCATCCACGGACCCACCTATGTCAGTGCTCAAAACCCAACCGGAACAGGTGCAGATGGACGGACACAGCTTCCGCTGTCTGATGTGCAGCCATGAGTCCTTCCACCGGAGGAAGACCCATTTCGACACGGCCCTCCTGACGGGTTTGAACCCGACGTGGTCGGATTCGCCAGGTTACTGCCTGATCTGCGACCACTGCGGGTACATCCATTGGTTCCTGCAACCGAAGGGGTGAGTCACTCCGGAGGTCAGCACGCGGGGTGGCGACGTCCTCGTCGCCTTTCCAAAGCCATTCCCATGGCGATGAGGACATCGCCGCCCCGGATCCTTTCCAAACGGCGCCGAGGACGTCGATGTCCCGTTCCGGGTGCGGCAGCGCTCAAGGAAACGCTTGGCGAGCCGGGTTGTGTGGGGTGAGCCTCCGTGGACATGAGTTCCGGGCTGATTGATTCGTGGCTGCGCCGGCAAATGCGGCGGGATGCGAACGTCTGCCTTGCCCTGGCTCCTGCTGCGTTGGCTGGTGGGATTCTTCTGAGCGCCTTTGGCTACCTCTTCTGCCTGTTCCTCGCGTGGATGCTGTTGGTAGCGGCGGAGTCGGTGGTTTCCATGTGCGGTGGCCGGTGGAAGCCGACTTCCGCGTGGTCGATGGCGTTGACCTGGTTTTTCTGGGTCTGGCTCATGGTCACTGGTTTCCGGCATTCCGGCGATCCGACGGACCTGACGGATGATGAGTTTTCAGGTGATCCCGGGAACTGGCAGTCGCACATAGGCCTGGGCGTTCCGGTGGCCAGTCCGTGGGTCCTGCTGATGTTTCCGCAAGCGTCCTCACGCGTCGTGCTCGACCTGCTCCATCTCGGGCCACGGATGTTGCGGGGGACAATCCAGCTTTTCCAGGAAAGCGGATGGCTCCGGACCGCGGAGACAGCCGACGCCTCACGGTTGCTTTCGATGCTGGCGGTGCGCGCTGGCCGCATGGACTGGGCGGATTATACGGCGGAGTTCGGGGGCGTGGATCAGGCGCAGATGTGGCGGGTGCTGCGTTTCCTGCCGGGTGTGGTGCCCTTGGAGTCCGGGATTACATTGACCGAGGAATTGCGCAGTCTCCTGCG
>JAIXZE010000085.1 GCA_027489875.1 Verrucomicrobiales bacterium
CTGCTACGATCTGGGATCTGGCAACTCGCATCTCCCCTCTGCAGGCCGCGTGCCCCCACGCGGCGCTCCGGCGCGGAGGACGCGGAGGGAAAATCCCTGGCCGTTCTCAAACGGTTCGACGCGCGCCTCCACCTCCAGCACGGGATATCGGATCGTGCTGAGGGCATGGCTCCGATAGCTCTGGGCGAACAACTCCGTCTCCACCATCCCGGTATAATCCGCGAGGGTCATGAACTTCATCGGTTCGCCGGTGACCTGATGATGGGTCCGTTGCTCGACCACCAATCCGCACGTCACGATGGTTTCCCCGGCGTGCCCGGCCAACCGTTCCACCGGGCAATAGGTCTCCCAGGCGATGTCCTCGTAGAGATCGAGCGGATGCCCGCTCACGGCGAAGCCGAGCAACTCGGTTTCCCACTGCAACCGCTGGCGTCGTCCGGGTTCCTCCAGCGGCACCGACGGCAACGCCTCCAGCCCCGCCGGGGGCAGCAGCCATCCCTGGTTGGGATCCTTGGTGGAGCCATACGTGGTGCACAGGTGCTGGGCCTGCCAGAACTGGCGCGTGCGGGTTTCCCCGAACACATCGAAGGCCCCGACACGGATCATCGCCTCGAACTCTTCGCGGGAAGGCGCCACCCGATGGTAGAAGTCCACCTGCGAACGGAACCGGCCCTCCTGGTGCGCCTTCAGGATCTGGAGGCAGGTCCGTTCCGTGAGCCCCTTCACGCGCGTCAACGGAACGCGAATGAAGGATCCCTCGGGTTCGAACATCGGTCCCGGAGCGTTCACCGTGGGTGGCCGGAGCCGGATGCCCAGACGATGGCATTCCAGGACATAGACCAGCGGATCATAGAACCCCTTCCCGTTGGACAGCACGGCGGCCATGAACTCCACCGGGAAGTACTGCTTCAACCACGCCGACTGATACGCCTCCACGCCATAGGCCGTGCTGTGGGCCTTGCAGAAGGCGTACCCGGCGAAGCCCGTGACCAGGTCCCACACCTCCTCGATCTTCGCCATCGCATGGCCGCGTCGGGTGGCCGAGGCCACGAACTCGCCGTGGATCTCGAGGAGCACGTCCTGCTTCTGCTTGTTCAACGCCCGACGCAGCACATCCGCCCGCCCGGGAGACAACCCCGCGAACGCCTCGCAGATCTGCAGGATGTGCTCCTCGTACACCACCAGCCCGAACGTGCTCCGCAAGCACGCGGCCAGCGACGGATCCGGATACGTCACCGGTTCCAGTCCCTGATAACGGCGCGTGAACGCCATCTTCTTCCCCTCGTTCGCCGCCCCCGGCCGGATCACGCTGACGATCGCCACCAGACCGTCGATGTCCTTCACCGCGCTCATCCGGCAGAGGCTCGTCATCGCCGGACTCTCGATATGATGCACGGCCCGCGCCTGACCCGACGCGATCATCGACCACACCTTCGGGTCGACCCACGGTTCCGGGGTCGTGGGATCTCCCTTCATCAACGCGCCCGTGGTGGCGTCGCGGGCCACACAGCGATCGAGATCCAGGGCGATCCCGCGCGCTTGCAGCCAGTGCGTGACATCGCGCATGGCCGCCAGTCCGCCCTGGGCCAGGATGTCCATCTTCACCAACCCGACCGCCTCGACGGCGTCCATGTCGAGGTGGGTCGTGGGATAACCCTTGGCGGCGATGAACGTGGGCGTGAGTTCGAGCATGGGCTGGCGCGAGAGCACCACGCCGCACGGGTGCATCTTGGGATAGCGCGGCATGCCATCGAGGAAGACCGCGGTTTCCAGCGCCGTGCGGTAGGGCTCCTCCTCCACCGGAAGATCGCGGGCCTCCAGGTTGCCCTGGAGACGTTCGGTCAGGCTGCGGGTGTCCACCGTGTCCGGGGCCGTCGGATCCCGGAAGCTCCACGGAAAACGTTCGGTGAACCGCCGCACCTCGCGTTCCGCCACGCCAAGGACCTTGGCCACCTCGGCGAACGCACTCCGCATCTGGAACGTGGAAAAGCCGCCCACGACCGCACAATGTCCCGTGCCGTACTTCGCGAAGATCAGTTCCACCACCGTGTCCTTGGCGTCGTGCGGGAAATCGAGATCGATGTCCGGCAGCTTGTTCAGCGACATGCGTTCCCGGTTGAGGAACCGGCGGAAGTACAGGTCGAATCGGATCGGGCAGACATCGCTGATCCCCAGGCAATAGCACACCAGGCTGTCCGCCGCGCTGCCGCGCGTGATCCACGAGATCCCGCGCCGACGGCACTCCTGCAGGATGTCCCACGTGATCAGGAAATAGTCCTCGTACCCCACCTCGCCGATGATCCCGAGTTCCTCGTCCACCTGGGCCTCGTGCCGCCGGAAACGTTCCCCATAGCGCCGGCGCAATCCCTCGCCCACCAACCGCCGCAGGAACTCCCGCGACGTGGAGCCGTCCGGCGCAGCGAACACCGGGAACTGCGGTTTCCCGAACGGCATTTCAAACCGGCACCGCTGGGCGATCTCGCGTCCGTGCTCCAGCCATTCCGGCGTTCCCGCGCACCCCACCTGCATCTCGACGGGCGTCCGGAAATGCAATCGACCGCCCATGCGCTTCTCCGGATGCGGTTCCCGCAGCAACGTCAGGGTCCGGATGCTTTGCAGGATGTCGAACTTCTGCCGTTCCGCCGGCGTGCCATGGTGCACTGCCGGGGCTGCCACCGCAGGAATCTTCCCGGCCGCGGGACGGCCCGTCACCAACCGGTAGAACCGTCCCGGAAACAGGTCCGCCAACGAAACGTCATCGCTCACCGCCACCAACCCCTCCGTCAACCCCGCCAGCATCTCCGGCCGCAGCACGGCCCGCTGCTGGTTCGCCACCGACTCCCCTTCCCCGCGCGCGGCGGTGCGGTCGGCCTGACGCGACAGGATCCGGCACAGGTGATGGTAGCCCCGGGCGTTCTCGACATGCAGCACCAGCGTCCCGCGTTCCAGCCGCACCTCGGCTCCGAGGATGGGCTGGATTCCCGCCGCGCGTGCCGCCTGCACGAACTCCACCACGCCGTGAAGGTTCCCGATGTCCGTCAACCCCACCGCCGACATCCCATGCGCCTTCGCCAGTCCGACGATCGCCGCCGGCGACAGCGTGGAATCCAGGAAGGTGTAATGACTCCGGTTCCGCAACGACACGTAGGGCTCCGGAGCCGTGGGCCTCCCACCCAACGGCCGCAACCGCACGCGCACCCCGGCCGTGCCCCCGCGTGCTGACGCGGATCCCGCCAGCGTCGCCGAGGCGAGATCTGCCAACGGCGGCTCCCGCAACCGGAAGTCGTGCCCCCGCAGGATCACCCCATGGCCGCGGACCCGACGCAGTTCATCGATCACCGGAGCCAACCGTGCGCTGGCCAACTGTTGACGCGTCCGCGCCTCCAGCGGCAACTCGCTGCGGAAGCAGGCCGAATGCACCTGGCTCAACTTCAGCGACACCAACCGCAGGCTCACCCGACGTTTCCACGCCTTGTGCAGCAGCCACGCCAGGCGCCCGTACACGTCCGTCTCCAGATCCGTCGGCTCCACCAGGCTCTCGCTGGCCTGATCCTCCGCCAGGTCGTTGTAACGGACCTTCACCGTCAACGTCCGCACGCTCCGTCCCTCGGCGCGCACCGACGCAAACAACCGGTCGGCCATGCGCCGCAACAGGGCTTCCACATAACCTTCATCGGTCAGGTCCGACGCGAACGTCTCCTGCTGGCTGAAGGTCTTCTGGGGTTCCCGGGCGGCGAGCAGCGGGCGTTCGTCGATGCCCATCGCAAACTGGCGCAACACCGGGGCCTGCGCACCCACCAGCAATTGCAGCATCTCCGTGGGCGTGGACGCCACCTGCCGGATCCAGCTCAGGCCCGCCGCATGCAGGCGTCCCTCCAGCACGGGTCCCACCCCCGGCAGCCACTTCGCCGGCAAGGGATGCAGGAACTCCGTCTCGCGCCCGGCCTGGATCTGCTGGAACCCCGCCGGCTTGTTCAGCTTCGACGCAATCGCGCTGACCAGCTTGTTGCTGGCGATTCCCTCGCTCACGGTGATCCGCAGCCGTTGGCCGATCGCCCGGCGCACCGTCTCCGCCACTTCCACCGCCGGCTTCGAAACCGCCGACAGTTCATAATACCCCTCGTCGATCGAGGTCTGCTCCACCTCGGGGGTGAAGTCGTGGCAGTAGGCAAACATCCACTGCGAGAACAGTTCGTACCGCTCGTAGTCGCCCGGCAGGACGATCAGCTTCGGACACAACCGACGCGCCTGGGCCGTCGGCATGGCCGAACGCACCCCGAACTTCCGCGCCTCGTAGCTCGCACTCGCGATGACACCGCGCTTCTCGCCGCCCACCGCCATGGGCTTGCCCCGCAACCGCGAATCCGCCGCCTGCTCCACCGACGCATAGAAGGCGTCGGCATCCAGATGCACGATGATCCGCGACACAGCCTCACCGCGCCTTTCGGATCAGGGCCCGGAACACCCCCTGGATCATCAGTTCCTCGGCCGGGATGAGGTCCGGATACTTGGGATTCTCCGCGCGCAGGAAGGCGCGCCGCCCCTTCATCAGGAACGTCTTCAGCGTGCTCTGTCCGTCGATCAGCGCCGCCACCACCTGTCCGTGCCGCGGTTCCCCACCGTGTTCCAGCAGCACCAGGTCGCCATCGAGGATGCCCACCCCGATCATCGACTCCCCCTGCACCCGCAACGCGAAGGTGCGCGCCGAGGGCCGCAGTTGCAGTTCCTCCACGTCCACCGTGATGCAGCCCTCCGCCTGCGGTTCGCGGTCCGCCGGAAAACCCGCCGGGATGCTGCCGTAGATCGGGATGCTCACCGTGGCATGTCCGCCCGCGCCCGCCCCGCTGCCCTCCGCCGGAACCGGCCGCACCGAACGCGCCTTGCCCGGCGTCATCGCCAGACGCCCCATCGCCACCA
>JAIXZE010000193.1 GCA_027489875.1 Verrucomicrobiales bacterium
ACGCCCTCTGGCACTACCGCCACCTCTTCGGCGACCAGCCCCTCCTGCCCCTGCCCTGACCCCGACGTTCCATCCACAGCCAGAGCCCACCCTGGAGTCTGCCCGCAGAATCGGTGGTGTATCTCCCCTTCCCGCTGACCTACTGCCTCCAACAACTTGCCCGTTTGCATCCGCGCGTCGCATATGCGACGCGAGATTGCAAAAAGGGCCAAAAAGCACCCCGATCCGACCCCCATTTGCAACCGGACGTCGCATATGCGACGTCCGGTTGCAAATCGGCACCCCGCACCAACCCACAAGTCCCGTCGGCCGGCTGCCTCCGGCCTCAATCCGGTGAAACCGCTCCCTCACCCCTCCAGATCGGTATCGGGATCGGGATCGCAATCGGCATCGGCATCGAAAGTGGCCGGCGCCCGATCCCGATCCCAGGGCCGCGGTGGCGACGTCCTCGTCGCCCTCTCCCAAAGATCTTCCCGCGGCGATGAGGACATCGCCTACCCGTTCCAAGCCCAGGGCCGGGGTGGCAACGTCCTCGTCGCCCTCGCCCAGAGCCCTTCCCCAACGGCGATGAGGACATCGCCTCCCCGTTCCAAGCCCAGGGCCGGGGTGGCGACGTCCCCGTCGCCCTCTCCCAAAGCCCCTCCCGCGGCGATGAGGACATCGCCTCCCCGTTCCGAGCCCAGGACCGGGGTGGCGACGTCCACGTCGCCCTTTCCCAAAGATCTTCCCGCGGCGATGAGGACATCGTCCCCCCGAAACCAATCCGCGAATCGCCTCTTGAAACTCCGCGCCCCAGCCCTCCCCCTTTCCGGCGCGACATGTCTGTTCCCTATCTTCCCGGCCAACGCTGGGTCAGCGAAACCGAGCCGGAGCTCGGCCTCGGCTCCATCCTGCGCACCACCGCGCACACCGTCACCGTGGCCTTCGGCGCCACCCAGGAATCCCGCGAGTACGCCCTCGGCAACGCTCCCCTCCGACGCGTCCGCTTCCACAAGGACGATTCCCTCCTCCTGCGCGACGGCTCCACCGTCACCGCCGAATCCGTCATCGAACGTCGCGGACTCATCCTCTACCGCGCCGACGGCCGCGAAATCCCCGAGTCCGAACTCTCCGACACCCTGACGTTCAACCGACCCGAGCAACGCCTCGTCGCCGCGGATGTCGATTCCCCCGCGGACTTCGATCTCCGCGTCGCGGCCCTGCGCCACCAGCATCGCCGCCGCAAATCCCGCGTTCGCGGCTTCGTCGGCGGACGCATCGACCTGATCCCGCACCAGCTCTGCATCGCCGCGGAGGTCTCGGGCCGGCTGTTGCCGCGCGTCCTGCTGGCCGACGAAGTCGGCTTGGGAAAGACCATCGAAGCCTGCCTGATCGTCCACCGGCTCCTGCTCACCGGCCGCGCGCAACGCGTGCTCATCCTGGTGCCCGATTCCCTCGTGCATCAGTGGTTCGTCGAGCTGCTGCGGCGCTTCAACCTCTGGTTTCACATCTTCGACGAAGAACGCTGCACCGCCATCGAGGCCGGTGGCCCGGACGCCAACCCCTTCCTCGACGACCAGCTCGTCATCGCCAGCCTCAGCCTTTTCACCGGCAAGCCGCGCCGGCGTGAACAGGCCCTTGCTGCCGGATGGGATCTCCTCGTCGTCGACGAAGCCCATCACCTCGGCTGGACCCCGGAAGCCGCGAGCCCCGAGTACGCCGTGGTGGAATCCCTCGGCAAGACGACCGCCGGCCTCCTGCTTCTGACGGCGACGCCGGAGCAGCTCGGCATGGCCAGCCACTTCGCGCGCCTGCGGCTCCTCGACCCCGACCGCTTCCACAGCCTCGACGCCTTCATCCGCGAATCCGAAGGCTACCGCGAAGTCGCGCGCCTCGCGGAAAAGGTGATCGCGCAGGAATCGTTCGAACCTGCCGAAGTCACCACCCTCGCGCGCCTCCTCGCCGAAACGCCCGCCTCCCTCCAACCCCGCCTCGCGAAGCTCGCCGACGACACCGTCCGCAACGCGCTCCTCGAATCCCTCCTCGACCAGCACGGCACCGGCCGCGTGATGTTCCGCAACACGCGCATGACCATCTCCGGCTTTCCCCGCCGGGTCGCCCGCCTCTGGCCGCTCGACGAAGACGGCGACAACGTCGAACTCTTCGAGCGCCTCACCGAGGAATTCTCCGCCGATTCCGACGCCAGCCTCGCGGCGCACTTCGAGCCGGACTTTTCGGCCGATCCGCGCGTGCAATGGCTGCTCGAACAGCTCCGAGCGCTCGGCAACGACAAGATCCTCGTCCTCTGCCGCACCCGGGCGAAGGCCGAGACCCTCGAACGCGAACTGCGCGAGTGGACCAGCGCCAAGCTCGCCGTCTTCCACGAAGGCCTGACGCTCGTCCAACGCGACCGCCACGCCGCGTGGTTCGCCGAGGAAGACGGTGCGCGCCTCCTCATCTGTTCCGAGATCGGCAGCGAGGGCCGCAACTTCCAGTTCGCCCATCACCTCGTGATGTTCGATCTCCCCCTCGATCCCGAGCTCCTCGAACAGCGCATCGGCCGGCTCGACCGCATTGGCCAGACCTCCGAGATCCAGTTGCATCTCCCGTTCGTCGTGGGCAGCGCCCAGGAACTCCTGGTCCGCTGGTATCACGAAGGCCTGAATTCCTTCGAAAAGAACCTCCAGGGCGGACGCGCCCTGCTCGAACGTTTCGGTGCGCGCATCACCGACCTCGCGCTCGAATTCCACGAACGCGGCGAAGCCGCCCGCACGGACCTCGCGAACCTGATCGCTGAAACCCGCACGGCCCGTCTCGAACTCACCGCACGGCTCGAGAAGGGACGCGACCGCCTCCTCGAATTGAATTCATTCCGGCCGAAGCTCGCCGCCCGCATCGTCGACGAAATCCGCAAGCAGGACGCCGATCCCACGCTCGATCCGTTCATGGTCGCCGTGTTCGATCATTTCGGGATCCACGTCGAGGAGATCGCCCCGCGCACCTGGCGGCTGGGCTCCGCCGGCATCTTCGCCGAATCCTTCCCCGGGCTTCCCCTCGAAGGCCTCACCGTCACCGGCGACCGCACCCGCGCCCTCTCCCGCGAAGACGTCCAGTTCCTGACCTGGGATCATCCGCTCGTGACGGGCGCACTCGACCTCGTCCTCGGAGCCGACAAGGGCAGCTCCAGCTTCGGACTGTGGAAGGATGGCAAGGGCAGCGGGCTCTACCTCGAAACGATCTTCCTCCTCGAGTGCGTCGCGCCGCCAGCCCTCCACGTGGATCGCTTCCTCCCGCCCACGCCCCTGCGCGTCCTCGTCGATGCCTCCGGCAACGATGTCTGCACGCTCATCGACCGCGAATCCCTCGCCCGCCAGGTCCGTCCGGGCGACGCCTATCCCCATGTCAGCCGACCCGAGATCCGGGAGCGCCTGCTGCCGCTGCTGCTCGAGAAATCCGAGGACATCGTCCACAAGCACCTCCCGAACCTGATCGCCCAGGCGCAACGCGAGATGGCGGTCCAGCTGGACGGCGAGATCGCGAGACTCCGCCAACTGGCGAAGGTCAACCCGAGCGTCCGACCCGAGGAAGCCCAGCACCTGCTCGAACAGAAGCAGGCCATCGCCCAACACCTCGCCGCGGCCCGCCCGCGCCTCGACTCCCTCCGCCTGATCCTGCGGAGCTGAGCCGTCTCCATGCGGTTGGATGTCGAAGAATGACTCGCGCAGAGACGCAGCGGCGCAGAGGAAGTGGGTCTTTCAATCATCGCCATCGAATCACCAAACGGTGATCCCGTTCACGGTTGGCTAGGCTTCAGATTGCCTGTTGCTCTCTGCGTCTCTGCCCCACTGCGCGAGATCTCTACTGCATGGAGACGGCTAAGCCGGGGGAAGTTCGAAGTTTTCAGTTTCAAGCCCCCTCCGGAACGGGGTGGCGACGTCCTCGTCGCCCTCTCCCAAAGCCGTTCCCAGGGCGATGAGGACATCGCCGCCCCGAAGCCTGGAGATCTGGAAACCGCCAACGGGCAACTGTCATCTCCGTTTGAAGGCCGGGTGCCCTCACCCGGCGAACATGAAGCCGCGCCGCGTAAGGCCACGCAGCAGAGTTCTGGCCACTGGAATCTGGGAACTGGGAACTCCCATTGCAGGCCGGGTGCCCCCACCCGGCGTGGCCAGTTTCCCGCTCCTCCCGGACTTCAAACTTGAATCTTCCATCCTCAAACTTCCCTCATCCCCGGATGCTCTGGCCACAGACGTATGATCCTTTCGGCAACCGCTGGCTTTCCACAGCGGTGGCCGCCCTTCCGGTCGTGGTCCTTCTCGGGCTCGTGGCCATCGGACACATCCGTGCGTGGGCGGCCGCCCTCCTCGGTCTCGGGGTTGCGCTCGCCGTCGCGCTCTTCGCCTTCCACATGCCCGCGTCCGCAGCCTTCGGATCAGCCGCGTACGGGGCCGCGTACGGGTTGTTCCCCATCGGATGGATCGTCCTCAACGTGATGTTCCTTCACGGCCTCACCGTGCAGTCCGGCCGCTTCGAGATCCTGCGTTCCCGCCTCACCCGCCTGGCCCCCGACCGACGCGTCCAGCTCATCCTCGTCGCGTATGCCTTCGGCGGATTCATCGAGGGCTCCGCTGGCTTCGGCGCGCCGGTGGCGATCACCGCGGCGATGTTGATGCAGTTGGGATTCGCGCCCATCCGCGCTTCGGCCATGGCCCTCCTCGCCAACACCGCGCCCGTGGCCTTCGGCAGCGTCGGCATTCCCATCACCACGCTCGCGCAGGTCACTGGACTCGACGTCCTCGAACTCTCGCGCATGGCGGGACGCCAGCTCCCGGTCTTCTCCTTGATGATCCCGTTCTGGATCGTGGTGGCCTATGGCGGATGGCGGGCACTTGCCGGCGTCTGGCCCGCCGCGCTCGTGGCCGGGGGCAGCTTCGCGCTCGTCCAGTTCCTGGTGTCCAACTTCCACGGCCCATGGCTCGTCGACACCGCCGCCGGCCTCACCTGCATCGCGAGCCTCGTGACGCTCCTGCGCTTCTGGCAACCGCGCGACGGATGGAAGGCCCCGGAAGAGCTGCACGACAGCGCCTCCGCACCCGCACCGCACAGCGCGGCTGATCCCGCGCCCGCCGCAACCCCGAAGCCCGCCGGCAACCCCTGGCTTCCGTGGCTCCTGCTCGCCGGCATCCTGTTCCTCTGGGGATTGCCCGACGTGAAGAAGGCCTTCGACGGCGTGTCCGCCCCGGGGTTCGCCGTCACCGGACTCCACCAGCAGGTCGTCCGCGTTCCACCCGTCGTTGAAAGCCTCGCGGCGAAGCCCGAGGAAGCCGTCTTCAAGCTCAACTGGATCTCCGCCACCGGCACCGGAATCCTGCTCGCCGGAATCCTCGCTGGCTTCGCCATGGGCTTCAGTCCGCGCGAAATGCTCCGCACCTATTTCGAGACGCTCCTGCGCGTGCGCACGTCCCTCGTCACCATCGCCGCCATGCTCGCCCTCGGGAACGTCACCAAATACTCCGGGGCCGACGCCACCCTCGGTCTCGCCCTCGCCGGCACCGGTCCCCTGTACCCGTTCTTCGGGACCCTCCTCGGCTGGCTGGGCGTCGCCCTCACCGGATCCGACACCGCCTCGAACGTCCTCTTCGGTGGACTCCAG
This sequence comes from Verrucomicrobiales bacterium, assembly GCA_027489875.1. Classification (GTDB taxonomy): domain Bacteria; phylum Verrucomicrobiota; class Verrucomicrobiia; order Limisphaerales; family UBA9464; genus UBA6176. The sequence continues at coordinate 5,633 of JAIXZE010000193.1, forward strand.
AAGATCACCTCCCAGCAACTCGGCCTGAACCCCTACCTCATGTGCGCCGCCAACAGTGTCGGCGGCGTCATGGGAAAGATGATCGACGCGCAGAGCATCGTCGTCGCCGGGGTCGCCACCCGCGTCCACGGCCAGGAAGGACGCATCCTCCGCGCCGTGTTCGGCCACAGCATCGCCCTCGCCGCACTCGTCGGCGTTCTGGTCACCGTGATGTCACGGTACTCGACGCCTTGATAACAAAGGCAGTCAACGGTAGTCGCCGACGTCAGGAGGCGAGGCCAGACAGTTCCAAAGTTCCCAGTCCCCAGATTCCAGTTCATACCCGGACAGACCATCTGCCCTCCCTGTCTGGAATCTGTGGAATCTGTGAAATCTGTGGATCCGCACCAGCCCTGCCATCGGTGGATCACCGAGGCCCCGGCAGGAACCAGAAGGCCACGATCGCCACGGCCGTCGGCCACAACGCTCCCAGGAAGAGGTTCAACGGACTGATGCCTTCGCCGCCGAACACCTTTGAATCCTGGAGGATTCCAGCGCCGGCGGGATTCGGGGCATTGGCAATCACCGTCAACCCGCCACCCGTCACCGCGCCCGCCACCAGCGCGTACTTCAGCGGATCCGACAACCCATCCACCAGCGATCCCAGATAGGTCAGTGCTGCGTTGTCGGTGATGGCCGTGAGACCGGTTGTCCCGAAGAACAGCGCGTCGCCGCCCAGCGCCTGGATCAACGGCTTCAGCCAGTACTCCTGCAACGAGCCCAGCGTCACGAGACCGGAAAGGAAGAAGCCCACGAGCAACCCCTCCTTCAACTTGAGCGGTTCCTGGTATTCCCGCGTCACCGTCACCAAACCCAGAAACATCATGAAGATTCCCAGGAACACATCCGGGTGATGTGCGAACAGCACCACCAACGCCATCGACAAGAGGTGCAGCACCGTGAGCCACGCCGGAATCGACCCGCCCTTTGCCTTCTCGACCGTGATCGTCTTCAACTCCTTCCGGAACACGAACACCACCGCCGCGGTGCTCACCAGACACGACAGGATCGCCCGCCACCCGAAGTGCTGGAACATGTGGGCCACACCCCATTTCCACTTCGACGCCACCATCAGCACCGGCGGCGCCGCAAAGTGCGTCAGCACCCCGCCGATCGACACGTTCACGAAAAGCAACCCCAGTGTCGCGTAGGCGAGTCGCCGGCTGATGCCCGCGTTGAAATAGCGGCGCTTCAAGACCACGGCCAACAAGGTCATCGCTGCCGGTTCCGTGATGAAGCTCCCGAGCAACGGACCCACCGCCAGCGCTGCCGCATAAAACGCCGTCGCCGGAGGCAGTGGCAACACGCGCGCCGCGCCTTCGATCAACCACTCCGCCAACGTCACCACCGGCCGCGTCGCCGCCACCACCATGATCACCAGGACGAACTTCGGCTCCGTGTAGTTCTGCGCCTCGATGTACTTCACGCCCGCTTCCACGGCGTGACCCACGGATCCGAGGATCTCTGAAAGGGAACCCGGGTGAAGGTTCAGGAAGATGATCCCACCGAACAACGCCGCCGCCCAAACGCCGAAGACCACCTCCGTCTCCGCCATGAAATGCAGGAGGTTCTCCTGCATCGAGCCCTCCGGATACTTGTGCGCCCAGCGCGCAAACTGCTTCACCAGGAAGGTGTGCAACACAGCCAGGGCGAACAGCACCGTCGCCAGGATCTCAACCGCAGTCGGTGACATGACGCGCCCGCTCTACTGCATCCATACACCCATGGAAAGCCGCGACCGCACCGAACATTTCCTGCAAACAATCCGCCAATCCCGGGCGAGCGCGATTCCGCAGCCCTGCGGTATCAACCCATGCACAACGAAACCGCGGGCCCGTCCCGCACAACAGAAACACACCATGTCCGGAGCCTACGCCATCTTCGCCCTCGCCGTCGCCCTCGCCCTCACGTTCGTGTTCACCATCCACCAATGGCTCGCCAAGGAAGACGAACTGGCCCGCCACTGATCCCCACATCTCCCCTATTTCTCCCCCTCCCTGAATGCAAAACGGGGGTGCCGGCTTCCCACCGGCACCCCCGTTTCACTAGCCTGCCCCCCCGCATGATTCGGAACGGGGCGGCGACGTCCTCGTCGCCCTTCCAAGGCCGTTCCCGTGGCGATGAGGACATCGCCACCCCGAATCACTTCTGACCCTGCGATCCACGTTGCGGTGCCCTCTCCAAGACGGGGCGGCGACGTCCTCGTCGCCCTTCCAAAGCCATTCCCAAGGCGATGAGGACATCGCCACCCCGAAAGCCTTCTCGCCTCTGGTCTCGGGCCCGGGTCAGTGGCTGAATCCCCGTTCCGACTCCGGCAACGGTTGCCCCTTGGTCTCCGGCGCAAACGGCAGCGCGATCAACCCGATCACATACACCGCGCACATCGTCACCCCCGCATACCGCAGCGGTTCCGGCATGTCCTTGTAGACCACGCCTGACAACACCCCCAACGCCGCTGGCCCCGCCGCCGCCACGAACCGACCCACGTTGTAACAGAAGCTCGTGCCCGTGCTGCGCAACCGCGTCGGGAACAGTTCCGGGAAGTAGATCGCGTACCCGCCGAACAGCGACAGCGTCGTGAATCCCATCAGCGGCACGAAGATGAAGATGTCCTTGAAGTCCCGCAGGAACCAGAAGGTCGCCACCGTCGCGCACATCGCCGACACCAGACTCACCGCGAACGCCGGCTTGCGCCCGATCTTCTGTGACAACAGCCCGTACCCGTAGATCCCGAAGAACGCCCCGAAGTTCTGCACCATCGAGTTGATCCCGGTCCACTTGGTCAGTTGCGACGGAATCAGCGCCTTGTCGATCCCGTCCGCGATCAGCTTCTTCTCCAGCACCCCGCGCACGAGGTCCGCGCTGAAGAACGCGATGCCCCACACCCCGATCACACCGCTTAGCGCCAGCAACAGGCCCGTCACCGCACGCCCCCGGTATCGGGTGTCGCCGCCGCCGCCGTAGATGGTCCAGATGCCGAATCCCAGCGCGACGAACGCCACGCCCACCACCGTCAGCTTCAGCTGGGAAAACCCTTCGATGATCATGTTCTTCGTCCACGCCACCGGTCCGAAGAACGCCAGCATCACCCCCGCGAACAAGGTGATCCCGGCCAAGGTCGCCGGCAGCCGCCAGTTCGGGTTCCCGAACAGCTCGCCGTAGTCGCCCATCTTCTTCCGCAGTTCCGGATTGTTCCGCGTCGCCAGCCACGCGTCCGGCTCCTTCAGTCCCCGACGCACGAAGATCACGATCAACGCCGGCAGCGCGCCCGCGATGAACTTCCACCGCCACGGGGCCCATCCCGCCAGGTTCGCCCCCTGTTCCATGAAACCCAGGGAGATCCCGATCAACGCCGCCGTCATGTTGCCCACCGTCGACAACGCCTGCAGCAATCCCAGCGCATACGGCCGCGCCCGCTCCGGCATCACTTCCGCCACCAGCGCCACGCCCACCGCGAACTCACCGCCCACCCCCAGCCCCGTCAGGAACCGGTACAGCGCGAAGTCCGCAAACCGCGTCGAAAACGCGCTCAACCCCGTGCAACCCGAGTACAGCACGATCGTCAGCAGCATCGTCTTGGCCCGACCCCACCGGTCGCCCAGCACGCCGAAGATCAATCCGCCCGTCGCCCATCCCAGCATGAAGATCGCCGTGGCGTACCCGCCATACTCGCCCACCTCGCCCGGCGTCGCCGGCCGACCCAACCCGGCCGTCAGCAACTCCTTCATGGCCGGGGCACGCGCCAGCACGAACAACTGCTGGTCCATGCAATCCAGCAGCCACCCCAGCGCCGCCACGATCAGCACGAACCACTGGTACCGGTTCAACAACCGCCACCACCCAAAGCCTGTCGCCTCTCCCGTGTGTTCAGCCGTACTCATGGAATTCTGGCGAGCATGTCGCACCCCTCCCTCCAGACCCAAGCGAAACCTTTGTCGTCCCATGACGGTCTGCCCTTTCATGCGCCGTCTCCGTCCCCGCCGCCTCCTCGCAGGATTCACCCTCCTGCTCCTCACGCTCCGTTCGCTCGGCGCGCCCGCCCTCCCGGCCACCCGCGAAGCCTTCCTCCAGGCCACCAACGTCTGGGAGATCCACCTCCACCTCAGCGC
>JAIXZE010000430.1 GCA_027489875.1 Verrucomicrobiales bacterium
CGGCCAAGGCCTGGCGCAAGGGGGTGTTCTCAGGCGAGAGCTTCACCGCCTCGCGCAACTGTCGGATGTGATCAGGTTCCATGAGGATGGAAACCATCCTGCGGAACGGCCGCAAACGTGGCGAGGGGGAAACTAAGCGCAGAACGGGGCGGGGCGCATCTTGACACTGCCCCCGTTTGAGACTGGGAACGGGGCGGCGATGTCCTCATCGCCTTGGGGGAGGTTTCGGAACGGCGACGTGGACGTCGCCACCCCGTTCCATGCGGGAGCAGTGTCAAGATGCGCCCAACGGGGCGGCGATGTCTTCATCGCCTTTGGAAAGGGCTTTGGAATGGCGACGAGGACGTCGCCATTCCGTTCCATTCGGGGGGGGTGCAACCGACACCTCCGCGTCACGCCTGCCAGGGAGCCTTCGATTCCAGCGCCCAGATTTCGGAGAGTTCCTGGCGGCGGCGGACCAGCGCGGACTTCTTGCCCTTCACGAGCACCTCGGCGGCGAGTCCGCGGGAATTGTAATTCGAGCCCATGACGGATCCGTAGGCACCCGCGCTCAGCAACGCCAGATGGTCACCCTCGCCCACCTTCGGCAGGGGCCGGTCCTTGGCGAAGTAATCGCCGGATTCGCAGATCGGGCCGACGACATCCGAGGGGATCGTGGCTCCGCCCTTGCGGGTGAGGGGCACGATCTCGTGGTAGCTGTCGTAGAACGCGGGCCGGATCAGGTCGTTCATGGCGGCGTCCACGATCACGAAGTTCTTCTTGCCCGTACGCTTGATGTATTCCACGCGGGTGACCAGGGCACCGGCGTTTCCGGAGAGGAAGCGGCCGGGTTCGAGCAGGATCTTCAACCCGAGCGGCTTCAAGAGGGGCACCAACTCGGCCGCGTACGCCGCCGGCGTGAGGATGCCCTTGCCCTTGGAGCCCGACCACCAGGCCGGGTCACCGCTCGCCAGCGCGTCCTGATAAACGATGCCGATGCCGCCACCGATGCTGAAGAAGTCGAAGCCATGCTTCTGGCTCAAGCGATCCACCAGCGGCGCGACCTTCTCGACGGCCTTCCGGAACGGGGCCACGTCGGTCAACTGGGAGCCGATGTGCATCTGGATGCCGCGGAGGCGGATGTTGGAGAGCTTCGCGGCGCGTGCGTAGACCTTCTCCACCTCCTCGAAAGCGATGCCGAACTTGTTCTCGTACGTTCCCGTCGTGATCTTGGCGTGGGTGTGGGCATCAATGTTCGGGTTCACGCGCACCGCCACCGGGGCGATCTTCTTCAGGCGCAGCGCGACCTTGGAAATGCGCTGCAACTCCGCCTCGGACTCCACGTTGAAGCTGTAGATCCCCTGCTTCAGCGCGTAGGCGATCTCCTCTTCCGTCTTGCCCACGCCCGCGAACACGCACTTCGTGGGATCGCCGCCGGCGGCGATGGTCCGCGCCAACTCACCCGCGCTCACCACGTCGAATCCACTGCCGAGTCCCGCAAGGGTACGGATCACGGCGAGATTCGAATTCGACTTCATCGCGAAGCAGATCCGGTGATCCAGCGCCGCGAGGGCTTCATCGAGTTTCGTGTAGTGATCCGTCAGGGTCGCCTCCGAGTACACGTAGAGGGGCGTGCCATGCTTCTTGGCCAGTGCCGAAAGGGCCACGTCCTCGCAGTAAAGTTCCTTCCCGACGTAACGAAACGAATGCATCGGGCGAGGTTATGCCAAATCCGGAGGCCTCAGGGCAAGGAACTGCGCGCCGTCAAGCAGAGTGGCGCATTTTGACACAGCCCCGTTTGGCCATGGTTTTAGGGGCGGCGATGTCCTCATCGCCTTGGGAAAGGGTTTGGAACGGCGACGAGGACGTCGCCACCCCGTTCAATGCGGGGACCGCATCAAGATGCTCCTCAAACAGAACCACCCTCCGCCACGCTCGCGATCCGACCCTTCGCCAAGCGCGAAACCAATCGCTGTCCGGCGGCGACTTCCGCTGCATCGCGGACCACCCTGCCCGTCTCCGCGTCGAGGGTGATCGAGTATCCCCGTTCCAGGACCGCCTCGGGAGACAGGAGACGCAAACGGTCCTCGAGGCGCGCTAGGCGCTCCCGTTGCGTCAGCAGTCCCCGCCGGGCGCCCGCTAACAGGCGGCGGCGCAATTCCACCTGAGCGCGCACTTCCCGCACCAACCGCGCCGAAGGCCGGGCCGCCAACAACCGCTGTCCCAGCACACCCCCATGCCGCCGACGCTCCCGCAGGGCTCGCACCACCCCGGTCTTCAGGCTTTCGCCAAGGTCATCCATCCGCTGCGCGTGTTCCTCCAGACGACGTCGCGGATGCATGCGCCCCAACCGTCGCTGCAGATCCCCGACCGACTCGGCGGTTCCCGCAAGGATCGAACGTACCCACCGCGGCATCCGCGACGACAACTCCGCGACCCGCTCTCGGCTGGCAACGTAACCCGCCGTGAGGATCTCGGCTGCGGCGCTCGGGGTCGCCGCCCTCAGATCCGCGACGAAATCCGAGATGGTGAAATCGATCTCGTGTCCGACCGCCGAAACCACGGGCAGCGCAGAATCCGCAATCGCACGTGCCAGCAATTCCTCGTTGAACGCCCAGAGGTCTTCGAGGCTCCCGCCACCCCGCGTCACGAGGATGACATCCAATTCCGCGCCCGCGGCGGCCCACGCGTTCAGCAGGCGGATTCCCTCGGCAATTTCCCGCGCCGCCCCCTGCCCTTGGACACGTGCCGGCGCGACCATCACAGACAACCCGGCAAACCTCCGTCCCACGACGTGCAGCACGTCCCGCAGGGCGGCACCCGTCGGGGACGTGACGATCCCCAGTCCGCGGGGATATCCCGGGATGGGCCGTTTGCGTCCCGCATCGAACAACCCTTCGGCGGCCAGCTTCCGCTTCAATTCCTCGAAGGCCGCCTGCAACGCACCAATCCCCTCGGCTTCGACATGCGTGACGCGCAACTGATACTGGCCGCGTGGCTCGTAGACAGTGACGGCTCCTCCCAGGATCACGCTCGCGCCATCCCGGAGCGGAGCCCGTGAGACGCCGGTCTGCCCACGGAAGAGGACGCAATTCACCGACGCCGCACCGTCCTTCAACACGAAATAGGCGTGGCCGGAGGCCTGCATCCGGAAGTTCGAAACCTCTCCCCGGACCCAGACTGTTCCGAACTGACCTTCCAGGACCTCGCGGATCCGCCGCGTGAAATCACCCACCGAGACCACTTCACGCGCCGGTTTCGCTGCGGGCTTGGGCGCCCCGAAGAGATCGCCGGAGAATTCCCACTGCGATGTTGTCCGTCGTGCCATGGGTGAAACCGTACCGCGAACCGTTGAACTCGGCCAATGCCGATCCGGCAGCCCCAAGCATGGCCGCATCTTGAGACATTCCCCACCCGAAACGGGGAGGCGACGTCCTCGTCGCCGTTCCAAAGCCTTTCGGCGGGCGATGTGGACATCGCCGCCCCAAAACCATTCCCATCGGGCTCGGGGATTGGGATCGAACCGAATGCTCCACTTCGTTTTCGATTCCGATGCCGATACCGATCCCGATACCGACGCGTGCTGTAAGGGCAAGCGAGCGGGCCTCGAAACCGCCCCATTCGTGAAAGAAGAACGGAGAGGCGACGTCCTCGTCGCCGTTCCGAGGCCTTTCGGCGGGCGATGTGGACATCGCCGCCCCGTTGCGGTTGCGGGAGGCGTTTCTCAGAAACCTGGCCCGGCGAGCAACTCACCCCGCCACACCGTCACCGCCTTCCCCGTCAAGAACACCCGGTCGCCGACCCATTCCATGCCGACCTCGCCACCCCGACGACTTGCCTGCCACCCGCGCAGGCGCGTACGCCCCAACCGAGGGGCCCAGTAGGCCGCGAGGGAACAATGCGCGGAACCGGTCACCGGATCCTCCGGAACACCGGCCGCCGGCGCAAAGAACCGCGAGACGAAATCGAAACCCCGGACATCCGACGGTGCCGTCACGATCACACCACGAACCGGGATCTGGGCCAACGCCGAGAGGTCCGGTTGCAGGGCCCGCAGCGTCGCCGCGTGTGGCAATTCGATGAGCAGGTCATCGACCGTGCGACCGCACCAGCGGACATCTGCCCCCAACGCCTGTGCCAATCCGGAAGGCGTCGCCACGGCCTCGGCGGGACGGACAGGAAAGTCCATCCGGATGCCGTCTGGCTCCCGTGTGCAGGTCAGCAGGCCGCCCTTGGTGGTGAAGCGGGCCGGCTCATCAATCCTCAGACGCCCGGAATCCCAGAGCGCATGCGCCGCCGCCATGGTCGCGTGGCCACAGAGGTTCACTTCGGTGACTGGCGTGAACCATCGCAGATCCCATCCACCGTCCTCCCGGCGATTCAGGAAGGACGTCTCCGACAGATGCATCTCCCCCGCGACGTCCTGCATCCAACCCGCATCCACGGGCCCAGGAAGGACGCACACAGCCGCCGGGTTGCCACGGAACGGTTGGGACGCAAAGGCGTCGACCACACAGAGGGGAATGGACATGCGATCTCCGACTCGTCGTGTGCGGCGGTTGTTCAGCCGGCGCGGGCCAAAACCCAGATCAGCGATTCACCAACGCCCGGTGCCCCCCAAAGACCGGACGCAAGGCCCGGCTTGTCTGATCCTGCAGCGCTTGCATGGCCTGGTAGACCTCCACGGCCTTTGCATCCGGCGTGGCCGTTTCCTTCCGGTTCAACTTCACGAAGGCGTCAGTCACGTCCTCGATCGCGACCGTCTCGCCCTGTTGGCGGCGCCAGCACCAGAGGGCCTGCAAGGCCGCACCGAAGGCGGCGCCTTCCGAGACCTCCAGCGTCACCACCTCGGCGTTGAACACGTCGGCCATGATCTGGCGCCAGAGTCGTGACTTCGCACCGCCGCCGGTGGCGCGTACCTGGGTCGCCGAGACGCCCAGTTCCGCCAGGCGGCGCAACCCGTAGTTCATCCCCATCGTGACACCCTCCATTGTCGCGCGGGCGAAATGCGGAGCATCGAAGGTACCGGCGCGGACACCCAGGAAAACGCCCGTGCCATCCGGAACGTTCGGGGTGCGCTCTCCCTCGAGGTATGGCAAGAGCATCAACCCATCGCTGCCCGCCGGAGCCTTTGCGGCCGCCTTCTCGAACGCAGCGTGATCCAGACCAAAATCCTTCCGGACCATCTCCGTCGCCACCGTGACATTCATCGTGCACAGCAATGGCAGCCACCGATTCGTTGAATCGCAGAACGCGGCAATCTCGCCGGCCGGATCCGTCACCGGACGCTCCGAGCACGCATAGATGGTTCCGCTGGTGCCGAAGCTGGCCGTGACAACGCCCTGCCGGGTGTTCCCCGTGCCGATCGCTCCCATCATGTTGTCGCCGCCACCGGCCGCGACCAGCACCCCGGGATTCAGCCCCAGTGCCCGGGCGGCCTCCGGACGCAACCGCCCGGCGGGTTGATCACTCGTCGAAAGCGTCGGCAGCTTGCCCGACAATTCCGGATCGATCGCCTTCACGACCGCCTCCGACCATCGCCGTTTGCGGACATCCATGAGGGCGGTGCCGGAAGCATCACCGAACTCCATGAACACGCCGCCCGTCAGCCAATGGTTGAGGTAATCGTGCGGCAGGAGGACCGTGGCGAGCCGCGCGTAGTTCTCCGGTTCATGCCGGCGCAGCCAGAGGATCTTCGGTGCCGTGAACCCGGGAAGGACCGCATTGCCCAGGGCCCGGATCACCGCCTTTAGTCCGCCGACCGCTTCCGTGATCTCCGCACATTCCGCCGTGGTGGACGTATCGCACCACAGCTTCGCCGGACGGATGACCGCACCGGCAGCGTCCATCGGCACGAATCCATGCTGCTGTCCGCTCACGGAGATGGCGACCACCTCTCCGGCAGAGGCCTTGGCGTCCTTGAGGGCTGCCTTGACGGCCTTCACGAGGGCAACGCGCCATGTTTCCGGATCCTGTTCCTTCGCGCCGGCGGGAAGGTTTGGAATCAATCCGTAGGCGGCGCTGCCGGTTCCGCACACCTTGCCGCTGCGCGCATCCACGACCAACGCCTTGGTCGATTGCGTGCCTGAATCAATGCCGATGAGAAGCGAACGGGATGCCATGGAATCAGTAATTGGTTTGTGTGCGGGCCACCATGCGGGACACCGCCCCGTCTGAGAAGTCTGGAGACGGAGAGCACCCGGGATCCCCCGCAGAAAGAAATCTCATCCAAAATCCGGCTTTCCCGGTTCCGATCCTTGACGCCCCCCGCTCCATTGATACTGTCCGCCGCTCCGCGTCCTATGGGACGCGCTCGATTTTTTTATGAAGCGCCAGTACCAGCCGTCGAAGATCCGCCGCGTGCGCCAGCATGGATTCCGTGCCCGCATGGCCACCAAGAGCGGTCGTGCCATCCTCAGCAACCGCCGCCGCGTCGGCCGCAAGAAGCTCACCCAGGTCTGATCCGGCTCCCTTTTCAGAAGCCGGACTCGACTGACACCCTTCCTGCCCGTTCTGGGCGCCCATGCGCCTGACACTCCCCAAAAGCCGCCGTCTGTACCAAAGGCGCGACTTTGTCGAGGTCCGGGATGAAGGAAGGCGGATCGCACAGGGTTGCCTCGTGATCAACTGGCTACCCTTGAAGGCAGGCGAGCCTTGGAAGGTGGGCATCATCACCACCAAGGCCCTTGGATCGGCGGTGGTCCGAAATCTGGCCCGCCGCCGGATCCGCGAGGCTTTTCGCTGTAATCAGGACCTTCTCATCCACTCTGCCCACATCGTATTGATCGCTCGTTCCTCTATCCGCGAAGCAACCCAGGAGCGCGTTGTCGCGGACCTGCTCCGCGTGTTGAGGCGGGCTGGGCTTGCCTCCTCCTGACCCGTGAAACCGCTCCAGTACATCCTCATCGGACTGGTTCAGGTTTATCGCTGGGTCTTGTCTCCTGCCCGTGCCGCCCTGCTTGGGGGGCCCGTCTGCCGCTTTACCCCTTCCTGTTCATCCTACGCCCTGGAGGCCTTGCGCCTGCATGGCCCGATTTGCGGCTCGGCACTCGCCGCCCGCCGTGTCTGCCGTTGCCACCCTTGGGGAGGTGCCGGCTTGGACCCTGTTCCTCAAACGTCCCGTACCTGACCCGTTTTCATGGATCGCAAGGCAATCGCCATTCTGGTCGTCGCGTTCGGCCTCGCCCTGGGGCTGCAACCCGTGGCGAAGATGCTCTTCCCCACCAAACCGGTGCCACCGGGTGCCACCAACGGCGCGCCTCGGGTCCTCAACGGAACCAACATCCCGGCCGCATCGCTCTCCGCCCCCGGTTCCCAGGCGACGGTTCCATCCCTCAACAACGTCCAACCCCTCGCCCCGGCGACCACGGCTCCGGCAACCCCTGCGGGACCTGAGAAGACAGCTGTCCTCGCCAACAAGGCTTCCCGCTGGATCATCAGTTCCCACGGTGGAGGCATCCGCAACGTCGAACTCCTCGAGTATCAGGCGTTCACCGGCCGGATCGCCAAGGGCCGGTCCAACACTCCCGTCCTCCTGAACGCACCGGGCCTGCCGCCGGTCCTTTCCCTGCGCAACGGCGCCGCCATCGAAGGCGACGGCGAGTACCAGATCCGACAGGTCGATGCCTCGACGGTCACTGCCGAGAAGACCCTCCCGAACGGCCTGCATATCGTCCGGGAGTACCGCCTCACCACGAACGAACACCTTCTCCACGCGGTTGTCCGCCTCGAGAACCGCACGGCCAACGTCCTCAGCCTCCCGGCGGTGGAATGGTCCACCGGTGCCGCCACCCTCATGAACTCCCACGACAAGGGAGACATGCTCGCGGTGGACTGGTTCAACGGCAGCAAGACCTACCAGACGCTCGGATGGGTCCCGACGCCCGGCCTGCTCTGCATCCCCAGCAACCCGAAGGTCGATTACAAGAGCCGCGAGGACGACGGCTCGATCGTGTGGGCCTCGGTCCAGAACCAGTTCTTCACCCTGGTCACCATTCCTGACCGCACTGCCAAGGAGTTCACCGCCGTCCGCACGCTGTTGGCGGCACCTGGTGCCGACTCGATGAGGGCCGATCCCGGCCAGAACCCGCAACCCGTCGCCGTTGTCTCCTCGTTCAAGCAGGACGGGGCCAACGTCGCACCGGGCAAGAGTCTCGATTACGGATTCACCGTGTACGCCGGCCCGAAGGAATACTTCGGCCTCTCCCGGCTCCAACCAAGCCTCGATCTGAACATGGAGTACGGCATCTTTGGTTTCTTTGCGAAGCCACTGCTGCTGGGGATGAACTTCCTGCACAACAGCGTCAAGCTGCCCTACGGCTGGTGCATCGTCGTCATCACCCTCTTCATCAAGATCCTCTTCTGGCCCCTGACCGCGGTTTCCACCCGCTCCATGAAGCGCATGGCGGAACTCGGCCCCCAACTCCAGGCCATCCGCGACAAGTACAAGGACGACCCCAAGCGCCTGAACGAAAAGACCCTCCTGTTCATGCGCGAAAGCGGGTACAATCCCGTCGCCGGGTGTCTCCCCATGATTGTGCAGATCCCGGTGTTCATCGGGTTCTTCACCATGCTCCGATCGGCCATTGAACTCCGCGGGGCTTCATTCCTCTGGTGCCCGGACCTGGCCGCTGCGGACACCCTCTTCGTCATCCCCGGCCTTGGCTTCGTTCCGCTGCTGGGTGTCCCGGGCCTCGGACTCCCATTCAATCTGATGCCGCTCTTCTATGTGGGCACCGCCCTTTGGCAGACCCATCTCACCCCGGCTTCCCCGCAGATGGATCCAGCCCAGCAGAAGATCATGCGCTGGATGCCGCTCATGTTCCTGGCCCTGTTCTACAATTACTCCGCTGGCCTCACCCTTTACTGGACCGTGCAGAACCTGCTAAGCATCCTGCAAACAAAGCTCACCACCACGAAGCCTTCCGATCCAGCTCCTGCCACGCCCACCACCCTCCGCCAAGCCCGGCGCTGACCCACCCCACTCGTGCCGCGCCTCGACCCTCCCACTCCACCCGCCTCTTTCAAACCATGAGCACACTCGCACCGAAGGAAACCCTCCTCCAAATGCTCCACCATCTCGGCTTCGATGACGCCCAGATCGAGGAATTGGATATCGAGGGCCAACTGATGCTCGACGTGAAGACCGATGACCCCGGCCGCCTCATCGGGCGTCAGGGCTCCACCCTCGGGGACCTCCAGTACCTCCTCAACCGCATCATCCATCGCGGTGACGAGTCCACGCCCCGCATCGTCCTGGATGTCGGCGGGTACCGTCGGCAGGCCCGGGAACAACTCATCAAGCGCGCCAAGGAAGGCGCCGAGAAGGTGCGCCGCTGGGGCGACATCCTCGAACTCGAACCGATGAACGCGTACGACCGCCGCATCGTTCATCAGGCCCTCAAGGACGATCCAGACATCGAAACCCACTCCGTCGAGGTCGAGGGCTCCGAGAAGAAGGTCATCCTCCTGCGCCCCCGCCGTCATCCGGCCCCTTCCCAGGCAAACTGACCGGGACCGATCCGGGAACGCAAAAGGACGCTGGGTCACCTGACCCAGCGTCCTTTTCGCTTTCAACCGTCACATTTCAACCGCGGGCTGCGGCCCCGCACACCGCAGCGAGATCCGCCGCAAATGCCCGGACATCCTCCTCGGTGGTGTCCCACGAGCACATCAGGCGGCACCCGCCTTCCCCGATGAAGTTGTAGAACATCCACCCCTTGGCCCACATGGCCTCGATGGCCGGCTTGGGAAGGTCGACGAACACGGCGTTTGCCTCGACCGGGAACAACACCTTCACGCCCGGAATGCCCGCCACCAACTCGTGCATCAGGCGCGCCATGCGGTTCGCCTGCCCCGCGTAGCGCAGCCAGACATTGTCCGCCAGCATCCCCACCCACGGAGCCGACACAAAGCGCATCTTCGAGCACAACTGACCACCCTGCTTCGCCCGAAGGTCAAATTCCCGTGCCAGCTCGCGGTTGAAGAACACCACCGCCTCGCCCACGTGAATGCCATTCTTCGTCCCGCCGAAGCACAGCACGTCGACCCCCGCCTGCCAGGTGATCTCGCGCGGCGCACACCCCAAGGCCGCCACCGCGTTCGCGAACCGCGCGCCATCCATGTGAAACCGCAGGTGGTGCTTCTTCGCCATCGCTCCGATCGCCCGCAGTTCTCCCGGCGTGTACAACGTTCCAACCTCCGTCGATTGGGTCACCGTCACCGCACGAGGCTTCGGGTAATGAATGTCCGAGCGCCGCAGCACGGCCTCCTCAATCCCTGCCGGGTTGAGCTTGCCGTTGTCGCCCGGCAAGAGCAGCAGCTTGGACCCATTGCCGAAGAACTCCGGTGCCCCGCACTCATCCTTTTCGACGTGCGCCACTTCATGGCACAGCACCGAGTGATAGCTCTGGGTCGAATGCGCCAGTGCGAGGGAGTTCGCTGCGGTCCCGTTGAACACGAAGAAGACGTCACAGGGCGTCTCGAACACCTCCCGGATCATGTCCGCGGCCTTCTGCGTCCATCGATCGTTGCCGTATGCCGGCTCGTGGCCCGAGTTCGCCTCCGCCAGTGCCGCCCATGCCTCCGGGGTGATCCCCGCGTAATTATCCGATGCAAAATGCCGTACCGGTCTCATGCCGCCGGGATCAAGCCTTCATCCGGAGCTGTTCGCAAATGAATCTCTGAACAAATCCGATGCCACCGAGCCAACGCACATCGGCCGGGGAGGCGACATCCTCGTCGCCGTTCAAAAGCCTTTCTCAAGACGATGAGGACATCGCCGCCCCGATCCAGGTGAGACCCTGACAGAATCGGCTCGCGTTCCGGGCTGCCCCGGACCGGGGCTTGCGCACCCGGCCTGACACGGTAGCTTGCAGGCCTGTTCCGGGGCCATCCCCACCTACCCCGGTGCCCATTCCTCCATGGACGTCTTCAGATTCCGAAGCTTACGCCGGCACGGTGCCTTCACCCTGATCGAATTGCTCGTTGTCATCGCGATCATCGCCATCCTTGCCGGGATGCTGTTGCCGGCGCTCTCCCGTGCCAAGTCCAAGGCCCAGTCCATCACCTGCCTCAACAACCTGAAGCAGTGGTCGTTGGCCATGACAATGTACGCCCAGGAATATCAGGACGCCGTCCCGGAAGAAGGCAACGTGACCCTCCGCATCATGGAGGACGAAAACAGGGAGGCATGGTACAACACCGTCCCGCCTTCCATCCGACTCCAGAGCCTCGTCGATCTCTACACCCGCACCAACATCCCGCTGCCCGGCAACCGCACGTTGTTCTCCTGCCCGGTGGCCACCAAACCGACCATTCCGCCCAACATCAACGGACGCGTCTTTTTCATGTTCGGCATGAATGGAAGACTCTGCATCAACCGCTCCGGCCGCAACGGGGGCCCCAACACCCGCCTCTCCAACGTTCCCCGCCCTTCCGACACCATCTTCCTCGCCGAAGTCGACGGCAACTCCGCCACCGCCAATCGCACCCAGTCCAACGTCACCGGCCAGTATGCCGTCGGACGCCACATGGGCCGTGGCAACTTTGCGCTGGTGGACGGCTCCGCCCGCTCTTACCGGACCAACGAATTTACCCGTTCCGCCGACGAGTCCAACAACGCCACGGCTGAATGGTCCCGCGACCGTGTGGTGTACTGGTACCCGTCCGTCGAAACACCCAACTGAAACCTCCGCCCCTGTGGGCGGCGTATCCATGAACAAGCCAATGATGACTCCACGCAGGACACTTGCAGTCCTCCTTACCGCCCTCGCTCCCTTCGTGGCACGCGCAGAGCGGTTGCTCAACGAACCCTTCGATTACCCGGACGGTGCCATCACCGCGGTCGCCCCCGGATTGTGGGTCAACCACAGCGGCACCGCCGAGCAGTCCAGCATCGATTCGGGCGCTGCATTCATCACCGGGACCGAAGCCGAGGACGTCAACCGCACGTTCTCTGCCACAGGCATCAACACGGGCACCTTGTATGCTTCGTGTGACCTTGTCCTGACCGCCCTACCCTCTTCCGCCGGCGGTTACTTCTTCCACTTCAAGGATACGGGAACGGGCGCCGCCTCCACCTTCCTTGGTCGCGTCTTCGCACGAACGACGGGTGCTGCCGAAGGCAAGTATCGCCTCGGCATCTCCTTCGTCTCGACGTCCGCCGCGAACATCATCCCCATCGAGAAGGACCTCGACCT
Source organism: Verrucomicrobiales bacterium (assembly GCA_027489875.1). Classification (GTDB taxonomy): domain Bacteria; phylum Verrucomicrobiota; class Verrucomicrobiia; order Limisphaerales; family UBA9464; genus UBA6176. The sequence goes on from JAIXZE010000430.1 coordinate 12,180, forward strand.
CAACGCGTCCTACAAGATCGTCCTCAAGCTCGATTTCGCCTCCACCAACGCCACCCTCTGGATCAACCCGGCCACCGAGACGGCAACCTCCGATCGCGCTGTGTCCATTGATACCGCGGGTTTCGGCGTGGGCATCAGCCAGATCGCGTTCCGTCAGGCCGCAGGCATCGGCGACATCCGGATCGACAATCTTCTCGTAGGAACCCGCTTCGCGGACGTTGCCGAGGGCGGCAACGCGGCCCTGAACCCGCCGATCCTCTCCACGATCGGGACCCAGAAAACTCCGGCGGGCACAGCAACGCCTGCACTGTCCTTCACGGTCGCTGACGGTGAAACCCCGGTGGCCGCTCTCACTGTCACCGGCGCGTCCGGCAACGAAACACTCGTTCCCTCCGCCAACATCACCTTCGGCGGCTCGGGTGCGGATCGCACCGTCACCGTCCGCCCCGCCGCCGGTCAGCAGGGCATCGCGCGGATCACCCTCACGATCCGCGATGGCGACGGCAACACGGCCAATCGCGGGTTTGATCTGATTGTCGGGGAACCCAGCCTCTCTGGCCTCGTTGATGTCGTCACGGTGCCGGGCACTCCCACGAACATCGTCTTCAATGTGTCCGACACGGAATCCGACGCACTCACCGTCACCGCCACCGCGGCGAACACCGAGGTCGTGACCGCCCTCGCGGTCATTGGCTCCGGCAGCTCCCGCACGCTCCAGATCACGCCGGCCGAGACCGCCACAGGCTTCTCCCGGATCCAGGTTGTGGTGACCGACGGCTTCAACAGCATCACCAACGGATTCAACGTCACCGTCGCCAAGTCGCTCGGGGTCATCCTCGACGAACCCTTCAACTACCCGGACGAGCAACTCCTGAATCTCACCGGGCTCTGGATCCCGCACAGCGGCACCAATGACGGTCCCGTGATCGTGCGCGGCGGAAAGGCCCAACTCGTCACCACCAACCGCGAGGACATCAACATCACCTATAACTCGCCCACGGTCCGCACCACGGACGGTGTCATCCTCTACGCCCGCCTGGACCTCAACTTCACGTCGGTTCCGTCGTCCGCGAACGGGTCCTACTTCGCCCACTTCCTGGGCAGCGCCGGCGGATCCTTCCGCGGTCGTCTGTTCGCCGGCCGCCGCACGGCTCCGGATGGACAGTTCCAGTTCGGTCTCGCCAACAACTCCGCGACCGCCTCGGTCTGGCATCCGGCAACCGTCAGCCCCGGACAACCGATCATCGTGCTGATCCGCTACAACGTGTCCACGGGCATCTCCACGCTCTGGGTCAACCCGGCCAACGAAGGCTCACCCAGCGTGACCGGAACGGACAACCCGTTCCCCTCCGACATGGTCTCGTTCGCCCTCCGCCAGGACACGGGGTTCGGATCCCTCGAAGTGGATCTCATCAAGATCGGCACTGCCTACAGTGACGTCCTCACGCCCACGGTGATCCTGGACTACTCGTTGAGTTCCTCACTGGCCGCCGACGGCAGCGCACGCTTCACGTTCCCGGCTTCGGCGCTGGCCAATGGGTTCGTCGTGCAGGCTTCGGACAGCCCGACCACGGGTTGGTCCACCGGCCCGGCACCGACCACTGAAGGGGACACCGCCATCCTCAGTGTGCCTGCCACTGCCGCCGCCCGCTTCTACCGGCTCAACCGGCCTTGAGGCGCAGCACCCACTTCACAGCCGGGATGCGGTATCACCGCATCCCGGCTTTTTTGCGTCCCCGAATCAAAACAGCGTCCGCACCTTCGCGAGCGCCGCATCAAGCTGGGTGGGATCCTTGCCACCACCGCGGGCGTTGTCGGGCTTGCCGCCACCCTTGCCGCCGATGATCGGTGCGATGGCCTGGATGACCTTGCCCGCCTGCACCTTCGCGGTGAACTCCGCGGAAACCGACGCCACCAGCGCCACAGCGCCAGCCGCACCACCACCGAGGACAACGACACCAGAGAACCGGCTCTTCAAGGCGTCCACCACGGCCTGCAGGAACTCCCCGTCGCAATCACCCAGATTGTGCGTGATGACCGGAATCCCGTTGTGGGTCACGGCCCGCGACAACAATTCCGAGGCCGCATTCGAGGCGTTCCGCGCCACCGCCGTCTTGAGCAACCGTTCGAGCTCCTTCTGGTAGGCCAGCATCGACTCGATCTTCTTTTCCAGATCCGCCATCGGGGCGTTCAGCCGACCGGCCACACCGCGCAGGAGGTCCAGATCGGACTTCGCCACGCCGTACGCCGGCATGCCCGCAACCGCCTCGATACGGCGAACGCCCGCCGAGATCGCGCTCTCCGCAAGGATTCGGAACAACCCGATCTCCCCCGTTGCCCGCGTGTGGGTGCCGCCGCACAGCTCCATCGAATAACCGTCCAACGCACCCGAACGGCCGCCAACCTGCACGACGCGGACCGTCTCGCCGTACTTGTCGCCGAAGAACTGCATGACGTCGGCGCGGGATTTGACCCTCGCGTAAGGGACTTCGGTCCAGCTGACACCGGCATTCTCCAGGATCCGCTCGTTCACGAGGCGTTCGATATCCTGCACCTGCGACGCCGTCAGCGGTGCCGCGTTGAAGTCGAAGGTCAACTTCTCGGGGCTGACCGCGGAACCCTTCTGGGTCGCCTCGCGGCTGACCACCTCATGCAATGCCCAGTGAAGCAAGTGCGTCACCGTGTGATGCCGCTGGATCGCCGCCCGGCGGCTGGCATCCACCGTCAACGTCAGTGTCGACCCCAACGCCGGAACATCCTCGCCGTCGATGAAGTGCAACCAGGTGTTACCGCTCTTCTGGGTGTTCACCACGCGCCACAATTGGCCGCCACCCGTCAGGTCACCCGTGTCGCCAACCTGCCCACCCATCTCGGCGTAGCAGCTCGACGCATCCAGCACGACCGCCGTGCGATCCTTGAGGGCGACGACCTCCAGCACGGTACCGGTCGACTGCAACGCGTCGTACCCGACAAACCGCGTCGGCGTCTTCGTTTCAATCTGGGAAAGCTCGATGACGGTCTTCTTCTGTGCCGCACGCGCCTTGGCCTTCTGCTCGGCCATCAACGTATCGAACCCGGCGACATCCACCTTCAGGCCGCGTTCCCGCGCCATCAACTCGGTGAGGTCGAGCGGGAATCCCTGTTCGTCATACAACCGGAACGCCACCGGTCCCGTGATGTCGCCAGCCGAGGCGGCCTCGTTGAAGAGCGCGATGCCGTTGTCCAACGTCCGGTTGAACGACTCTTCCTCACGCCGCAGCGTGTCCTGCACCTGCGCCTTGCGCGTGCGGATCTCGGGAAAGACATCGCCCATCGTCGCCGCAAGGACGTCCACCAGCTTGTAGAAGAACGGCTCCCGGAACCCGAGGGAGCGACCATAACGCACGGCACGTCGCAGGATGCGCCGCAGGACGTAATTGCGATCGCTGTTGCCCGGCTGGATGCCGTCCGCCACCGCGAAGCTCAGCGTCCGGATGTGGTCCGCGATCACGCGGAAGGCCACGTCGATGCGCTCCTGTTCGGTATCCCCTGTGCTTCCCGCCTTGGGGAGGGTGCTGCCGTACCGATGCCCGCTCATCCGCTCCAACTCGTCGAAGATCGGGCGGAAGATGTCGGTTTCGTAGTTCGAGATCTTGGCGTTGGCGAAGTCGGAGAACCCCTTCGTTCCCTGGATGATCGACGTGACGCGCTCGAATCCCATGCCGGTGTCGACATGCTTGGCGGGCAAGGAGGAAAAGGTTCCGTCCGGGTTCGCGTTGAACTGGATGAAGACGTGGTTCCAGATCTCGATGCACTGCGCGGATCCCTTGTTGACCAGCGCACCGCCGGTGTCGCCCGCAGGCGTGAGGTCCACGTGGATCTCGGAACACGGACCGCAGGGTCCCGTGTCACCCATCATCCAGAAGTTGTCCTTCTTGTTGCCGTTCACGATGTGGACGGCGGGATCCAACCCCTCGGCGCGAAAGATCTCGGCCCAGATGTCGTAGGCCTCCTGGTCGAAATCCGCGGGATCGCCCTTTGACTTGTCCGGCGAGTAAACCGTGGCGAACAGCCGCGCCGGCGGGAATCCCCAGACCTTCGTCAGCAACTCCCAGCCCCACTGGATCGACTCCTTCTTGAAGTAATCGCCGAAGGACCAGTTCCCGAGCATCTCGAAGAACGTGTGGTGGTACGTGTCCAACCCGACATCATCGAGATCGTTGTGCTTGCCACCGGCGCGGATGCACTTCTGCGTGTCCGCCGCACGGGTGTCGAGCGACGCACGGACACCGGCCCACGTCGAAACGTCCGGACGCCGTTCGCCAAGGAAGAACGGCACGAACTGGTTCATGCCGGCGTTCGTGAAGAGAAGGTTCGGGCTGTCCGGCATCAGCGACGACGATGTGACGATCGTGTGCTTCTGGCGGTTGAAGAAGTCCAGGAACCCCTGACGGATCTCGGTTGAAGTCAAGACAGGCATGGCAGCAAAACGGAGGGCGGACGCTAGGACATCGGCTGGAACTTGGAAGCCGGAAGTTGGAACGACGTCCTGCAAGCTCTCGCAACAAGCCCAACCTTCGAACGGAGGCCCACGGAACGATTCCATGCGAGCGGTGAGGAAAAGTACCGGAACACGTGCGAGAGCCGAAGTGGCACCGAATGCCGGTGCACCCAGAACCAACGGTAACTCAATCCATCGGTCCAGACGTGGTCATCGAGTCGGCCGTGCCGACGGTTGGCTTCCATCAACCGCCGAAACCATTCCGAAATCCCGAGCAAGCGCTGCTCGGGCAATTCCGGAGGCCATGCAGAGATCGCTTCGTGGAGGACAAGGTCCCGCTCGGTGGGAGCTATCGACAAAAGCTCGCCAAGCAAGCGGGTCCAGACCCGATTTCTTTCCTGAAGGCTCAATCCGGACTTCCGCGCCGTATGAGTGACTTGCTGCGGATGCCGGCGGTATCGCGTCACAATATCCTGAAGATTCATGAACTGGGCGCGCGAGACCCATCGGCTCCATAGATCATAATCAGCGGCCATGCGGAACGAAGAGTCGTACGCTTCCCGGTTTTCCGGAAGGAGACTTGCCCGGTAGAGCACCGTAGGATCAAAAAGTGGGCTTTCGAAGGTCATCCGACCCCGTATTTCGGCGTCGGTTGGCGGCAACACTTCAAACTGTCCGTCGCCCTCTCCTCCATCCCACGTCTCAATCCCGCCTCCACAGACCGTCACCGAGGGATTCCGATCAACGGCGGCCATCTGGAGCGAGAGACGATTTGGGAGCTGAATGTCATCGGCATCAGCAATGGCGATCCATTCGCCCTGCGCTTCCCGCAAAGCAGCATTGCGCGCGGCGGAAAACCCCTGATTCCTTTGCGAAATGACGCGCACCCGAGGATCGGTAGCTGCGAGCGCCTTCAACCTCTCCAAGGTCCCATCCGTGGAGCCGTCGTTCACGACGATCAACTCCCGGATCGGATAGGTCTGGCCAAGCACACTGCGGACCGCAGCCTCAATGAATGGTTCCGCGTTGAACGCGGCCATGATCACACTAACAGACCTGTTCATCTTTTGGGGATCGCATGACTCGGCAGCAGTAACGGTCAAATGACTCGCGCTGAGATGGGATCGGAAACTCCATTCCTGCATCCGTTCCAGCCAAATCCGTGGGACCACTCCGACAGCCCCGACGCAACACGCTGGCCGGATGCTTCAACCAATCTGCCGGGGAAATCAATGACCCAAATGCAAGGGCCCGGAAGGAGGAATGCTTGTCGACACTGCCCCGAATGAAATGGGGTGGAGACGTCCTCGTCGCGCTTCAAAAGCGGTTCACATGGCGAAGAGGACATCGTCGCCCCGAAAACATCCCTTCAGGCGGCACTGTCAGGATGCGGCCCGGCGGGACCGCTCAAGTGCGACAACACCGAGGCAATGCCGGAGCGAAAAGGCTTAACGGCTTGAATCAGTCACAAGGTTCGGGTCAGCGTGACGTCATTCGTGGAAAGCGTGGCAAGACCTGATCGCACGCATGCAACTTATGCAGAAACACCGCTTCAAGTCTGGCTGGCCGACGGTCCTCATCGGAGGGGCGGGAACCGGAACCGCCTACGGCATCATGACGGCCATCCGCAGGGTCTTCTCACAGAACGTCCGCATTGTTGGCATCGATGTGAATCCGCCGGAAATGGTCACAGCCAGCCTGATCTGCGATACACTCGTGCAAGTTCCCTACGCAAACTCACCGGAGTTTGGACGGCACCTCTCCGGCATCATCGAAGACCAGAAGATCGATGCGTTCCTGCCACTGCTACCAGGTGAGATCCAGGCATCTTTGGCTTTGGCACAATCTTCGCGAGGCGAAAGCCCACTTGAATTCCTGACGGGGTCCCAAGAGCTCGCAAGGCTCTCCATCGACAAGCTCTCCATGGCGCAGTGGCTGGACGCGAACAACCTTCCGACGCCGAGGACAACCAATCCAGGTGGGAGTCCCAAGGGTGAGGCGCTCTTCTTGAAACCACGCGCCGGGACCGGCAGCCATGGTGCCCGAAAGGTGACACCTGACGAACTGGAGAGGCTGCTGCCGTCGCTGGGTCCTGACTGGATTGTTCAGGAGATCTGTGGTGGGCAGGAAGTGACGGTGGATGCATTTCATGACCCGTTGAACCACTTCTTCCGCGCCGTTGCACGCGATCGTCTGGAGGTGAAAAGCGGCGTATCGACAAAATGCCGCGTGCGCGAGGATGCCGAGCTGGAAGCACTCGCCCATCAACTGGCAACCAAGCTGAATGTGTCGGGTGCCTTCTGTTTTCAGGTACTCGGGAGTCCAGGGGGTTGGCGCATCATTGACGTGAACTCACGCCCGGGTGCAGGCACAGCCATCTCTGCGGCCTGCGGGAACGATTTCGCCGCAGCACTGATCGCCCGATGGCTTCAATCGGACTACACAACGCTGTTTGAGCGCCTTGCCGTCCCAACAATAGTCACGCGACAGTACACCGAATTCCGGATGAACTGACCCATGGCCATCATCGCACTCGATCTCGATGGGACTCTGCTCACTTGTGAGCCACGTCAAAGCGCCGTCCTCTGGGCGGCCTGCGTGCGAAATAGAGCAACGATTGGCATCGCGGAGGTCTGGCAACTCAAGAGGTCCGGAAAGAGCACGCTCGACGCGATGCAAAAACTCGGGATGCCTGCGCCCTGCGCATCGCGGATCTCCTCCGATTGGATGGCGATGATCGAACAGCCACAATGGCTCGCACTGGACTCAGTGCTCCCGGGTGTCCGCAAATGGATGGATGCAGTGAAGGCATCGGGAGGCCAACTCCAGTTGATCACCGCTCGCCGTCGTCCAGAATTTCTTCGCCCACAACTCCGAATTCTCGGCCTGGAATCCCTCTTCTCGTGGATTCACTGCGTTTCCGAAGGCTCCATCTCCAAGGCCAAGGCCGACTGCCTCCAACTCACGGGTGCCCACCTCTTCATCGGGGATACGGAATCAGACGCTTTGGCCGCCCGAACCGTAGGTTGTGCCTTCGCAGCGGTAGCAACGGGACAGAGAAGCGAAGAGTTCCTGCGGGAGGTAGTCGGAGGACGAATCCACACTTCTCTGGCCGACGTCGATTGGTAGAAGCTCGCTTGCGCCCGGAAGATTGATGATCATTTCACGGTGAACACTGCATCTGAAACAAACCGTCTGGAGGGCGTTGCAGCAGACTCTTGGTATCTTCAGGGGGTTGCTCCTCGAACCATCGAGTACAGTGGACGCATTTTCGCCCGTCACCTCCGCCGGGGGACAATCCTCGAACTGGGCCCCGCCGAAGGCTCGATGACGACGTATTTGGAACCCTTCGCTGTGGGTCTTACCTTGGTGGATGGTGCAGAAACATTCTGCGCCCTCCTCCGGTCCAGGTTTCCACAGGCTGAGGTGATCCATTCGCTGTTCGAAGAATACACCCCTGACAAAGCCTTCGATTCCATCGTCCTCGGCCACGTGCTCGAGCACGTGCTCGATCCGGTCGCGCTGCTGCGGCAGATCCGCGGATGGCTCGCACCGGGCGGACGGATCTACGCAGCGGTCCCCAACTCGAATTCAATCCACCGCCAGGCGGCGGTCCTAATGGGCCTCCTGCCAACGGAGGAAACCCTGAATCCCACCGATATCCACCATGGCCACCGCAGGGTCTATAACCCCCAAACCTTCCGGGGCGATTTCCTCAAAGCCGGACTCAAGATAGAGGTCAACGGGGGCTACTGGCTGAAGCCAGTTTCCAACAGCCAGTTGGAGCATTCGTGGACACCCCCCATGCTGGACGCGTTCATGGCGCTCGGGGAGAGGTATCCCGACATCGCCGCAGAACTCTACATCATCGCCACCGCCTAAACGCACCTCTCCCCAATGGGCATAGCCACCATCAACGACTGCCGCGTCATCGAGTTCCCAAAGATCTCCGATCCACGGGGGAGCCTCACATTCATCGAGAGTACACAGACGGTACCCTTCGAGATCCGTCGTGTCTATTACCTCTATGATATTCCTGGCGGGGCGGAGCGCGGAGGCCACGCGCACAAGCAATTGTTTCAGGTCATCATCGCCATCGCCGGAAGCTTCGACATCGTCGTGGATGACGGCAGGGAGAAGCGCTTGCACCACCTGAACCGATCCTTCCGAGGTTTGCTCCTGACTCCGATGATCTGGCGCGAAATCGGCAACTTCTCCTCCGGTGCCGTCTGCCTGGTCCTGGCATCCGAGCATTACTCAGAAGCCGACTATATCCGAAGCTATGAGGAATTCATCCATGCTGCGAGCACTCCATGATTGTTTACGGATCACGTCCGAGACCCGGTGTTCATGCTCCGTAATGCGACGCGGAATAGTACGTGGCGTCTGACGGCTTCAAATCCACGCATCCTGTTGTCCGCATGCCGGTTTCCCATCAGGAGATGAAGGCAACCATGAGCTTCGAGGGCACCATGCATCACCGATGGTCGTGCACGAGGGTTCCCATTCAGATCGAAGGTTGGACTGATTCGACAGATCAGCCGCCCTCGTCCCTGACCAAGGCTTAACAGCTGTGCGCTTCGGTCAATTCGGAGCGTCGCGGACGTCCAACCCCCTTTGCAGGCGTGAGGTCCGGGTAAGGCGCCCCGGCCAGAAGACACTCTGAAGAAGCTGACTCCAGGTACCCGGCATAAGGGGAGCATGCCACAGCGCATCCCTGATCCTGCGACGCGCATTCGAAAGCTGGCCCATCGCGGCGTGATGCCTCGCAAGAACAATGCACAAGTGGGCCGCCTCAACCGTGAGCCGCTTACGGTGCTTGCGCCCCCCTATCAACCCTCGAACCCGTAGAAGCGTCTCCAGATAGGCTTGGGAAACCCTCACGAAATTGGAGCTGAGTTGTGTCGAGTGAACCGTCTTGAAATAGACCGCTTCAGGAGTCCAAACGGTTCGGACAGGCCGGACGGCCGCAAGCCGAAGAAGTACACCCTGGTCAGCAACGATATCGTCCTCCCGGGTTTCCTCCCAGGCGGTGATCAGATCCTTTCTTCCAAGCAGGGCAGAACCCAGAAACACTTTCTGTCTCAGAACCGCCCTGAGGAAGTCTTCGCCACCCATCGGCCCATCGCCTCCGACACCCGGATCGAAGTGCCGGATGAACTGTCCCGATTCCGACAACTCGTGCATCATGCCAAAGGAAGCAGAAAAGCCCACTCCACGCTGTAACGAAGCCAAATGACGCTCGATAAACTCAGGAGACAGCGAATCGTCATCCCCAAGGATCGAGACAAAGTCCCCCCTCGCCTGGCGAATGGCATAGTCCACATTCCCCCAGCAACCCATGCGGGTAGAATGGAAGTGAACTCGGAGACGAGAGTCGGAGATTGATTCGATGGCAGCGCGACAAGACTCGGGCCCAGGGTCGTCGGCGACGACGACTTCAAGATCCTGGAATGTCTGGCTCAACGCCGAGCGGATGGCCCTCCGGAGCATCCCCGGACGGGAGTACGATGGGATTAGGATACTGACCAAGGGAGGTTTCATCGACGTTGTTACCGCAGATCCAGCGGCGAAGTCATAGAAGCGCACTCCTTCGGATTCAAGCCACCTTTGGTGCTCGTCCCACGGCCAACGGGCACCGGCTACGCCCCGCGTATGTGAGGACTCCCTAAAGTCCTGAAGCCCAAGTGAACCGGCTCCAGAGTGGACGCCCTTGGACGGAAATTCTTGGTTGAATCCAATGTTGGTTGCCCCCAGAACGGCTGCCTTGGAAATGACCTCAGCTGGAAAGCGCCCGCTCGTCAGTGTTCTGATTGCCTCGTACAACAGGGCTGAACTCCTGTGCGCCTCCATCCGCAGTGCCTTGGATCAGGGCGGCGAGGAGGTGGAGGTGGTGGTTTCAGACGATGCGAGCCCGGACGATTCCGTCCAACGTGCCTCCGCCATCGGCGACCATCGAGTCCGTGTGACACGTCATCCAGTCAATGTCGGCGTCTGGCAGAACTTCGCCTCCGCCCTCGCGCAAGCCCGAGGAGATTTCGTTGTCTTTCTCGGCGATGACGACTTCCTGAGTCCGGGGTTCGTTGCGGCCCATCTCGCAGTCTTCAGCCGCCACCCATCGTTGTCCGCCGTTTTCTGCCTGCTGGAGGATCGGCCTGAGGATGGTTCGCCCAGCATTTTTTTCACTCCGGGACTTCCGTGCGGCACCCCATCCCCAGGCCTGGCAATCGTGGATCAGATGCTTGTTGGAACCCTTTACTGCGGATCGGCAATGTTCCGTACGGAAGTGGCCCGGACTCTCTGGGCAAAGGCCCGTCCCTACGAACTGGCTGCGGACTGGGCTCTCATGATCGGGCTGGGATTGAGCCCGCGCTCCACGATTTCCGCCTGCCAAGGGTGCAAGTACATCAAGCGGGTCCATCCTGCGCGCCTGAGCTCGCGCTATCTGGAGGTGACGGAGTCCTTGATCAAGGTTTGCGAAGAAATGGCGGACTCCTGTTCGGACACCATGCTTCGCCGGCGACTGCGAGAGCGTGCGGTAATGGAACGTATCACCCTCGCGAGACATCATGCCGCCAAGGGCGACCTTCCGCGTTGTCGGCAATTGCTGAGCCACGCAATGCTGCGAGGCCCGGGCAGCTGGGGCCTGACATCCCAATTCCTCCAGTCCTATTTCCTGGGCACACGACTGATCCGGACCGCACGGAGTCAACGTGGACTTGGATCAAGCCCTCGGCCGTTTGAAGGATGCACCATATGAGCGGCTGAGCCCTGTACGGAAGATCCGGAAGTTTCTGGAGCGGTACGGCTGTTGACAACACGACGGGATTTGTTAGGGGACCTCAAAGGTTGCAGCTGAATCCGACTCTGGGAGAGGATTGGACGGCATCCGTTGGGAGGTCCGACGGATATGGGTCGAGAGTATGCACCACACCGCATGATCCCATTTCTGAATCTCAAGGCGCTGAATGAGCGCCATCGATCCGATTTTCTGGAGGCAGCAGCACGGGTGTTTGATTCCGGATGGTTCATTCACGGCAAGGAACATGACGCCTTCGAGCGGGAGTTTGCAGGCTTCCACGGAGAGTGCCACGCCATCGGGGTCGCCAATGGGCTGGACGCGTTGACTCTCGTCCTCAGGGCCTGGATGCAGGCCGGCCGAATCAAAGAGGGCGACGAGGTCATCGTCCCCGCAAACACCTATATTGCATCTGTACTTGCCATTACGGAGAACCGACTCAAGCCGGTGCTGGTTGAGCCAACCCCCTCAACATACAACCTCGATCCAGGCCGACTTGCGGAAGCCCTGACCCCAAGGACCCGGGTGATCCTTCCGGTACACCTTTACGGTCAAGCTGCCGATATGGCGGCCATCCGTGCGTTCGCCAACGCTCATGATCTCCTGATCCTTGAGGACTGCGCTCAGGCCCACGGAGCCGTTCTGGACGGCGTCCGGGTCGGACTCTGGGGAGACGCGGCCGGCTTCAGCTTTTACCCTGGCAAGAATCTCGGGGCTTTGGGCGATGGAGGAGCGATCCTGACCCGCGACGGAGCATTGGCAGACCATCTGCGTGGCCTCCGAAATTACGGATCCAGCCTCAAATACCACAACCGTTGGCAAGGCCCCAATTCACGCCTCGACGAGCTTCAATCGGCCTTCCTGCGCATCAAGCTGCGCTGTCTGGACTCCGACAATGCGCGCCGCCGCGAAATCTCCATGCGTTACCGGAACGAAATCCGGCATCCCACAATCGCCTTGCCGCGAGTCGCTGGTGATGAATCAACGCACGTCTGGCATCTTTTTGTCGTTCGGGTTCCGGATCGGGAGGCATTCGTGCGGCACTTATCGGACTCCGGGGTCCAGACGGTTGTCCATTACCCAATCCCACCGCATCGCCAGGAATGCTATCCGGCACTCCACTCCCTCCAACTGCCGCTCACGGAAGCCATCCATCGCGAGGTGGTCAGTCTACCCATAAGCCCGGTCATGGCCGATGATGAAGTGGATCGCGTGATCAACGCCTGCAATGCCTTTCGATTCTAACCCCAACACTCCATGAGCAAGCTGAACGTCGGTATCATCGGATACGGCTGGGTCGCCACGGCCCACATCGCCGCCATCAACGCCACCTCCCACGCGCAGGTCACCGCGGTCTACTCGGCACGCCCACTGGATCCCGCACTCCTCGCGTCACGGCACGGACCAGGCATCCGTACGTTCGGCTCCATCGAAGCCCTGCTTGCCGATCCCACCATCGACGTCATCAGCATTTGTTCGTACCCATGGCTGCATGCCGAACACGCCCAGGCCGCCGCCAAGGCCGGGAAACACCTCATCATCGAAAAGCCACTCGCCCTGTCGTGGGATGACTGCCTCGCCGTCCGGGATGCAGTCGCCGAAGCCGGAGTCCTCACCTGCGTGTGCTTCGAGTGCCGCTATTCCGCCCAGTTCCTCTCAACACGCTCGGTGATCGACTCCGGACTCCTCGGTACGGTGCATTACGGCGAGGTCGATTATTACCACGGCATCGGACCGTGGTACGGACAGTACCGATGGAACGTGAAGAAAGACGGGGGCGGATCCAGCCTTCTTTCTGCCGGATGCCATGCCTTGGATGCCTTGCTGCTGTGCCTGGGATCGGATGTCGCCGAAGTCCACTCCATGTCGACCAAATCGCGGAGTCCTCACTTCGCCCCGTATGAGTATGACACCAGTGCCGTTACGCTGGTGAAGTTCCGCGACGGAAGGGTCGGGAAGACCGCCTCCATCATCGACTGCGTGCAACCCTACTACTTCCACACCCATCTGGTCGGATCCGAGGGCAGCCTGCTGGACAATCGATTCCACTCCACCCGACTTGGCGCATTGAACAAGGGCCAATGGAGCAACCTCTCTTTCCCACTCGTGGATTCGGGCGACGTCAAGGATCACCCCTACCAGTCGCAATTCGAGGCGTTCTTCGCGGCGATTGGACGGCGTGAGGAAATGAAGCTCACCGGCCTCGCGGACGCGCTGGAAACCCACCGCGTCATTTTCGCTGCCGACGAATCCGCACGCACAGGTCGTCCGGTCACACTTCCCTGAGATCTTCGCCATGCCCACTGCCTTGGCCATTGCCGCGCATCCGGACGACATCGAGTTCTGCATGGCGGGAACCCTGTTGCGGATGGCCGGATGCGGCTGGGAGATCCACTACTGCAATCTCTCTTCCGGCAACCTGGGTTCGGCCACGATTCCGGGCACCCGCCTCGCCACCATCCGTCGTCGGGAATCCCAAGCTGCCGCACGCGCCCTCGGTGCCGTCTGGCATCCGCCGATCGCCCGAGATCTGGAGATCTTCTACAACGATGACCTGCTCCGTCGTGTGGCTGCCCTCGTCCGTCGGGTCCAGCCACGGGTGATCCTGACCCATTCGCCACAGGACTACATGGAGGACCACATGAACACCTCCCGCCTGGCCGTCACCGCGGCCTTCGCCCGTGGGATGCCCAACTACCGGACCCGCCCGGCAGTCAGGCATCATTCCGGTGATGTGACGGTGTACCACGCCCTGCCCCACGGCCTGCACGACGGCCTCGGGCAGCGCATCGAGGCGGGGTTCTACGTCGAAACAACCGAGGTCCACGCCCGGAAACGGACCGCACTCGCGTGTCATACCAGCCAGAAGGAGTGGCTGGATCACAGCCAGGGCATGGATTCCTACCTCGTGGCGATGGATACGTTTTCAGCGGAAGTCGGCTCACTCTCCGGACGATTCGTTCACGCCGAAGGATGGCGCCGCCATTCCCACCTCGGATTCTGCGGACCCACCGACGATCCCATTCGGGAGGTCCTTGAACCCGGTGAAACAGTCCGACTCCACCCGGCAACGGACGCACAAAAGCAAGCACCCGCCCGGCGGGCACCGAAGCGCTCCGCCCCCTGTACTTGAGCAGGCTGAATAGCACCGCCAAACAGTTGAGCCCACAAGAATACAGCGAGCGGTTCTGCGACAAGACTCTGGCACCCTGGCAGCAGCAAAGTCGCAACCGGGCCACTGAAGTGGCAAAAATCGCCCTGCGGGAGTCACTAGGGGGAGGATTCGTCGGCGACCGGCGGCCAAGAGCGACCGCTGGACTGCGGCATGGAGCTCTCAACTGCCGTCTCTGGGTTGAAATGCAAAAATGGCCACGTCTGACCGGGGTTGCGCTCCAAGTAGGAGCGGTGACAAGGTTCATGGGGGAGGTTTCGATCTCAGTACCATCCAGAAAGAGAACGATTTCCACCTGTTGTAAACCGCCGTGCAGCTGCGCAACAGTCCCTCGCCACATCCTCTTCGGATTCAAGCGAGAAGACTTGTTGTCCCCCAAGGTATCCAGGCCTCGCACCCTCACTTTCGTGCAGCGACAGCGCATGATTCCTGCCAGCATCGGGTCGGCAGCAGGGCAGAGCCAGCCAGAGAACAATGCCAGTCCGCCGTGATCCAGCATTGAACCATTCAAAGGCATTGCCCCCTGCCGGCCAGACTCCGGAAATTCAATCCGATCAGCCAGCTGAGTGATGTATCTATGGGCGGCAAATCAGAGCTCGACACATAAAGAGGAACGGATTGAACTATTGAGGTGTTGCAAATCGTCCGGACCGCGAAGGAATTATCTTCTTCAAAACCTTGGCTGGCGGATTGGATTCTCATCTCTTGCCTCGGAATCATCTATTTGGGATGGGCATGGGCGCGTGGAGGTGGAATGATTGTCCTTTGCGATACACTTGGATATTTATCTGGCGCTGAGGGGTTTGCGTCAATGGGTGGGTACTATGACCCCACAAGCTATACAACGCCAAGACTCGCATTGTATCCTCCAGGCAATTCGCTACTGCTCACTTTGCCACGCCTCTTCATCGGCCCGCACTGTGATCATCCAATATCGTGGTTCCGATATCTCAGCATCCAGTCATTCGTCTGCCTTGGGGTGATCTTCTTCTGCCTTCGAGCATTTGGGTTGAATCGATTGCCCGCAGCATTGTTCGTCGGTTGCATGGGAATCACTACCATCTGGCAATGGACCACTCTCAATTGCTGGCCTGATGCTCCATACACCGCGTGCATCATGACTTCATTCGTCGTTGCCACCCGCTTGACGAATAAGGGCGTCATGGCAGCGATCTGCGTAGGTCTTCTGATGGCAGCGGCCTGGATGTTGAGACCAGCCGCCCTGCTTTTCTTTACCCCTCTGGCAATCGCGGCGATAGGTGCGCGGCTACGGGGATTCCTTTCGACGTCAGCGGTACTAATTATGTTGGCCATACCCCTTTTATCCCAAGGGCTTTGGTTGCTGAACTCCGGAGGAGGGCTGACATACTCTCAGTCGCTGATGGAGCAGTCCACGGTGGACTCCACGACCATTGGCCGCATTGGCCGAGTGATGATCAACTGCAGGGGACTCGTATCAGGGGAGTTGGTGTTTGACTGCATTCTTCCACTGGTAAATCGATTCCTCTCTTGGTCGAAGGTGCGTTTGGGTGCAGAGACAAGCGTGACATTGATTGCAATTGCCTTGGTACAATTGGCCATTTTCGGCTCAGCCGCCCGCTATTGCATGAAGGCGGGGAACTGGATTGAGAAAATGGCCCTTGCCGGTGTTTGCATCTCTGTGGCAGGGGTTGCAGCCGTTCCAGGCTCCATGCCCCGTCACATGTTTGCCCTCATCCCCTTCGTCTTTTGCTGGTTTTGGAAGTCGCTGGAATTCGCCTCCGCCAAAACAGCTTGCCTCATTCGAGGCGGAGTGCTTCTGACGCTTGGTGTGCAGTTTACTGCCAATTTCTTCCTGACAACGCCGATCATTGATCGAGGCCTCATTGGAGGCGCTGCATCGCAGAGAAAGGAAATGGACGAAGTAGCCTCCTTCATATTGGCGAATGTTGAGACAAACGAGATTGTAGGAGCACATGTGTTTATTGACACATTGCACCTGCATCACAGAACCGGTCGCGCGTTCCTAGCTGATTACCTTGTTCGCACCAACCTGATGCGGTTTGTAAGTCACAGGCAACAAGGATTCTCCCGTGCGGATTACTTGATTACAACCGGGGACGGATTACCAAGTCACCTAGGAAGCGGCCTATTACAAAGCTTGTTCACGAGCACTTATAATTCTTATTCAGTTTGGAGGGTTTCTAAGAATGAGGAACAAGCCTGGAGGGTTCGAACAGCCTATCCTTCGCCGGTGTCGGTTTCCTCGGCTTCGGGTCAGAAGTAGCCTGACCAGGCCTTCCTACGGTGCGGCAGTTGTGTGGAATTCATTGAGCTAAGGCTACTGAAGTGTGCCCCTTCGGCAAACATGTGCCAGATGCTGCAATCATGATTTTTCAGCGTGGGCGGGGCCAATCTTATCAACGAACCACGGTTCTGCGGGTACCGGTATCAGCGCAGACGGCTTTCCAGGCTCGTTGGCCTGTACCTAGTTCCACGGCATCCCTCCCCCCGATTCCGGCCGCGCCGCCTTAGGGTGTTCCTGATGATCGCCAACTGCACTTCCCCCCACCGCTCGGGCCCGAGTTCAGCTCGATCCCTATCTGATCCATCCGCTCTTGGACTCTCTGGCGGATCGCCTCCTTAATCGAGCAGCTCTCTTGATGTTGCCACAGTTGACGGAACTATAGGTACCTCAGGATCAAGGTAAACACATGGCGTAGGGCGACGGCGAGGGCGTCGTAGACTTCGGCTGAGAGCCCAGACCGCCCGGGCTAGTCATTCCACTATTACGCAAACCCTCGCTGAAGGATCAGGAAGTTGGCCAAGGAGAACTTCGTTGCCGTCGTCATCTTCCCTGAGTTTGCGTGGATCGGCGTGCGTCAGTCACACACGTTTGCCGAAGTGACACAATATTCCGAGACCAACCATAAATCACCCCACCGTAGCAGTCCAAGGTCTAATCCAAGGATCGATGATTTGCTTTTCCGGTATGCAGGCCAACGACTTGGACCTGCTTTGCCAGAGAGCAAATTGCATCCCAGACGTCTTCGACCGAGATGCGATCAACCTGAAGAATTGGTCCAGGAACGGTGACAGAGGGCTGCACAATCCGCCGGTGCTCACACCAAGGTCCGATTCTTAGGGGAGTACCACCAACATCTGCCGAGACGTCGGCGGGCCATCCAGCGATCTCGACAACGGGAATGCCCATGGCGGCCGCCAAGTGCATCGGTCCTGAATCGTTTCCAATATATAGGCGGCACGCCTCAAGAACCGCAGCGGTAACGTCCAACGGCAACTTGCCGGTCAAGTCCAGGACAGCCCCGTCCAATCGCTCCTGAAGTCTAAGTCCTCCCTCCTTGAAATCCGAACCGCCAACCACAAGCAGGAACGCGCCGGATTCTATCAGACGAACAGCGATCTCTTCAAAGCGATTCAAAGGCCACACCTTCTCCGACTGTGATGCGCCGATGCCGAGTGCAACAGGCACTCGCCCGACAGGAACCTGCGACAGCCACTGCATCGCCTGCAGTCGGGTACTGTCGCCTGGAGTGATCTCGAGATGACGCTGACGAACAGAGCCTCCCATCGCTTCCAACCATTGCAGGCATGCTTCGACATCATGCTGCCCGGGCCGGGAAAGATGGATGTGTGTCAGGTAGCCCCAGGCAGGGTCTGTATCATCACTGTTCGCTTCCTTGCGTCCCGCACGAAACGACGCGCCCGAGAGCCAAGCCAGCCAACGCGCCTCGAAAAAGCTGTAGCTCGACTGAGGAAGCAGCACCACGTCGAGCTGTCTCGGCAACAGTTCACGACGCGCCGCCTTCCAGTAGCGCCAAAGATTCTTGTGAGATCTATAAGAATGGCTCCAGTCACTTGCAATCCCCACCACTTTGTCAACGTGTGGGCAGTTCTGCATCAGGGGAACCCATTCATCGCGGATGACCAAAATGATTTGTGCGCTTGGGACCGACCGGCGCAACTCCCTCAGGAACGCTGTTGTCACAATCAGGTCCCCCATTCCATCCATGCGGATGACCCCGATCCGCTTTGCTGTCAGCAGATTCAAGGCCTCTTGTTTCATTCCTGTGGCATTCGGAAAAGTCCATGAGGACAGGAACCTCAGGACTCTAGGGTGAATGATGGCGAGGAGGATTCTATGCCAGACTGACCTTAAAAATCCCGGAGCGTTCATGGGAATTTGGACGGCTTTGAACTAGGCATGCAACTTTTCACCACAGACCTTGCCGAGACTATCGACATACCCACTTGCGGCAGGGTGTCGTCATGGATCCTATGCATTTACAAGTGTCCGCGTTCAACCTCGTCCCAAACTCGCAATCAGGGTCTTCCGAAGCAAACTACTTTTGACAAATTGCGGGGGGTGGAGTGGTCCTGCCAACGCAAGCCGCCAGTAGTGATGCGGTCGACGCAGGACGGGAGAGTCGCGGTGATTCAGCAGACGGCAGCCTCGGAAGCACAACAAGTGGAGGAGGCGGCACAAGGGGCCCGTGAGGTTCAGTATCACCCGTATCGGCAACTGCTATAGGAGCGGGGTGTCGGCGCCGAACTGGAACTCCGCTGATTCTGCCGGATTCAAATCCGGCATCGGAGGCATCTGCTTCAGCCTGAGGCACAGCCTTTCTTCTTGTTTCCCCGTCTTCTTGCCCCTCCGCGTCTGTTCGCTTCGTCCGCCCCCCTCGCGTCCGTTCGTGACCTGTTGATCACTCCCGGCCCTAGATCAAGTGGCTGTGCTGCTGTGACCATGAACGCACGAAGATATGCGCTTTGATCCGGTAGCTCAGCCTGATCATCACGTTGAGGCGTTGGAGCCAAGAATGCGAAAGCTGAAGATCCTGCCAGAACCAATCCGCTATCCAACAGGTGCCCCACTGGTGGAGGTTTTAGAGACTGAAGTTGGAAAATTGAGTTTTTGGGAGAACCACCTCGAAGGATGAAGCCTTGGGAGAGGAGGGAAAGGTGAGCTCCGGACCTTGCGAAGGAAGCAGTGCGGAGAACCTGGAAGGCAGAGTGCTCCAGGCTTGGTGCTGGGCTAGGTCGAGTTCGCCGATGTAGATGGCCTGTCGCTGGAAGATCTTGCCGGAGCGATAGCGCCGGTTTTCGACGAGGCTGTAATTGGTGTCATCGTTGCCGTTGCTATGGCGGAGATGCCTACTGAGGAAAAGCCCCATGGACGGCCAGGATACGGGGAAAGTGGGCGGCAGGAAGAGGGTTGCTCTTCATTACAGAGCCACTGCGGAACGAAACCAGCGCATTCATTGAGGATTCGACGCGGAGGCATGCAGAAATCTCTGGAAAGCGAGGCTAACTAGCGAAAACCAGCCTAGCGGGACCGGATAAGAAACCATCGTAACGTTCGAAGCGAGGTCCGGACAGCCTCGTGAGCGACCGCACGGCGCAGCGGCTTTGGAGCAACGGCCTTTTCCTTGTTTCGGTTGACCGCCCAATACTGGATTGCAGCGACAAATTGGTAGTTGGCGAGGACCAAGCATTGCATGAGGCCATGAACGCCATGCTTCCATCCACCACCAAAGTATCGGCCCAAGAATTCTGTGATGGGTCTTCGAATCACGTACATCCAGATGGGCCCCTGAAGCACGGAATCGATTCGGGAGGTCTCCGATTGCCCGTATCGAATCGCCTTCGAAAGCCCCAGCCCCATGTCCGAAAACGCACCCGGATGCTCGATCGCCCTCGCTGGGTCTGCCTTCATCTTTTCGATCGTTCCGGTAACCTTGGGAAAGGAGTGGATCTCCTTGGGCCACTCAACCGCTCCTTGTCGGAAGAAGCGAACCTGAAAATCGGGCCAGAGTATGTGCTCCATCCACTCCTCAAAGAAGTAATTCTTCCGTGGGATGCAAATTGCCGAAGCTTTGCTGGTGACCGCCAATTCCCGGAGTTTGCCCGGCAAAGCCTGGGTCAACCTTTCGTCCGCATCGACAATCAGGATCCAGTCCCCACGGCACTGCTCGATGGCCAGCGCCCGGACGTGTTCAACGATCGGTGCCACCGGCATCTCGAGAATCCGGGCACCATACCGGCCAGCGATTTCCCGCGTCCCGTCCGTACTCGCCATATCGGCTACCAGAAGTTCGTCCGCCCATGTCAGCGTGGCGAGACACCCCTCCAACCACCTTTCCTCGTTTCGGGTGTGAACCAATGCTGTGATTTTCATCAATGAGATTCTACCGGAGCACTCCGTCCGGGATGCGCTTCACGTCTCAAAATTGAAACTTCGGTTCGATACCGCGGCTGCGTGCGCGCGAATCTTTCCCATGGCTCCCAGCCCGGCATTTGGCTTGGCACCGGCGAATCCAAGACTGTGAACGTGCGTCCAAAAGGGCAACAAACATCCCACTCCGAAGGGCAATCAAGGCGGATGAAAACTGGAGCGGCAAGCGGTATTCCGATCATTCCACCCCGCCAAGATCTGCTGAAGAACGTCGCAGATCCATCGATGTCGGTCGGTCAGCGGAAACGACCGCGGAACTTGAGGAATGGCCGCTCGACGCAGTAATGGCTGACCGTAGCGACTGCAAGCGCCGCCGCCGCGTTGAACGGAAAAGACCAGCCGAGAACCCGCAGATGCTCGTCGCAAAATAGTTGCTGCCAGAGATAGAGGCTGAAAGAGACCGCCCCAAACCAAATCAAAAGACGGGAATTGAGAAGGCAGTCGAGGATGGGCTGCCTGCCGTGGACGGCGATTCCCACCAGGAGCACCAACCCGCAACTTGCCAAGGAAACCTCGGCAACCACCGCAATGTGGTTCAGCGAAGCGGCCAGCTTACCAGCGAACGGCGTCAACCACTCGATCCCTGCGCGGAAAAAGGTCATTGCGAGAATCGGAATCGCGAGCCAGAAGGAACCCCAAAACCGGGTCCAGACCGGGCTGGCCTCCCATCGGGCCTGAAACAGGGCAAGCAACACGCCGGCGATCAGATAGTCAGAAATCAGGTCGGTCCGCCAATAATTCATCCCCCCGATTCCCGACATTTTCATGTTGAACGCCCGCCACACCGGCAGGAGGCAAAGCAGGAAGATCAGGAAGCCCATCCGAAATCTGGCCGGCATGAGAAGCATCACCGCCGGCCACACCAAATAGAAGTGTTCCTCTACGGAAAGACTCCAGTAGTGGCCGGTGAAATGCTCTGCCCCATCCAACTTCAGAGCCCACGCAGCCCACCCGCCGTAAAGCAGGTTGCGATACCAGAACATCGCTGCAAACAACTCCTTCAGCTTCACATTCAGTCCGAGCCACGGGCTGAGGACGGCCAGCACGAGCAGATACGTCAGGGCGGCAGGGAGGATGCGCAGGGCCCTACGGGCATAAAAGTTCTTGAGGCTGATGCGACCACTCCGCTCCTCCTCACGGAGAAGCAGGTAGGTAATGAGGTACCCGCTCAATACGAAGAAGAGGGGAACTGATCGTCCCCCAACGATTGAACTCAGCCTCTGAATCCACGGCTGATCAGGAAATCCGGGCAACCCAGCAGAATGCAGGATGACAACGCCTATGGCTGCCAGTCCCCGCAGTCCGTCCAACCCCGGTATACGATTGTCGTGGTGACCTCCTGCTTCCTTTGCCGCCTTCGATTCAGACATCATCCGCTCCAAGTCTTGCAGGGGGCATTGGACCCAACATGCCCGCAACGCTTGTTCACTGTTGAAGGTGTCTCATGAGCGCGTCCAGTTCCATTTGTTCAACCAAGTCAGAAAGTCAGAGCACAGGCAACTTACGGGTCCGAACGCTCGCATCGGCGCGTTGAAGTCACGGCCGTAAGTCCAGAACCTCCTCGGAGGCGGGGTATCTCGGACAACGCACTGCGCCCCATCGGGGCAGTCCCGCGCGTCTAAAGCCCGGAGCGGATGGACCTGACGATCGACCGATCACTGGGAGCTTCGCAAATTTCCTGTTCGCACTCGATTTCGCGGTACAGCACGCTTGGTTCGGCGTTCAGGCACGCCGACAGCAGGCACCAAAGGAAAGACCAGGAGGCACATGGAACCGCGCATCTGCACCATCATCAGCAGGAATTACTTGTGCTATGCGCGTGCGCTTGTAAGGAGCCTCCGCGTGCAGCATCCATCGGCCAAGGTCTGGGTTCTCGTGGTGGATGCCTGCGAACCGTTCTTCGATCCTCGGTTGGAAGACTTCACCGTGGTCCAAATCGCGGACCTCAAGCTGCCCAACGAATCTTCCTGGATGTTCCGTTACACTGCTTTCGAACTATGCAACTCCCTGAAGGCAGCCCTGATACGTCACATTCTGAGGGATCTGGGTGAACCAGCGGTCCTTTATCTTGACTCAGACATCAGTATTTTCAGCCCGCTGTACCAACTTTGGGAGTCCACCCTCAGGACAGGGATTCTGGTGACACCCCACTGCCTCTCGGAATATCCGAACGACGGCCAATGGCCCGCGCGTTCGGTGCTTCAAACGGCAGGGATCTTCAACGCCGGCGTCATCGGAGCCACGTCAGGTCGCGCCGATGCATTCCTCGATTGGTGGCATGGCGTACTGGAGTACGGCTGCGTCGTCAATCTGCCCAACGGCCAATACGTGGACCAACGCTATCTCGATCTGATTCCCGCATGGTTTCCGGACCATACCATTTGCCGCAATCCAGGCGTCAACGTCGCCCACTTCAACCTCCATGAACGGAAGGTGACCCATGGAATTGGTGGTTGGCGTGTCGGGGAGTCTCCTTTGGTCGCCTTCCACTTCACCCAGGTCAACTGGGAACAGTCGAGCTTCTGGCCTCCCGTGAGTCGTCCCCTCATTGCACAGCAGCCGGACGTAAAGCTGTTGATCGAGCACTATGCCCAGACGCTGATCGCCTGTGGCTGGAAAACCACCAGCTCCTGGCCTGGGGGATACGACCATTTCACGAGCGGGTTGAAGATTTCCCCACAAACGCGCATCGCATTCAGGGCCCAATACCCACGTAGCTCGCCTTCATCCAACCCATTCGAAGACGTCCGATGGCAGGGGGTGGAGCGTGCCAGCCAGCGGCGACAGACCGTCGCAGAGTGGATGTACATGCCAACGAGAATCGTCAGACGCCTCACGCGTTAGCTCTTCGGACGTCGGGAGGTTCATTATTGAAATCTCTCTTCCGGCAACATGGGTTCGGCCACGATTCCGGGCACCCACCTCGCCACGATCCGTCGACGGGAATCCCAAGCAGCCGCACGCGCCCTCGGGGCGGTCTGGCATCCACCCATCGCCCGTGACCTCGAGATCTTCTACAACGATGACCTGCTCCGTCGTGCGGCTGCCCTCGTCCGTAGGGTCCAACCACAGGTGATCCTGACCCATTCGCCACAGGACTGCATGGAGGACCACATGAACATCTCCCGCCTGGCCGTCACCGCGGCCTTCGCCCGTGGGATGCCCAACTACCGGACCCGCCCGGCAGTCAGGCATCATGCCGGGGATATGACGGTCTACCACGCCCTGCACCATGGCCTCGGGCAGCGCATTGAGGCGGGCACCGAAGTGCTCCGCCCCGCGGGCGTAAGTTCGAAGTCCAGCGGCCTGGAAAGCCTGTCGGAAGGCCCTGACGGCTATTCCTCCGCGGCGGTCAACTTGGCAACCACAGCCATATCCTCCAGCGTGGTGGTGTCGCCCTTGACCTCAAGGCCGGAGGCAATCTGCTTCAGCACCCGCCGCATGATCTTTCCGGAACGGGTCTTCGGCAGGGCTTCGGCGAACCGCACGTCATCCGGCTTGGCCACGGGACCGATCTCGTGTCCAACGTGGTTCCGGAGCTCGTTCTTGAGTTCGGAACTGGCGTGCACGCCTGTCTTCAAGGTAACGAAGCACACCAGTGCCTGCCCCTTCAACTCGTCCGGCCGTCCCACCACGGCCGCCTCGGCCACCGAGGGATGGCTGACCAACGCGCTCTCGACCTCCGCCGTACCGATGCGGTGCCCGGCAACGTTCAGCACGTCGTCGATCCGGCCCACGATCCAGAAGTACCCATCCTCGTCCTGTCGGCATCCGTCGCCCGTGAAGTACGAACCCTTGACCTCCGACCAGTAGGTTTCCTTGAAGCGCTTCGGATCCCCCCAGATGCCGCGCAGCATCGACGGCCACGGCTTCCGGATGACCAGCTTGCCGCCGCTGTTCGGTGGCACCGCCTTGCCGTTGTCGTCCACCACCTCGGGCTGGATCCCGAAGAAGGGCAAGGTGGCCGTGCCGGGCTTGAGCGGTGTCGCTCCAGGAAGCGGGGAAATCATGATGGCCCCCGTCTCGGTCTGCCACCAGGTGTCGACGATCGGACAACGCCCGCCACCAATGACCTTGTGGTACCACATCCACGCCTCGGGATTGATGGGCTCGCCCACGGATCCCAGCAACCGGAGCGAGCTCAGGTCATGCTTGGTCACCCACTGGTCACCCCACTTCATGAATGCGCGGATGGCCGTCGGCGCCGTATAGAGGATCGTGACGCGGTACTTCTCGATGATGCGCCAGAACCGATCCGGCTCAGGCCAGTTCGGCGCGCCTTCATACATCACGCAGGTCGTGCCGTTGGCCAACGGCCCGTAGACGATGTAGCTGTGACCGGTCACCCAGCCGACGTCCGCCGTACACCAGTAGACGTCGTCCTCGCGGACATCGAACACCAACTGGTGGGTCATCTTGGCCCCCAGAAGGTACCCGGCCGTGGTGTGCAGGATGCCCTTGGGTTTTCCGGTCGAACCGCTGGTGTAGAGGATGAAAAGAGGTGCCTCGGAATCCATCTTCGCCGGCGGGCACTTGGCATCGACGTAATCCAACTCCCGGTGCCACCAGTAGTCGCGTTTCTCGGCCATGTGGACTTCATGTCCTGTCCGGCGGACCACGATCACTGCCTCGATGGTCTTCGCAACCAACTCGCCGGCGGCATCCTTGATGGTCAGTGCCTCATCGACGTTCTTCTTCAGCGGAACAATCGCCCCACGGCGGTATCCGCCATCGGAGGTGATCACCAGCTTGGCCCCGCTGTCCTGGATGCGGTCGGCAACCGACTGAGCGCTGAAGCCACCGAACACCACGCTGTGCACGGCACCGATGCGGGTGCACGCCAACATGGCGATCGCCGCTTCGGGAATCATCGGAAGATAAAGAAGCACACGATCGCCCTTGCCCACGCCGTGGCGCTTCAGGACGTTGGCGAAACGGCTGACCTCACGGTGCAACTGGGCGTAGGTGTAGACGCGTTCCTCGCCGGGCTTGCCATCCGAAGCGGGCTCGCCCTCCCAGATCAGCGCGGCCTTGTTGGCGGTGTGCGTGCCCAGCCACTTGTCGAGGCAGTTGGCCGAGACGTTCAGTTGACCTCCCACGAACCACTTGGCGACAGGCTCCTTCCATTGAAGGACCTTCTTGAACGGCTTCATCCACACCAGCTCGGACTTGCCGTAACGCCCCCAGAACTTGTCCGGCTGCCGCACGGACTCCGTCCAGAGCTTCTTGTACGCCGCCATCGACGGTACCCGCGCGGCGGCGGAGAACTCCTTCGACGGTTTGAAGACGCGTTTTTCCTGTAGCAGTGACGAAATGTTGGCCCCTGCGGCCGATGACTTCTTGCTCATGATCTCGGTGTGACCCGCAAACCCTGCGGAACTCGCACGGCGGAGTCAACCGGCGGGACCCTGCATTTCCCCCAACTTCGTCGTGGCACCCGCCACCCCGTTCCCAAAATACTCCCCCCATGATCAACGTCGGCATCATCGGCACCGGGTTCATGACGGTGGCCCACCTCAAGGCGTACCAGAAGGTTCCCCTCGCACGCATCGCGGCCCTTGCCAATCCCAGTGGCCGGAACCTCGACGGCGACTTCTCCAAGGTCGCCGGCAACGTGGGCGACCAGAACCCCGTCCGCCTCGACATGACCCAGGTCAAACCCTACCGCCGCATCGAGGATCTGCTCGCGGATCCCAGCATCCAGGCCGTCGACATCTGCACCCCGACCCACACCCATGTCGACCTCTGCATCGCTGCCCTCGCCGCCGGAAAGCATGTGCTGGTCGAGAAACCCCTCGCACGGACCTCCGTCGAAGCCCGCCGCATT
This sequence comes from Verrucomicrobiales bacterium, assembly GCA_027489875.1. Classification (GTDB taxonomy): domain Bacteria; phylum Verrucomicrobiota; class Verrucomicrobiia; order Limisphaerales; family UBA9464; genus UBA6176. The sequence continues at coordinate 38,693 of JAIXZE010000430.1, forward strand.
GCCAACGCCGCCGCCGAGGCTGCCCTGCGCGGCGTCTACCTGATGCCCGCCCTGTGCATCCGGTTCTGGCCCGAATACGCGTGGGTCCGACAGGCCATTGTCGCCGGCACCTACGGCCGCGTCCTCGACGCCCGGTTCCGTCGCGTCGCACAGGCCCCGGCATGGGGCCACCAGCACTTCCTCAAAGGCTCCGATTCTGGCGGAGCCCTGTTCGACCTCCACGTCCACGACACCGATTTCGTTGTCCACTGCTTCGGCCGACCGGCCGCCGTCACGTCGGGCGGATATTCGAAGGTGTCGGGCGCAGTCGATCACGTGACCACGCTTTTCCGGTACCCCAATGGCCCCGTCGTCACCGCGGAAGGCAGTTGGGCGATGACCGAAGGCTTCGGCTTCAACATGGCCTTCACCGTCAACTTCGAACGGGCAACCGTCGACTTCGACATCGCCCGCGGTCCCGAAGCCTTACGCCTCTACGCCGCCGGCCAATCTCCGGCCACCCTCAAGCCGGACGGCGGCGACGGGTACATCGGAGAGATCCGCCATTTCATCGAGTCCATCCACGCCGGACGTGCTCCGACCCTGGTGACCGCGGCCGACGCCGCCCTTTCCATCGAAGTCTGCGAAGCCGAGGAAAAGTCCGTGCTCACCGGCCAGACCGTATCGCTGTCATGAGCGATCCCATCGAGGTACGGCCGGGATTTGTCGCCCCATCGGGAATGCGACATGCAGTTTTTGACTGGGACGGCACGCTGTCCTTCATCCGTGCCGGCTGGGGCGAGGTGATGCTGGACGTCTTTCTGGACCATCTTCCCCCGCTCCCCGGAGAAGAAGCCGCAACGCGGCGCGCCCTCGCCCACGACGACATCTGGCGGCTGAACGGCAAACCGACCATCCACCAGATGCAATGCCTGGCGGACCGCGTCACGGAACGTGGCGGGCAGGCGCTGACGGCGTCCGAATATCAGGCGGAGTACGCCTCACGCCTGGGACACGTTGTCCAGCAACGGATCGAGTCGGTATCCTCCGGCCGCGCCCCGGCTGCCTCCATGCAACCGCCCGGAGCACTTGCCTGCCTCCATGCCTTCGGTGATCGCGGGTTGATCCTCCATGTCGTCAGCGGCACGGAGGTCCGTTACGTCCGCCGCGAAGTCGAAGCACTGGGTCTTTCCGACCTCTTCGACGAGCGCATCCACGGCCCTTCCGGCCCCGGAGATCGCGCGTACACGAAACGCGGTGTGATGGAACGGATCCTGGCCGCCGATAACCTACCCGGCTCGACCCTCGTGGCCCTCGGGGACGGCCACGTTGAAATCGAGCAAGCCAAGGCCCTCGGAGGAACCGCAGTGGCAGTGGCCACCGACGAGGAAAACTTCGGGTCGGGACGCATCGACCCCGCCAAACGGACACGGCTCGGGGGGGTCGGAGCGGACATCATCATCCCGGACTACTCGGATCTGCCGCAGCTCCTCAGCGCGCTCGGGCTGGCTTCACCAACCCGAGGCTGAAGCTTCGCCCGCGGAAGTTTTGCCCGTTCAGAGCCCGAACACTTTCTCCATCTGCTGACGGACGGTGGTGAGGCGCTTGACGTCGCCGCCACCGACTTCGGCCGTGGTCCATCCGGTCCACTTCAGGTCGGCAATCGCCTTCCGGACATCCCCCCAGGGCACGTCGTCGTCCGCCCCGCCAATCTCCACGAACTGGCTCTTCGGCCGGTTGAATCCCTTCACGTCGAGCTTCACCGCCCGATGCGCGAACGCCCGGAACCACTCCCCGGGCTGACCGTACTTCCAGTGGTTCCCGACGTCGTAATACATGCCTACCCACGGACTCTGGAAGCTGTCGACGAACTTCACGAAGCGCTCCGCGCTCTGCTCGGGCGGCTTGTCGTGATCGTACATCATGCGGTTCCAGACGTTCTCGAACAGGATCCGCTGGCCGAGCGATGCCGCGAGGGGAATGGATTTCAGGATCTCCTGACGGCAGCGCTCCTCGATGACTTCGGTGGCTCCGTCCCCGCCCTGCCCCACCACGATCAGGATCCCACTACCGCCCGCCGCGTGCGAAACCCGGATGCAGTGATCCATGTTGGATCGTGCCTTGGCCCGGACCTCGTCCTTCGGATCGGTCAACCGCACGCCCCAATGGGTGTGGTTGATGGCGTTGTGGACGAACACCCCGGACTCCTTCACCGCATCACGGACCTGCGCGGCCGTGAAGCTGCCCGCCTCATCAAAATCGACGCCATCAAACCCGGCGTCCGCCGCCATGCGCAAACGCTCGACGATCCCGAGCTTCTTGCCCTCCACCTCGCGCGCGATCATCCCCATCTTGCAGGAAAGGAGGACCGGCCGATTTGTCTTCGGCATGGGAACAGGTGAATGTGCGGTTTCGGGTCCATCGGCAGCGAACAGTCCCGGGGCCGCCAGACAAGGCAGTGCGGCGGCAGAAGCAGAAAGGAATCCACGGCGTGTCATGCCAGACTCAAAGCCGGAATCGAGCGCCGGCGCAAGCCGCAGTCTGCCTCGACTCCAACTTTCCCGACTGCGCGAAGCCGTCCTTCAAATTCAGGGGCCTGCCATTCAAAGGGGCGAACAACCCAGCACCAGCTCACCGCCTGAATCCAACCGCTGCGCCGCCAACGCCAGCGCCCCCACCGGCACGGAATCCTCTCCCAACCCCGCCAGCCGCACCTGCGGTCCCGGCTGGAAGGAATCCATCACGTATCGCGGCAAGGCCTCCGCGATGGCCGCTCGGAGCGGTTCTCCCACCAATGAAAGTCCACCGCCCACCACCACCATCTGCGGATGCAGCAACTGCACGACATGCGAAAGCGCAAAGCCCAGGTTGTCCGCCAACTCACTCAGGATCGCCTGCGCCCCCGGATCGCCCTCTGCCAGCGCCGCCCCCAGATGCCGTGCCTCCCCGCCATTCATTCCGTCGACACGTCGACCCAGCGGACCTTCCGGATGGTGCGCCGCCATCTCCCGGATCCGGCGATCGACCGCCCATCCCGAGCAGCGCTCCTCGACCGTCACTCCGGACTTGTCGAGCCGGAGATGTCCCACCTCGCACTCACCCGGCACCGCACCGTGATAGATCCTGCCCCCGACCACCAATCCACCGCCGACACCGCTGCCCATGTTGATCCAGAACACCGGATCCAATCCCTTGCCCGCCCCGTGCAACGCTTCCCCGAATGCCGCCACGTTCGCGTCGTTGTCGACGAACACCGGCAAACGCGAAAGCTGCGCCAACCACTCCCCCAGGCCGAAATCGTGCCACCCCGCCACCTGATGCGAGCAGCAGATCTTTCCTGTCCGCCAGTCCACCGGTCCACCAAACCCCACGCCGATCGCCGCCGGTCCGTGAGCTTCCATCAGTTCCGGAAGGGCGGTGGCAATCTGACGGCGGATCCCCTCACCGCCCTCGGCGGAGACCACGGCCAAACGACGACGATCGATGATCCGGCCGGTACCATCGCCCGCCACCAACTGCAGTTTGGTCCCGCCAATCTCGATTCCGATGAACGTCATGCCCGGGAAGTACCAGTGTCTCCCGCCCCAACTCCAGAGCGATCCTTCGGGCTGCGCTGCCAACTCAATCCCGGAAGTTCACGAAAGCCAGGGCCACCGGGAATTCATGGCCGCGCAACGCCGCGATCACCGCCTGCAAGTCGTCCCGATTCTTTCCCGTGCAACGCAACTCGTCGCCCTGGATGGCCGCCGTGACCTTGAGGTTCAACCCACGCAAGAACGTCGCGATCTCCTTCGCCTGCGCGCCTTCAATGCCCTGCTTGATCTTGATGACCTGCCGGGCGTGACCGAGCGGCGACATCTCGGCATCGCCCTGGTCCACGCTCTTCATGCTGATCCCGCGCTTCGCCAGCTTGGAAACCACCATTTCAACGAGGGCCTTCATCTTGAAGGCGTCCGGAGCCCGCAACTTGATCTCGAACTTCTCGAGCACGATCTCGGCGTTGCTTCCCTTGAAATCGAACCGGGTGAGCAACTCCTTCTGCGCCTGATTCACGGCGTTCTCGACCTCCATCGAATTCACCTTCGATACAATGTCAAAACTCGGCATGCGCCCACACTGCCACGTGAGCCCCTGACAAGGCGAGCCTCGGGCCCTTCCCCATCCCGGGGAACTCGCCGCCCCGTTCGCGATGGAGGCGGTGTCGGGATGCGCTCGCCCCAGCCCAAAACTTGCACCAAAGTTCGCACTTCCCCGCCGGTCCTCCTCCACCCCACCCTTGCCCGCAGGTGCGGAAACCGTCGCTTGCCATCATCTTCCTGACCGTCTTTGTCGACCTGATCGGGTTCGGGCTCGTCCTGCCCTTGCTGCCGAATTACTCGCGTTCCTTTGGCGCCACGGCGTTCCAGGTCGGTTGCATCATGGCCTCGTATTCGCTGATGCAGTTCCTCTTCGCGCCGGCGTGGGGGGCGCTGTCCGACCGCATCGGCCGTCGGCCGGTACTTCTCGCCAGCACGTTGGTGGCGACGCTTTCGTATGGCACGTTTGCGTTTGGATCCACGCTGGCGGGCACGCCAGCCCTGCTCGTCATCCTCGGATCCCGGATTGTCGCCGGAATCTGCGGCGCGAACATCACCGTGGCGCAGGCCTACATCGCGGACATCACCCCGCCGGAAGATCGCTCGCGGCGCATGGGCCTGATCGGGATGGCGTTTGGGATGGGATTCATCGTGGGGCCTGCGCTGGCGGTGGGATCCCAGTGGCTCTCCCGCCGGATGGGCGGGAGCACGGCGCTGGTCGCCGCGGCGCCGGGGGTGCTGGCCGCCGGGCTGTGCCTGCTCAATTTCCTGTCGGCCTTCATCCGCCTGCCGGAAAGCTGGAAGCCCGGAACAACCCCCTCGGTCCGGCGCACACGGTGGATCCAGTTCCAATCCACCATCCGCAGACCCTCGGTCGGGTTCCTGATCCTAACCTTCTTCCTGGCGACCTTCGGGTTCACGTGCTTCGAGAGCACGCTGGGGCTGATGATCCAGCAGAACTTCGGCCTGACCAACGAGGACGCCGCCCGGACGAACGCGGTGCTGTTCTGCTATGCGGGCCTGATCGGCGCGATCGTTCAAGCAGGCCCGGTGGGGCGCCTCGTCAAGAAACTGGGTGAATCCCGGCTCATCGCCGGAAGCCTGCTCGTCTTTGGACTCGCCATGTTTCCGCTGCCGTTCATCCACGGTTCACAACCGCTCGACTGGGGGGTCTTCCTGAAGCCCGACGGCACCCGATGGCTCCTCCTCCTGCTCACCGTTGCAGGGCTCGCGATCGGCTCAGGCCTCACCCGTCCACCGCTGTTCGGCATGCTTTCCCGGCTGACTCCAGCCGACGAGCAGGGAGCCACGCTGGGCGTCGCCCAGAGCGCCGGCGCGCTGGCGCGGGTGTTTGGACCTCCGTTTGCAGGACTGCTGTTCGATCGCCATCCGTCCTGGCCCTACCTGCTCTGCGGTGCACTCGCCGTGCTGACCGGCGCTCTCGCCTGGCAACGCCTCGTCCAACCAGTCACTGAGCCGCTTCCCACCCATTCCTGACGCCGCATCCTCCGGCTTTGCCCTTTGCTGGCGGGCTGATAGCCTCGCCCTCACATGACCGCCATGCTGGAAACGGGAACGCCCGTTGATTCACTGAGCCGCGAGATCCTCGACCTCAAGAAGCGCCTCAACGCCGTGATCCTGGCCCACAATTACCAGATCCCGGAGATCCAGGACGTCGCCGATTTCGTCGGCGATTCCCTCGGGCTTTCCCAGCAGGCCGCGCGGACGGACGCCGATGTCATCGTCTTCTGCGGCGTCCATTTCATGGCCGAGACAGCCAAGATCCTGAATCCGTCCAAGGTCGTGCTGCTCCCGGATCTCGATGCGGGCTGCTCGCTGGAGGAAAGCTGTCCCGCCCCGAAGCTCAAGGCCCTGCAGGACACGAACCCCAACTTCTACACCATCGCCTACATCAACTGTTCCGCGGAGGTGAAGGCACTGTGCGACGTGATCTGCACCTCGGGAAACGCCGCCAAGATCGTCCGACACGCCCCCAAGGATCGCGACATCCTGTTCGTTCCCGACGAAAACCTCGGTGCGTGGGTGACCGAACAGACCGGGCGTCCGATGACCCTCTGGAAGGGCAACTGCTACGTGCACGTCGAGTGGACGCACAACGCCATCACTCGCATCCGACGCGAGCATCCGGATGCGCCGCTCATCGCGCACCCGGAGTGCACGAAGGCCGTCCGCATGCTGGCTGACGAGGTCTGTTCCACGGAAAAGATGGTCACGTGGTGCCGGAGCCATCCCTCGCCCGCGATCATCGTTGCCACCGAGGCCGGGATGCTGCACCGCCTCCAGAAGGAGTGCCCGGGCAAGACGTTCATCCCCGCGCCCACGGAGAACTGCCGCTGCAACGAATGCCGGTTCATGAAGATGAACACCCTCGAGAAGCTTCTCGCCTGCATGCAGAACCTCTCGCCCCGACTCGAACTTCCCCAACACATCCTCGACCGCGCCCGCGCGCCCATCGAACGGATGCTCGAAATTTCGGCCCTGCCGGAAGACAACGCCGGCTGATTCCTCCCCATGACTTCCCGCGCGCTTTCCCGTCGTGACCTGCTCCGCGGTTCCGTGGCCCTCGCTGCCTACGGTCTCGCCAGCCGCCCCCTGACCGCATTCGGTCTGGAGCCCGCCGCGGGTGAAGTGTTGATCCCGTGGCTGGATGTGCAGCCCAAGGGACGCGCCATGCTGTACTGGCAGGACCTCACCTCCTGGGTCACGCCCAACGAATCGATCTATGAGGTGTCGCATTACGGCAAGCCCAAGGTCGACCTCGCCCAGTGGCGCCTGGATCTCACCGGCTTCGTCCGAAAGCCCCGCTCCTACACCCTGGCGGATCTCCAGAAGCTCCCGCACCGCGACATCCACGCCACTCTCGAATGCGGCGGCAACGGCGCCGGGATCGGATTCATGGGGGCCATCGGCAACGTCAAATGGACCGGCACACCCCTCGCCCCGATCCTGCGCGAGGCCGGTCTCCTCAAGCGCGCCCGCGAAGTCGTGTTCTACGGAGCCGACGAAAAGACCGAGAAGATCCGCGACCAGGAAGTCCTCCAGCGGTTTGCCCGTTCATTGACGGTGGAACACGCCCAGCAATCCGAGGTCATGCTCGCTTGGGCGATGAACGACCAACCCCTCAACGATGTCCACGGCGCGCCGGTGCGGCTCATCGTCCCCGGATGGTTCGGGATCGCGTGGGTGAAGTGGCTCACGCGCATCGATCTCATTGACCGGCGGTTCATGGGCAAGTGGATGGCCCGCGAGTACGTCACCCTCCGCGGCGAGGAACGTCCCGATGGCTCCACCAACTGGGGCGAGACCTCCGTCTGCAACATCAACGTCAAGTCCATCGCCGCCCGCGCGGTGCGACTCCCCAACCAGTCCGTCCGCATCACCGGCGCGGCATGGTCGGATGGCACCCCGCTGAAATCGGTCGAGGTCCGCATCGACGACGGTCCATGGCAATCGGTCCGCCTCGTCCGAAAGCCCTCCGCGGCGAAGTACACATGGACGCTGTGGCAGTTCGACTGGGCCAACCCGACGCCGGGCGAACACACCGTGGTTTCACGTGCGGTAGATGCCGACGGGCGCGAGCAACCCCCGGCCGATTCCCCGCTCATCAAGAACAAGAAGACGTACTGGGAGGCCAACCAGCAGTGGCCCCGCCGGATCCGCATCGCAGGCTGATCCAGCAAAGCCGAAGGTGCTCCCACCGCGTCCACGAAACGGGAGGGGCTCCCCTGCGGTTACCAAGCCTTCCGCGTCACCAACGTTGGGCTTCCAAATCCCCCGGCGCGACGCGCAGAATCCACGCCGATGCGCCCCTCCTTTGATTCCACCCGACGCGGCTTCCTCCGCTCCCTGGTCGGAGGTTCGCTGCTGTACCCGGCGATGGTATCGCAACTCATGGCGGAGGAAGAGTCCCGATCTGGGGCCGAGGACCCGCTGGCACCCCGAGCCCCCCACTTCGCGGGCAAAGCCAAGCGGGTGATCTTCCTCTACATGAGCGGTGGAGTGTCCCACGTCGATTCGTGGGATCCCAAGCCGCGGCTGTTCGCCGACGCCGGCAAGACCGTTTCCGTGGACGAGTTCCAGGGTCGGAAGGGCGAATTCAAGATGTTCGCCAAGCGCCCGCAGTGGGAGTTCTCACGCCATGGTCGCTGCGGGACGGAGGTTTCGTCGCTGTTCCCCCACATGGCGGAGTGCGTCGATGACCTGTGCGTGATCCGTTCGATGACGTCGGACCACACCAACCATTACGAGGCCACCCTCGGCATCCACACGGGATCGTTCACCTTCGCCCGGCCCTCGATTGGATCATGGGTGAGCTACGGCCTGGGAACGGAGAATCGCAACCTGCCTTCGTTTGTCGTCATCGCACCGAAAACGCCTTATGCCGGCGGCCAGGTGTGGGACAGTGACTTCCTCCCGGGCGCACATCAGGGAACATTGGTCGTCCCCGGTGCAGAGCCGGTGGCCAACCTGCGCCGCCGGGTGGCCACCCGACGCCTGCAGGAACTCGAACTCGAAGCGCTCGCGCGGCTCAATCGTCAACACCTGGCCCCGCGCGCCGCGGACCCCTTGCTGGCTGCCCGGATGCGTTCGTTCGAGACCGCCTTCGGCATGCAGATGGAGCTGCCGGATGTGTTCGATCTCACGCGCGAGTCCGACGCCACGCACCAGATGTACGGACTGGAGCGTGGCAGCACGCAGGGATTCGCGTGGCAATGCCTGGTCGCCCGACGTCTTGCCGAGCGTGGCGTCCGCTTCATTGAACTCATCGATGTGGGCTCCTCGGACAACTGGGATGCCCACGGCGACATGCTCACGCACACGCCGCTGGCACGAAATGTCGATCGCCCGATCGCAGGCCTCCTTAAGGATCTCAAGGCCCGTGGGATGCTCGACGACACCCTTGTCGTCTGGACCACCGAGTTCGGCCGGACCCCATTCAACGCTGCCGCCGATGCGCGCGGTCGTGAACACCATCACTGGGTCTTTTCCTCATGGCTCGCCGGAGCCGGAATCCAGCCTGGGACCGTGTACGGGGAATCCGACGACCACGGGATCCGGGTGGGCCGGAATGGGGTTCACGTAAACGACTTCCATGCCACCATCCTCCACCTGCTGGGATTCGACCACGAACGCCTCACCTTCCGGCATTCAGGGCGTGACTTCCGCCTGACGGACGTCGCCGGCGAGGTCGTTCGCGGCATCCTTGCGTGACGGACATCACGGCCCGCTTTCCCGGGATCGATCGAGACGGTGGGAGGAAACCCGCACCAAATGTGGTGATTCTGCAATAGCACGGCACTTTTTCGCTGATTCGGGCGCATTCCGCGGAGTTTTTCCTTGCTCGGCGGGGGTGCGTTGTTTGAATCGCGCCGCAGTTGGCATTGCACGCCAACGACAATCGCAAAATCAACTCCACGTCATACCATGGCCAAAGCACTCACCAAGTCCCAGCTCGCTGCTGCCATCGCCGATCAGGCCGAAATTCCCAAGAAGCAGGCCGCTGAGATCCTCGATCACATCGCCGCCCTCGCCTACAAGCATGCCAAGAACACCTTCACCCTCCCGGGTCTCGGCAAGCTCGTCCTCGTGAACCGCAAGGCCCGTGTCGGCCGCAACCCCGCGACCGGCGCCGAGATCAAGATCCCGGCCAAGAAGGTCGTGAAGTTCCGCGTCGCCAAGGCCGCCAAGGAAGCCATCCTCGGCACCAAGTAATCCTGTTCCGGATTCTCATCGGCACCCGGGTTTCCCGGGTGCCGTTTTTGTTTCACAGGTCCCCTCCTTCCGCTCCCTGCCCCGCTTTCCCACCATGAAGATCGGAATCGTTGGCTGCGGTGCCCTCGGCTCCTACTACGGGGCCTGCCTCGCCCGCGCTGGGCATGACGTCCACTTCCTTCTGCGCTCCGACCTGGAAGCTGTCCGGGCAGCAGGCATCCAGATCCTCAGTCCCAACGGCGATTTCCATGTAAGCCCGAAGCCCGCGGCTTTCCCGCAGGAAATCGGGATCTGCGATCTGGTGGTGATCGGACTCAAGACCACCGCCAACAGCGAGTTTCCCTCGTTGATTCCACCATTGGTTGGACCCCAAACCGCCGTGCTCACGCTGCAGAATGGCCTGGGCAGCGAGGAAGCCCTTGCGGCGTTGATTCCCACGGGACAGATCCTTGGCGGCCTCTGCTTCGTTTGCATCAACCGCGTCCAACCCGGAGTCATCCGCCACATCGCGCACGGCCGGATTGTCCTTGGCCAGTTCCATCGTCCGCCCGATGCACGGACCCACCAGATTGCCCAGGCGTTCCGGGACTCCGGCGTGCCCTGCGAGGTCGCCGAAGACCTGGGCCATGCCCACTGGCAGAAGCTCGTCTGGAATGTCCCCTTCAATGGTCTCGGTGTTGCCAGTGCCGCGGGAATCGCTGCCCTTGACTCCGGGCACTTGCCATCCAACCAGCCTCTCGCGGCGTGCCTCTCTTCGGACCAGTTGCTCGCCCATCCGGGCTGGGAAACCCGCGTCCGGCAATTGATGCGCGAGGTCATCCTCACCGCCCGAGCCCTCGGACACCCCATCCCGGACGATTACGAGCAATTCCAGATCGAGCGCACCCTCGAGATGGGACCGTACTTCGCGTCCACCATCCTCGACTTCATCGAAGGCCGCCCACTCGAGATCCAGACCCTGTTCATCGAACCGTGGCTCGCCGCCACCCGCGCGGGCGTCCCGGTTCCCGGACTCACCGCCCTCTGCCGCATTCTTTGCGCGTTGGCCTCCCGCCACGGCCAGAACGTTCCTTTCCCCTCCACTCCGTAGCAACCGACGTGAGGAGGTTGGGGAAGAAGTTCCCAGTCCCCAGATCCCAGTTCCCAGCCTCGGAAAAAGGCGAGAGAGGGCAACGAGGACGTTGCCGCCCCGTTTGAGCTGGAGGCAGTGTCAAGATGGGCCCCATCTTTGAAGTCTGCCCACTTGAAACTTTCCCCCCGGCCCCGGCCCATGCGACAACCACGCATTACTCGTATGACACGCCGCGATTTCGTCGCCTCCATGGCCGCTGCCGGTGCCGCCACGCTCGCCACCCTCCCCTCCGCCCAGGCCGCCGCCCCGCTGCTGGACGCCAAGGGACAGAAGATCAAGCTCGGCATGGATAACTTCGCCATCCGCGCCTACGGCTGGAAGGGGCGCGAACTGGTGGACTACGCGGCCGAGCAGAAACTCGACGTCCTCTTCATCACCGATCTCCCCGCGCTGGGAACAGACAGTGATACCGGCTGCGCTGAGCTCCGGAAATACTCCGCCGACAAGGGGGTCGAAATCCTGCTTGGCTCATGGAGCATCTGCCCGACTTCAAAATCCTTCCGCAACACCTGGGGAACCGCCGAGGAACACCTCGCGAAAGGCCTCCGATTGAGCAAGGCCGTGGGCTCGCCCTTCTTTCGCGTTGTTCTCGGTGCCCGCGAGGATCGCAGGACCCCGGGAGGCATCGAGGCCCGCATCGCTGACACCATCCGCGTTCTTCAATCCCAGAAGTCCCTGGCCGCCGACCTCGGGGTCAAGGTCGCCATCGAAAACCACGCGGGTGACATGACCGCGACCGAATTGGTCTCCCTGATCGAGGGAGCAGGCCGCGATTGGGTCGGGGCCAACATGGACTCGGGCAACGCAGTGTGGACCCTGGAGGATCCGATGGAATCGCTGCGCATCCTCGGACCATACGCCTTCACGACCAGTCTACGCGACTCCGCCATCTGGGAGACGCCCAAGGGCTGCAAGGTCCAGTGGACCGCATTTGGCGAGGGAGGATGCGTGGATTGGACCCAGTACTTTGCCGAGTACGCCCGTCTTTGCCCGGGTGTTGCCGTCAACATCGAGACCATCGGTGGATTCCAGGTGGAGTTCCCCTACCTGGAAGCCAGCTTCTGGGAAGCTTTTCCGAAGAAGCCCGCGGCCGAGTTCGCCAAGTTCCTCGCAGTGGCCAAACGCGGAAAGGCGGCCACCGGATTCGATGCCAACAACCGCGATCAGCAACGCGGAGAACTCGAACGTTCGATCCGGTTCCTGCGCGAGAGCATTGGTCTTGGCACGAAGGCCTGAGCCACAGGCGCGGCACGGGCGCTCGACAGCGACGCCCCCGAATTCGCATCCCCGCGAATCCGCAGGTGGCATCCCTTATGCCCCCTTCTCATTTGTGGGCAGGCCGGTGCTACGGCCAATCCGCCTCCAGCGGATCCCCTCGGTCGGAGGGAGTGAAGTGTCCGACCCGCCTCCCGGTTGCCTGTTTGCCGCCGGAAGGACGCTGGGTTTGGTTCTGGGTTGTGCCGCCTGTTCCGGTTTTCCGGGACAGGCGGTCTGCTTTTCTGCCGGAGCCGTCCCATGCGCGCCGGACAGCACGCAGGACCCCATGGACCGGGCCGCGGACTCCGATGCTGCTCAGTTTGAGACCGCGTTGGTCCGCCACCGCTCCGTGACCGCCCACAGGTTGAGCGGCGCTATGGAGCGTCCATGCTTCAGGTATCGGGTGCTGCCATCGGCAAAGGCGTAATTGGATCCGCCGCCCTGTCCGCCCGATGCCGACCGCACGGAACTGTTGTGGACGCTATGGTTCAGGACCTCGATGTCATTGCCCAATCGACCCTCCAGGAAGTCCATGAAGTAGTGCTCGATCATGTAGAGCTTCTCGCCGTAGACGATGGTATCGGAGGGCTCCCGGATGGAGGATTCGTTGATCGTCTTGCCCACGATGGCGTTCATGTTGAACTCCGCACCCATCGTCTGCTCGAAGTAGTCATTCCAGCCGTTGATGATGTAAGAACGCGGCGCGGAATCGGCGATGAGGTTGGTCTGACCGGTCAGGCTGCGCGGGCGGTTCTTGTTGTCCGGCCCGATGTCTGACGGGCACACCAGGATCCGTACATCCTGGAAGTTCGGCCGGAGCCGCTCGCACCAACGCGGACCACTGTTGCGTTCCGGATAAGCCCCGTTGTTGTCCGTCAGGTAAACAGCAGTCGCGAGCCCCAGCTGTTTCATCTGATTGATGCAGGCGATCCGCTTGGCGGCTTCCTTGGCTTTCCCCAGTCCTGGCAGGAGCATGCCCGCCAGAATGGCGATGATCGCAATCACCACCAGCAATTCGATGAGGGTGAAAGCCCGCGAACGGGGTCGGCATTCCTGGTTCCCAGATTTCCTGTTCATGCTGGTCAGTTCTTCCTGCGCGTTTTCGTTTTCAACTCGATCCGCACCCCACGGTGCGGGTTCCATCACCTCACTTCGATCTTCCTGCGATCCGGTCGAATCACCAACCACAGGAGACCGTCAGCCGCCAGCATAAGATGACTCGCAAACACTGGATCCTTGTCGCGGCCCTGATACTGCTCGGCGGAGGCTACATCCGCTGGTTCACCGACTGGTTGGTCCCGCCACAAATTCAAATCGAAGTTTCCACGAGACCCAGCGGTCGCGGGGGATCCAGCAGCGAGTCCCCTGTCCTGCCGACGTTGTTCATGCTCGACCGCGAGTACTCCTTCAACTCACTGGAGGTCACCGCGGTCAGCAACGTCCCGCCCACGCTGGTCGGAAAGACCGCATGGCATCTGGCCGCACAGGGCGAACCGGAGGTACAGCGCGGTTTCGCCTACGGGGAAACCCTCAAGGGATACAAGACCGTCGTTGCCCCACTTCCCCTGATTCCCGGTGCCGTCTACCGCGTGGACCTCAAGGCAGGCCGTGCGAAAGGCACCCGGACTTTCACCGCCGTCCCCGCAGCACCCTCTCCAACACAGTAGGAACAGCCGCCATCCACCACGCGCACCCGACTGTCTTCGCCATTGCCGTCCCGGGCCGGACGGGTCCATCGTGTTTCCATCACGCAGGCCCCCGGCGCCGGGGCCAACGAGGTTTCCGCACATGAAAATCGCATCCACCCTTCTCCGCTCCTTTGCCGCCGGGCTCTGCATCGCCACGGCCCTTGCCCAGGCACCCTCCACCAATGCCCCCCGCCCGCGGCCCGCGCCTCCCGCTGGAACTCCGCCCATGAGTGCCGGAACCAATGCGGTGGCCCGCCCCGCACGAAACCAGTTACCCTTTCAAGGGGCCGTCAAGTCGGTGGATGGAACGGCCAAAACAGTGACCCTCGTCGGTCCCCGGGACCAGGACCGCGTCATCCACCTCGACGGCGAGAGTCGGCTGATCAAGGCGGCCAAGCCGGTCACGGTGGCGGATGTGGTGACCAATGACTACGCCCGCGGCCTGCTGAAGAAGAATGATCGAGGCGAAGAGGTCCTGATCCACGGAACGTTTGGCCCGAAGCCAGCCCCAAGGCCAAAGACTCCGGTGCGCACCAACAAACCCATCACGACGGTGAAGCCCGCGGGTGCGCCGCCCCAACCCCGACCGGCCACCTCTCCCACCGCGGCACCGCAGCCCCAGTAAGCCGCCCCGCTTTCCGCCACCGATTTCTGGAAAGGCCGGGGGAAGATTCCAGTTTTTGTCTACGGATTCACACCGACACTGACGCCTCAACATCGCAGCCAAGAAAAAGGAAGACGTATGGGCCTGATGAATTAC
>JAIXZE010000423.1 GCA_027489875.1 Verrucomicrobiales bacterium
CGAGGGGATGCGTGGGCTTGCCAACGAGGGAGGGGGTCTCTAGTTGTGGGTCGTGGCTTGGTGGACGCGATTGCTCTGGTTGGTGGTGGTGGCCCTGTGGCTGCCCGCGACCATGCATTGTTCGCTGGAGGCTGCCGGGTGGATCGAGGCGGACTGCTGTGCCGCGGACCACGGCGTGCATGGCGACGACAGCCACGCGCCGGAACCGGACGGATCGGACGCCTGCCCTGTGTGCCTGAGTGTTGAGGATGGGACCCTGCACCGGCTTCCGGAAGTCCTGCTGTCGAAGCCGTCGGGTGATTTGCTGTCCGACCTGGTTTGGGAGGCAAGTCCACGAAGCCATCCGCCCGCAACGGGTGAGGACTGGAACCGGGATGCCAACGAAGACTGGCGGCCTCCCTGGTGGTGTCGCTTGCGTGTGGCTGCGCCCCCGCGGGCTCCGACAATCCTCGCCTGAGGATCTCGGGTTGGTTCCGGCTTTGCGTGGCGGTGGGCAATTTCCCCTCGGCACCGAAGGTGGTTTCTCCAACGACGGTCAGATCTGGGCTTTTGCGCGGCATCCGCGTTTGGTTCCGGACTCCGTTCGTTCAGCCCTTCCGGCATTGGGATTCCGCGGAACTGTCGGGCGGGGAATGCAGGTGTCAGGTTTTCGAAGGATTCACGTCATGGGCAGGCAATGGGTAGGGCTTTGGATGTGTGTGGCCGTCGCACTCGCGTCCGACGGACCACGGTTGATCGCGGGTGCGTTCACGGTGGAAGGGACCGTCGGGCACGTCCGTCGACACAACCCCGATCTGGTGGCGGCGCGTATGGCCATTGCGGAGGCACGCGGCCGTCGGCGTCAGGCGGGTCGCCTTGCGAACCCTGAACTTGAAACGGCCATCTATCCGAACGTCGTCGGGCGGGAAGGTTTCCTGACCTTCGAACTGAACCAGCGGCTCCCGCTGACCGGGCGGTTGCGCTTGGAAAAGTCGATCACTGAAACCCAGATCCGCGTGGCCGAGGCGGAGGTGGGCGAACTGGAACGGACGTTGGCCGGGAGTGCGGCGGTGACAGCGGTGGAATTGGGAATGCTCGAACGGGAACAGGCCTTGCGGGAACGCCAGTTGTCCAACAGTCGCGAATTGCGGGCGGCGGCTTCGCGGGCGGCCGCAGCGGCCGAGGGTTCGACGATCGAGGCCGACCAGTTTGCGGTGGAGTCCGAACAGTTGGAGGTTCAGCGCATGCAACTGGAGGCGGAACGCGCAGCGCTGGAGGGACGATTGCGACCGTTGCTGGGTCTTCCGGCGTCGGAGCCTGTCCGTGTGGACCTGGATCCAATGGAGGGGCCTGCGACACCCGGTGCCCCTGCCGCGGCCGCGGTGCGGTCGGACCAACGGGTGGCGCTGGAACGGCGGCGGTCTGCCGAACTGTCCGTGGCCTTGGCCCGTGCCCAACGCTGGCAGGACATCGGCGTCGGCGTGGTGGGTCAGGGACAGCGCGTTCTCGATCAGCCGACGGGTTTGCGCGATGAGAGCTTTGTCGGATTGCAGGTCTCGGTGCCGTTGCCGCTGTGGAACCGGAACGAAGGGCGCATCGAAGAAGCCAAGGCCACGCTCGGGCGTGCCGATCGTGAAATGGAGGCGGTGGAGATACGGATCAAGTCGGAGGTCGCGGCAGCGGAGGCGCAGGTGCGCATCGCCGAATCCGTTCTCTCCCGGGTGACCACCCAGTTGCTGCCGTCGGCGCGCCGCGTGGAAGAAGCTTTGGAACGGTTGCGGCCGACAGGCCAGGCGACCGTGACGGAGGTGCTCCGGGCGCGGGAACGGCGACTGCTGGCGGAATCCGCCGGCATTGAAGCGGAACGCAGCCTGCGACGGGCGCGGGTGCAATGGATGACGGCAACGGGTGCGATCCTGCCATTGAACCAACCATGAATTTCCGGATGACAACGAAGATGCGGATGCTGGGCGTCGTGCTGCTGATGTCGGCGTGTGCGACTGGGGAAGGAACGCTGCAGGCCATGGACGCGGCGAAGGCAGCGCGGTTGGCGAACACGGTCTTCCTCGACGAAACGGGGGTGAAGAACCTCCGGTTGGAAACAGCGGAAGCCGAGGAACAGACCTTCGAGGAAACGCTGCACGCGCTCGGGAAGATCGAGGTCTTTCCCGGGAAGCGGCAGTCGGTGAGCAGCCGCATTCCGGGGCGCGCGGTGCGCGTGCTGGCGCTTCCGGATCACGAGGTGAAGGCGGGTGATCCGCTGGTGGTTGTCGAAAGCCGACAACCGGGTGAGCCGCCGCCGCAGGTCACGCTGACCGCGCCGATCTCCGGATTTGTCGTGGACCTTGCCGTGGCCCCCGGGGATCCGGTCAGTCCGGACAAGGCGTTGCTTGGCATCCTGGATCTTTCGCGGGTGCACGCGGTGGCCCATGTCCCCGAGCACCACGCCAGCCGGTTGCGTCGCGGGTTGAAGGTGCGCATGACCTCGCCGGGATGGCCGGGCGAAGTCTGGGAAACCGAGGTGGCGCATGTGGGGGCGGAGGCAGACCCGGCCAACGGGACGTTGGAGGTGGCCTGTTACGTCGACAACGAGGGGACCTGGCTCCGGCCGGGGATGCGGGTGGAATTTGATATCATCACGCGCACGCGTCCCGGCCTGATGTCGGTTCCGAAGGCGGCGGTGCAGGGCGAGGGGGCGAACCGTTTTGTGTTCGTGGTGGACGACGCGGTGCCGCACGCCTTCGTGAAGGTGCCCGTGGTTGTCGGCGGCATGAACGATCGGTTCGTGGAAGTGCCCGAGGGCTTGTTCCCGGGGGACAAGGTGGTGACGACCGGTGCCTACTCGCTCGCGCATGC
>JAIXZE010000288.1 GCA_027489875.1 Verrucomicrobiales bacterium
CGGACATCGGCCTCTGGTCCGTGAACGGTCCTGACATCTATCGCCCCGACGGCAAGGTCGGCATTGGCACATCCACCCCGGCCGTCCCCCTGCACGTGGTGGGCACCGCGCGCGCCGACGCCTTCGAGGGCAATGGCGCGGGCCTGAACAGCCTCAACGCCTCCGCCCTCACCACCGGCACCATCCCCGCGGAACGGTTCGGCACAGGCACCATCGGTCTGGAGCAACTCAACCTCTCCCCGGCCCTGATCACAACCCTCACGAACCCGATCCCAGCAATCGATGGACGGTTCGGCCAGACCCTGGCAGCGCTGGGCTCAGACCGGATCGTGGCTGCGGTTGAACGCGATGACACGGGAGCCGCCCAGGCCGGAATCGTCCATGTCTTCAGTTTGGATGGAAGGCGGCTCAACACGATCACCAACCCCACTCCCGCGGTGAATGACTTCTTCGGAAGTGCCGTGAGCGCCGTCGGCACCGACCGCCTCCTCATCACGGCCGACAGCGATGACACCGGGGCCTCCGACGCCGGGATCGCTTATCTCCACAACACCAACGGCGCAATCCTCGCCACCTTCCTCAACCCCTCCCCAACGGCGGGCGACCGGTTTGGCGCCCGCGTTGCCACCGTAGGGACCGACCACGTGTTGATCTCGACGCCTTCGGACGACACCGGGGCTCCCAACGCCGGTGCGGCCTACCTGTTCAACACCAATGGCACCCTGATCACCACGTTCCTCAACCCGACTCCAAGGACGAACGAACAATTTGGCGTCTCCCTGGCTGCCATGGGCAGTGACCGTGTGCTCATCGGAGTCGTCCCCAGCTTTGAAGAAGCCGTTTATCTTTTCAGCACCAACGGCACCCTGATCCGGACGTTCACGGATCCCAATCCATCGCCAGGAACCCAATTCGGATCGGCTTTTGCGTCGGCCGGCCTCGATCGGGTGCTCATCGCATCCGTCGACGGCCAAGCCAGCGGGAAGCCGGACTCGGGTGCGGTCTACCTGTTCCACACCAACGGCGAACTGTTGACCACTTTTCGCAACCCGACTCCGCTGGAGGCCGAAAATTTCGGCTCCTCCATGGCGGTGGTCGGCACCGATCAGGTGCTGATCGGGGATTACGGAAACAGGCCAGGGCCGAACAGCACAGGGGCGGCCTACCTGTTCAGCATGGATGGCACGCTATTGGCCACCATTCGAAACCCGAACCCCAGGGCGGGTGATGTGTTCGGAGGTGATTTATTCGGGAGCGTGCTCCTGGCCTTGGGGACCGACCGCGTGGTCGTCGGGGCGCCCTTCGCCGACACCATCGCGGAGAATGCCGGGATAGCCCACGTGTACAGTACGAAACCCGAATTCGTCAGCGGCCTCCGGGGCGACGGTGTCCGCGAAGGCTCGATCACCTCAGCCAGCATCGCCCCAGGCTCCATCCTGCCCGTTCATCTCAGCACCGCCCTGACACCCGGAACCGGTCCGGCCGGACCTCAGGGACCCGCAGGTCCCAAGGGCGACCCGGGCCTCAACGGCACGAACGGTCTTGCCGGTGCAACCGGCCCCGCAGGTGCCCCCGGCAGGAATGGCACCAACGGCCTCAACGGTGCCACCGGCCCGGCCGGACCCCAGGGACCCATCGGCCTCACAGGACCTCAGGGACCCGCAGGTCCCAAGGGCGATCCGGGCCTCAATGGCACGAACGGTCTTGCCGGGGCAACCGGCCCCGCAGGTGCCCCCGGCAGGAATGGCACCAACGGCCTCAACGGTGCCACCGGCCCGGCCGGACCCCAGGGCCCCATCGGCCTCACGGGACCTCAGGGACCCGCAGGTCCCAAGGGCGATCCCGGCCTCAATGGCACGAACGGTCTTGCCGGTGCAACCGGCCCTGCAGGTGCCCCCGGCAGGAATGGCACCAACGGCCTCAACGGCGCCACCGGCCCGGCCGGACCCCAGGGACCCATCGGCCTCACGGGACCTCAGGGACCCCAGGGCGTAGCGGGCCCCGTGGGTCTCACCGGTCCGCAAGGACCCCAAGGCATTCCCGGTTCCGCCGACAGTTGGAGCCGTACGGGCAACGCCGGCACCACGGCGTCCCATTTCCTCGGAACCACGGACGCGCGACCACTCGAGTTTCGGGTCAACAACCGTCGGGGTCTCCGCATTGAGCATGCGTCACAGTCGGAACTCGGGGAGTCGGTCAACGTGATCGGTGGCCATGCCGGCAACTTTGTCGAATCCGGGGTGGCGGGGGCCACGATCGGTGGCGGCGGATTTGCCAACCTCACCAACCGGGTGTCCGGAGACGCCGGAACGATCGGCGGCGGGACACGGAACGTTGCCGCAGCCCTTTATTCGACGGTTGGCGGAGGTGACTTCAACATCGCCAGCGGCGTTGACGCGACCATCGGGGGTGGAAGTTCCAGCACGGCCCACGGCTTTGCCTCAACCGTCGGTGGCGGCTTCGGCAACAGTGCCGGGGGGCTCTACGCGACCGTTCCGGGAGGAGCGAACAATCGAGCGGATGGCGACTACACCGTCGCGTTTGGTTACCGCGCTCGCGCAGACCACAGGGGTTCCCTGGTATGGGGCGATTACACCGAGGCGGACTTCGGCTCCACAGGGGACAACCAATTCCTCATCCGCGCCACAGGCGGGGTTGGCATCGGAACGAATGATCCCCAGGGCGCGGCACTTCGCGTCGCGGGCACGATCCGCGCGGACAGCTATGTCGGCAACGGCGCGGGACTGACCGGCGTGGCACTGACCGACATGCCCAACTTGTTCACAGGCATCGCCAACACCTTCGACGGAAGGGTGGGCATCGGCCACTACCCAGGAGCGCCGCTGGACGTGCTCGGACTGGTCCAGGTGAGGGAGAACGGAGTCATCCGCAGCATCCCCGTCACCTACGGCGGCAGCTTCAACGGAATGCTTGAGAGTTATTACGCCGACAACGACCGCTACGGAATCGCCCAGCTGCCCAATGGGATCACGGCGATCTACACCTCCAAATCTTTTGGACCCAGCTCCATCCAGTTGGGGCAGATGACCGGCATCGCAAGCTTCTCCGCCCAGGTGACCATCACCCACGCCGGCAACGTGGGCATCGGCACCGAGATACCGGCCTCGAAACTGCAAGTCGCCGGCGAGGCGAGGGCCACGTTCTTCACCCCCACCAGTGACCGCAACGCGAAGGAAAACTTCACTCCCGTGGATCCGGCGGACGTCCTCCGCAAGGTCGCCGCATTGCCCATCACCGAGTGGAGCTACCGGAGCCTCGGCAGCACCCGACACATGGGCCCCGTCGCCCAGGACTTCCACGCCGCCTTCGGCCTGGGTGCCGACGACAAGGGGATCTCGACGGTCGACGCCGACGGCGTGGCGCTGGCCGCCATCCAGGCGTTGAACCGCAAGGTGGAGGAGAAGGACGCACGCATCCGCGAACTCGAACAGCGCATGGAACGTCTCGAACGCTTGCTGAACACGTCCACCTCCACTCCGCCCCGGTAGGTGACGGACGACCTCACCGGCAACCTCCACCTCGGAGACGGAAGTCAGGGGGCGCATCTTGACACTGCCCCCGTTTGACAATTGGAACGGGGTGGCGATGTCCTCATCGCCTCGGGAAAAGGCGAGAGATGGCAACGAGGACGTTGCCGCCCCGCTTGAGCTGGGGGCAGTGTCAGGATGCGCCCGAAGTCAGGCCAGCAACCAAAATGATCTCGACCTGAAGGAAAGGATCTTCGACAAGCTCAAGGCCGTGCGCTTGACCAAAGTCGCCAACTCTCCACAGAACGAAGGCCGAACCAGCCCCTCGACGGATTCCGGCCGTTGGCGCACTGCATGAGAACTGTATTTTGCATGGCGGAAGACCGCACCGGAGCCGAGATCGGCATCCAGCTCGCGGTGCTCAGCGTGGTCGAGCATTGTCCCGGCTCGAAGATCCTCATCTATCGTCCCCGCTCGGCACCGGGGTTCGCCGAATGGATCGCCGCCCAACCGGATTGCGAACTCATCGAAACGACCCTGCCGGGAGCCAACAACTGGAACTGCAAGCCGCAGGCCCTGCTGGAATCCCTCAGCCACGCCGAAGAGGGAAGTCAGGTTGTTTGGCTCGATTCCGACCTCATCGTTACGGCCGATCTGGCCACATTGCTCGCCCGGGAATCCCACGAAACCCTCGCCATCACCCAGGAACCCCAGAGCGCCTCTCATCAAGGATCCGAAATCCGGACACGCGGCTGGGGTCTTGAGGTCGGCCGCGCCTTCCCGGAGACCTTCAACAGCTGCGTCGTCCGCACGACCCACCATCACATTCCCCTGCTCCAGCACTGGCAATCCCTGCTCGCAGATCCCGTGTACCTCCAGCGCGCTGCGGAAAAGGTCGAGCAGAAGCCTCCCCACCTCTGGAGCGATCAGGATGTCCTCGGCGCGTTGCTCGGTTCCGCCCTCTACCATCAGATTCCCATCCGCCTCCTTCGCCATGGCACCGAGATCCTGCACACCGGAGGAGGACTCGCCTTCACCCTCGGCGAACGCCTCGGCAGCCTCTTTCGCCCACTCCCCCCTGTCCTCCACGCCATCGGCGTCAAACCCTGGGTCCTCCTTGGGCCCCGCAACCGCGAACCGGGCTGGTTCCCCTGGTTCCGGCGCCTCATGCAGGAGACGTCGCAATACGTCATCCACGTCAGGCGCTACCGCGGCCCACTTCAGGATCCCTTGCCCTGGACCACGGTCTCAACCCCGCTCGGTCGCGTCGTCAACCTGCTTTCCTTCGGCCATTGGGCCCTCCG
>JAIXZE010000092.1 GCA_027489875.1 Verrucomicrobiales bacterium
GACATCGCGGTGTCCAACCTCCTTGTCCAACCCACCCTGCTCCGCCCCGAACCCAACGCCGCGGTCCAACCGCTCACGGTGACCGCCCAACTCACCGACGGCACCACGACGACCGTCACCGACCGCGCCCTCTACACCTCCAACGACGACAGCGTGGCCGACGTCAGCCGCCGCGGCGAGGTCCGCATCCTCGGCCCCGGCACCACAGCGATCATGATCCGCTTCGGCGGAGCCGTGGCCGCAATCCGGGTGGAACATCCCTTCCCGAACGTCGGCACCGCAACGCCGACAATGGGGACCAATGCGACGCATCCAATCGACCACCACGTCGACCGCCAACTGCGGGCGATGAACCTGCCGGCGTCCCCCCGCAGCAGCGCCACCGAGTTCCTGCGTCGGGTCCATCTCGACCTCACCGGCCGGTTGCCCGCACCCTAGGTCATCCAACGATTCCTCGCCGATCGCGACACGCCCGCGACCCGCTCCGCCATCGTGGATCGTCTGCTGGGCAGCCCGGAGTTCACCGACCTCTGGACCATGCGGCTAGCAGACCTGCTGTTGATCTCCGGGAAGCGCGGCAGCGAACGGGCCTCCGCCACCTATCACGAATGGCTCCGCGGACACGTGGCCGCCGACACCGGCTGGGACCACCTCGCCCGTGAACTCCTCACCGCGGAAGGTCCGGTCCAGGACGTCGGGCCTGCTTCGTTCGCGCTCCTCGCCAATGACCCCCGCGACCTCGCCGAACACGCCGCTTCGATCTTCCTCGGCACGCGCATCGGATGCGCCCGGTGCCATGCCCATCCCGCCGATCGCTGGACCCGCACCGATTACCACCAGTTCGCCGCCTTCTTCGCCCGCATCCAGCGCGACAACGGCCGCGTGACCATCGCCTCCCGCGGCGAGGTCGAAGACCCGCACTCCGGTCGGGCCCTTCCGCCGCGCGCCCTCGGCGAACGCGTCTCCATCGCCAGCGAAGGCGACCGACGACTCGCCCTCGCCCAGTGGACGACGGATCCGGCAAACCCACGATTTGCCCACGCCTTCGTCAACCGTGTCTGGAAGCATCTGCTCGGTCGCGGCCTCGTCGAACCTGTCGATGATCTCCGTCCGACCAATCCGGCCACGCACCCGGAACTCCTCGACATGCTGGCCCGCGATTTCGCCGGCAACGGATTCCACCTCCGCGCCCTGGTGCGCGCCATCGTCACCTCGGAAACCTACCAACGAACTTCGCGGCCGATTCCGGCCAACGCCCGAGACGACCGCCTCCTTTCCCACGCCTTCCTGAAGTCTCCGGATGGACGCGTCCTGCTCGACATGATCAGCCAGGCCACCGGCGTTCGGGAAACCTTCGCGGACCAACCCGACGTCGCCGCCGCCGTGCAACTCGTCGGGTCCCAGACCCCGTCGCCGGCACTCGACATCCTCGGCCGTTGCTCCCGCGAGACATCGTGCGACGCGACCGCGATCGCTGGTGGCGGCCTGGCGCAGTCGCTGCACCTGATCAATGGGAGCACCGTCAATGGCCGACTCCAGCGCGGGAACCTTCCGCGCTGGATCGCGAGCTCCGGCAGCGCGGGCGAACTGCTCGACACACTCTACCTGCACACCGTCTCGCGCCCGCCGTCCGCGGCCGAACGCGCCGCATGGGAACCCCGCCTCTCCGGTGCCAACCGTGCCGACATCGCCGCCGACCTGTTCTGGGCGCTGCTGAACGCGCGGGAATTCACCTTCAACCACTGAACCCGAACCACCGCCATGCCCCACCCTCCGGAACGTTGTGACGGGATCCGCCGCCGGGAATTCCTGCGACTCGGTGCGCTCGCGCCGCTGGGCCTCACCTGCGCGGACCTGTTCCGCCTCCAGGCCCAGTCTCCCGCGCCAGCCACCGGTTCCGGAAAGCCTCCCGCACCCGCCCGCGCCTGCATCCTCCTCTGGCTCGATGGCGGCCCCAGTCACCTCGACACCTTCGATCCCAAACCCGATGCGCCCGTCGAGGTCCGAAGTCCCTTCAAGTCCATTCCCACCACCGTTGCCGGCGTCCACCTGTGCGAGCATCTGCCCCGTACCGCCCGGCAGATGTCCCACATCGCGCTGATCCGTTCGCTGACGCACGAACTCGGCAACCACGACACGGGCTCGCGCTTCCTCCTCACCGGCCATCGCCCCACGCCCGCCCTCGATCACCCATCGCTGGGAAGTGTCGTCGCCTGGCACCAGCGCCGTTCCACACACGTTCTCCCGCCCTACATCGCCATCCCGGGCGATGCCGTCGGCGGCCAATCCAATGCTGCCCGCGCCGGTTTCCTTCCCGGTGCCTTCAACGCCTTCGGCACCGGCGCGAATCCCGGGAGCGTCCCGGATCTCCACCTTCCCGAAGGCATCACCTTCGAACGATCCGACCAACGCCGCGAAATGCTGGCGCGTCTCGACGCCTTCGCGGATCTCCCCGAAACCGATCTCGCCGTCCGAAACCGCGACGCCTTCTACGACCAGGCCTACCGGCTCATCGCCTCGCCCGAGGCGCGCGCGGCCTTCTCGCTCGACGCGGAAAAGCCGGCCACCCGCGACGCCTACGGACGCAGCCGCCTCGGCACCGGATGCCTGCTCGCACGTCGACTCATCGAGGCGGGTTCCCGGTTCGTCACTGTTGTCGACCACGGCTGGGACACCCACCAACAGATCGCCCGCGAGCTTCCCGATTCCCGCTTCCCCGGCAGCGGCAAGCTCCCCTCCCTCGACCGCGCCTACGCCACCCTGCTCACCGACCTCCACGATCGTGGCCTTCTCGATTCCACGCTCGTTGTCCTCATGGGCGAATTCGGTCGAACGCCAAAACTCAACGCCCTCGGTGGCCGAGACCATTGGCCCCGCGCGGGGTTCGTCGCGCTCGCCGGCGGCGGTGTCCGGGGCGGCCAGGTGATCGGGGCCACCAACGGTTTCGGCGAGGTCCCGGTCGATCGCCCCGTGTCCCCCGAGGATCTCGCGTGGTCGCTGCTGACACGGATGGGCATCAACCCAGCCACCGAAGTCACCACGCCCACCGGTCGGCCGGTCCGACTTCTGAATCAGGGAACCTTCATCCGGGAACTGCTCGGATGATTGGCCCACGTCCGGTCCACCTCGCGCTGCTGGCCCTGCCCCTCGTCCTCTCCGCCACCCAAGCAGCGCCGCCCATCACCGCACTTGCGGTCAACGCCGACGGTTCCATCCTCGCCATCGGGCGTCCCCGGTCCCTCGAATTGTTCCGCCCGGGAAGCAAGGAACCGCCCCAACCGCATCCGCTCCCGCTCCCCAAGGTTACCCACCTCGCCTTCGAATCGACCGGCCAACGGCTGTGGGTCGCCGGCGGCACCCCTGGGGAATCCGGTCTCGTCCTCGCCCTGGATCTCCCCAGCCTTGCGGAGGCACGCCGCATCCCCATCGACCACGATCTCGTCCAGGCCGTCGCCCCCAGTCCGGACAATCGTTGGATCGCGTGGACCGATGGAGCGGACCTGCACGTGGAGTCCTTGGTTCCGGCCGCACCTTCCTCCCACCGCCTCCTCCGCGGTCATTCCGCCCGTGTTCTGGGCATGGCCTGGTCTCCCGATTCCAGCCTCCTCACCAGCGTCGCCTCCGACCGCGCCGTCAAGGTCTGGACCGCCACGCAATCCACGCCGCTCCGGACATTCAGCCAACACACCGAGGCCCCGAACGGGATCGCCTTCCAACCCGGCGCTCCCGTCCCGACCTGCGCCACCGGTGGCGATGATCGCACGGTGCGCGTCTGGCAACCCGGCATCGGCCGCATGGTCCGGATTGTCCGGAACCACGACGCTGCGATCCTCGCCCTGGCCTACGCCCCCGACGGTCGCCAGATCTACACCGCCGATGCCGCTGGCCAGGTGAGGCGCATCGACGCCGGATCCGATGAGGTCCTCGGAAGCTGGCGCGCCTCCGAGGATTGGATCCATTCACTCGCCGTACACCCGCGCCATGAGTGGATCGCCACCGGCGACGCCGCCGGAGTGCTTCGGCTCTGGACGTCCCAAGGCACGGCGATCCCGTTGCCGCACTGATGCCCAGGCACATCCTGGGACGGGGTGGCGACGTCCTCGTCGCCGTTACCGAGCTCTTCTCAAGGCGATGAGGACATCGCCGCCCCGAAGCGGTTCTGACTCCAGGGAAGTGTCGCGGTGTTCCCCGAGCCCTCGCCTGCGAAATCGTGACTGGGCGCAACCCGGGTTTGCCCGTACGGTGCCGGGGTGTTGACACGACGCGAATGGCGGGGGGAAGCCGTGATGGCGCTGTTCGCCGGCGTGCTTATCCTCCTGGTTGGCTTCGGGGTGATCTTTGGGGTGATCACCTCCTCCATGGGTGTCGCTGGTCGGCCGGATGCCACCTTCTGGCGACTCCTCACAGGCCTGCTTTCGCTCCAGATTCCCGCCATCGCGCTGACGCACGGGTTCCTCTTCGTCCACGACAAGGGTTGGCGTGACGGGTTCGGAATCCAGTGGTCGACCAATGCCTGGAAGTTCGGGATTGGCATCGCCGTGGCGGCGGTGGTTGTGGGGTATCCCATTGAATTCGCCACCTTCGAAATCCTCCGCCGGTTCGGCGAGGCTCCGGAACCCCAGGCCGCGGTCCGATTCCTCGTCGAAGCGCCGGGATGGCAGCGCACCATCATCGGCTTCCTTGCCATCGTCCCGGCCGCCATTGCCGAGGAGATCCTCTTTCGCGGAATCCTCTACCCTGTCGGAAGGGATCTGGGCCATCCACGGCTGGCCTTGCTCGGAACCGCGCTCCTGTTTGGAGCCATCCATTTCCACGGCCCGGCGTTCATCCCACTCACGATCCTGGGTGCCGGTCTCGCCTGGGGTTACGCCCGCACGGGCAACCTCCTCACCGCGTTCATCGCCCACGGCACCTACAATGCCATCGGGTTTGCGGTCGCCATCTCCGGGCTCGGATCGAAGCTCTGAGGTGCCAAGCCCCTGGGGCTTCCCGCATTATTCAGCCCCCAAGCCCTGATCCGCCAGTTCCAGAAGATCCGGGTCATGTCATCCGTAAGTAACCGAAACAACCTGTCATTTTACGTGACGCAGAAGGACCGGCTTTAGTAGCGTCCTACCTTTCCGGGCGGCCCCCGCATCGCAGCGTCGGCCGCCCGGTGCCATTGAGCCATGAAGCACCTGCTCAGCCTCGAGAGCCTTCCCGCCCATGAAATGCGCGCGATCCTTGACCGCGTCGCCCATTTCAAGGCCAACCGTACCACGCATGAGCGGCCGCTGACCGGCCAGACCTGGGCACTCATCTTCTCCAAATCGTCCACACGCACCCGCGTCAGCTTCGAGGTGGGGATCCGTGAACTGGGCGGCGACGTGATGTTCCTGAGCGCGGTCGACATCCAGCTTGGCCGTGGGGAACCCATCAAGGACACCGCCCGTGTCCTCGGCCGCATGATCCACGGTGCCGTGATCCGCACTTTCGCGCAGCAGGACGTCGAGGACTTCGCCGCCTTCTCCGGCATCCCCACGGTCAACGCCCTGACCGACGACGAACATCCCTGCCAGATCCTGACCGACATCTTCACCTTCGAGGAACTGCGCAAGGAAAGCATCGCCGGAAAGATCGTCACCTTCGTTGGCGATGCGGCCTGCAACGTGCCCGCCAGCTGGATTTACGCGGCTGCAAAACTCGGCTTTGAACTCCGACTGGCCGCTCCGCGTGCCTATTGGCCACAACCGGACGTGCTCCGCAGGGCCGGCGCGGGTGCCGATGCGGACTGGACGCTCCACAACTCCGTGACCGAACGGATCCAGGTGGGCTCGGGAACCGTG
This sequence comes from Verrucomicrobiales bacterium, assembly GCA_027489875.1. Taxonomy (GTDB): domain Bacteria; phylum Verrucomicrobiota; class Verrucomicrobiia; order Limisphaerales; family UBA9464; genus UBA6176. The sequence goes on from JAIXZE010000092.1 coordinate 5,826, forward strand.
GAACTGATCCAGGACCTCCGTCTGGCGGCACGGAAGGCCGACCTGCTGTACACGGACGTCTGGGTATCCATGGGCAAGGAAGCCGAGGCCGCGAAGCGGATCGAGGAATTGTCCGGATATCAGATCAACGCGGAGATCGTCGCCCTCGCGAAGCCCGGAGCTCTCGTCATGCACTGCCTCCCGGCCTACCGCGGCAAGGAGATCGACGAGGCCACGCTGGAGGCGCACGCATCAACGATCTTCACCGAAGCCGAGAACCGCCTCCACACCCAGAAGGCCATCATGGCCTGGATGGTTCACGAAACTTCATCAGCTCCATCCAGGTCGGGGAATTCGTAGACGTAGATGTCGTGGGGGAGTTGGCCGGGATCGACCTTCTTCACCTGTTTGATGTTCCCGGTGTGGATGTCGTAGATCCAGCCGTGGAGCATCGGACGACCATGGATCTTCCACGCGCGCTGGACGAAGGAGAGTTCCGCCAGATGATTGACCTGCTCGGTCACGTTCAACTCGATCAGGCGCTCGTTCCGCTTCTGCTCGTCGGTGATGGCATCCAACTCCGCGGCGTGCAGGCGATACACATCCTTGATGTGCCGGAGCCACTTGTTGATCAGGCCCAGGTGCTGGCGACCCAACGCCGTCTTCACGCCACCACACCCATAGTGGCCGCACACAATGATGTGCCGGACCTTCAGCACCTCCACCGCGTACTGCACCACGCTGAGCATGTTGAAGTCGGTGTGGATGACGAGATTCGCAATGTTCCGGTGCACGAACAGGTCCCCGGGTTCGACCCCGGTGATCTCCTCGGCAGGAACACGGCTGTCGGAACACCCGATCCACAGGAACTCCGGACTCTGGGAGGTCGAGTGACGCGAGAAGTAGTCAGCCCGTAGGTTGAGCTTGTCCTCGACCCAGGCCTTGTTGTTCAGGAGCAGGCGCCGATAGCTTTCCATGCGGATGGGAGGTTGGGGTGTCAATGGTTCCACGGTTCAACGGTTCAACGGCGGGAGAGTTCCTTGCCGAAAACGTCATGATACTCGATCTCGATGGAGCGGAACTTTGCGGCCGTCTCGAATTCCTCAAGCGTCTCATAGACGTCGCGGTCGATATAAAGGGCCTTGGTCCCGTTGACGATGAGCCGCGTGTCACTGGGAACCTCCCGCAGGCGACGCTTGAGGTCCTGTTTGTTGACGAAGGACATGTCCTTGTTGAAACGGATCATCCAGTCGCGTCCGTCGTTCACCAGGGTCACCGCGGAACGGCGATTCGAACGCATCACGAAAAACACGCCCACCAGCAATCCGGCCGCAATGCCCTTCAGGAGATCGGTCATGACGATGGCCAGAACCGTGACTGCAAATGGGAGGAATTGTCCGATGCCCAACCGCCACATCTGGGTCATGACCTTGAGGGACGCGAGCTTGTACCCGACGGCAACGAGCACCGCGGCGAGGGCTGCCAATGGGATGTGGTTCATCCACCGGGCGAGGAACAACACCGCCACGAGGAGCATGACTCCATGCACCACGGCGGATAGACGGGTCTGTGCGCCCGCATAGATGTTGGCCGAACTCCGGACGATCACCGAGGTGATGGGCAACCCGCCGAGAAGCCCCGACAGCAGGTTGCCGATTCCCTGCGCCTTGAGTTCACGATTTGGATCCGAGATCCGCTTCTCCGGGTCGAGCTTGTCCGTGGCCTCGATGCACAGGAGCGTCTC
>JAIXZE010000321.1 GCA_027489875.1 Verrucomicrobiales bacterium
ATTGCGGTCGAGCACCGTCCGTCCGGTGGAACGATCGATGGCGATCACGTGAGCCGTGAGGCGGATGTCGTAATCGCGGGTGGAGAAGACGTCGTTGGGCTGGAGGGTGAGCGGATTGCGTGCGTATTCGACGAGGGTGCCGGTGACAAGGATGTCGCCGGGTTCGGAGGTGGCGAGGCGGAGCGTGCCGTCGCGTTGGATTTCCTTCCGGAGTGCGGTGGCGACCGGTTCGATGAGGCGTGGTTCGCGTGTCTGGTCAGCGAACGGGCGGATCTCGATGGAACGTGCGCCGGCCACCTGTCCGCCGGTGGGGCCGACGGAATACCCAGCGCATCCGGCGAGCAGGGATGCTGCCGCGAGCAGGGATGTCAAAGGACGCCAATGGCGGGGCTGGGATTGGGAAGCGGGCATGGGCCTTACTTGGCGGGTGTGGGGGCGGCGAGTTTCTGGGCGGCCTTGCGGACGGCTTCCCGGCGGTCCTTCTCGGCCTGTTCGCGTTGCTTGGCCTGTTCGGCGGCCAGGGGGCGCAGGTACTCGATGCGTTTGCGGGCCTTCTCGGCGAAGGGGGAGGCGGGATCCTTCACCAGCACCTCGTTGTAATAGACGAGGGCTCCCTGGTACTTCTCGCGGCGCTCGTAGTATCGGCCTTTCTCGAACGCGCCGCGGGCCTGTTCCGTCTTGAGGTCGAGGATGGTCTGGGTGGCCTCGGGAATGCGCTTGTCGCTGCGGTAATCGGCCTTGAACTGGTTGAAGGTGTCGATGGCGCGATCGGCGGCGGATTGGTCGTATTCGGCCTTCTGGGACTGCTTACGCCATGCGGTGCCGGCCTTGTAGAGGGCATCGGCGGCGACGGTGGGCTTGTCGTAATAGCGGTCCGCGGCTCTCTCGTAGGCCTTCACGGCCATGGGATAATTCTTCTGCTTGTCGCGGGCGGCGCCGATGGCCATCTGGGCGGCGGGGCCGGTTTCGTGGAAGGGGCCGTTGCGGACGATCTGGTCGAAGAGGCCCGCCGTCTTGTCCATGGAGGGGAAGAACGGGATGTAGCCCCAGAGCTTGAACCACTGGCCACCGAGGAAGCGGTTGGCGATGGCCATCTCCCGTTGGAGGATCTCACTGTAATTCGGGATCTTCGGGTATTTCTGCAGGACGCGTTGGTACTCCTTGAAGGCTTTCTCGTCCTGCTTGCGCTCTTCGTAGCAACGACCAAGGAGGTATTGGGCGGGACCAGCGTGATCCGAGAGGGGCCAGACCTTCACCACACGCCGGGCAGCCTTGAGGGCGGTCCGGTAATCCTTCTTGTCGAACGATTCCTGCGCGACCTGGAGTTGGTCCTTGGCGCGGTTGCGCTCCCACTTGCCGGTCTGCCCAACCGGCTCATAGGTCCATCCCTCACCGGGCCGGAAAATGATCGGAGCCGGGCAACGGCGCGCACCCACGACGATGCCCATCAGTACGATGAGGCAGTAGAACCAGCGATTCACAGCCCGGCAGCCTAGGGACGGGGTACGGCAAGTCAACCCGCGCCACGGATGAACCCGGAGTCCGGGTGCATCGCGATCCTGTGGTTCCTTTCGGGGCAGTGTCGCGGCGGCGAGGTCCGTCTCGCCTTGGGAACTGCCTGGAACGGCGACTGCGAGGTCGCCACCCTGTTCCAAGCCGCGGACCCGGGAAGGATTTACGACGAGGCGAGCAGGCGCTCCCAGAGTCGTTCGTTGGTCATGGCGCGCACGAGGAACTGTTCGCCCTGATCAGCGCCGTCGAGCGCTTCCGGTTGGACGGGCAGGTGCACGGTGAACGTGAGGCCCTGTGATTCGGAGGGCCGCACGTCGATGCGGCCGCCGTGGTGATGGACGATGAAGTAACACGCCATGAGGAGGACGCCGAATTCCTGGGGCATCTGCTTGCGCATCAGGAAGGGGTCGAACATGGACAGGATGGCGTGGTGCGGCATGCCGGGTCCGTTGTCGTTGATCGTGATCTCGATCTCGGGCTTGGAGCCGGGCCGCTGCTGGAGGGATGCCTCGACGCGGATGATGGAGTTCTCGGGGAGGTGGGCCAGTTCATCCCGGAGGATGAGCGGGAAGAGCTTCCGGAACTTGGGAGCGTCGACGTGAACGGCTGGCAGGTTGTCCGGAATGAGGTTGACGACCGAGATGTGGCGCCGGTCGAGGTCGGCACGCAGTTCGGTGAGGGCGGCGTCGAGGGCCTCCCGCAGTTGGATGGGGGTCTCGAAGGCGGAGCCGCCCGGGGTTGGGGAGGCCAGGTTGTCGAGTACGTCGAGCACCTGCTTGACCCTCGACTGGACGTTTCGATGGAAGTCCTGCCAGAAGGTCGGGTTGCGGAGTTCCGTGAGATCGAGGTTCTCGCGGTGGAGCATCTCCGGCGTGAGTTCGAGGAAGGCGCGGACGGCGGACATGGCATCCCGGACGTGATGACCGATGCCGGCGGCGAGGACGCCGAGGCTGAGGACGCGGTCCGTGATCACCATCTTGTGGAGGACGGAGAGCTTTTCGCGCAGCAGGTAATCGCGTTCGGTCTGGACGATGTAGAATTCCAGGGAGCGCTTGAGGGTGGTTTCGAGCTGCGGGATGTCCCAGGGCTTGGTGACGTACTTGTAGATGGCACCGGTGTTGACGGCGTCGATGGCGGCATCGAGATCCGTGTAGGCGGTGGCGAGGATGCGGATGATGCGCGGGCGAAGGCGTCGGGCGCGTTCGAGGAATTGGACGCCCTTTTCCCCGGGCATGCGCTGATCCGACATGATGACGCCGATCTCATCCTGGTGATCGGCGAGGATGCGGAAGCCTTCCTCGGCGTTGTTGGCGGTGAAGATCCTGAAAGAGGAGCCGAACGCGCGGGAGAAGTATTTGAGGGACATCTCCTCGTCGTCGACGTAGAGGATCGCGTACCGCTTGTAGTCGTAGATGTTATCCATTTGGGGGGGGTGCCAGTTGGCTTGAGGATGGTTGAGGTTCCGGGGCGGACAGAGGGAATTCCAGCGTAAATTCGCTGAAGCGGCCGGGTTCGCTGCGCACGGAGATGCGACCACCGCAATCGGCAATGATCCGGTGGCAGATGCTGAGCCCGAGACCGGTCCCACGGCCCACGTCCTTTGTGGTAAAGAAAGGGTCGAAGATCCGGGAGGCGACCTCGGCGGGGATCCCGCTGCCGTTGTCGCGGATGTGGATGCGGCGGATCGAGGGAGTCTCGGACAGGTGGGCGCGGATCTCCGGGGATTCGCCATTCACGTACTTCTTGCTGTGGACGGCATCGACGGCGTTCTGGAGGAGGTTGACGAACACCTGGATCAGACGGTTCCGGTTGCCGCGGACGGTGATCCCGTCGGGGATGTCACAAAGGAAACGGATGTCATCGCGGAACTCGGCGGCGAGGAAGCGTGCGGCAGTGGAGAGGGCTGGGGCGAGGTCGACGTCGTCCTCGGCGGAGCCGGGGTGGGTGAAGGTGCGGAGGTCGGAGACGATGGTGACAACACGAGAGAGGCCATCGCCGATGTCGTTGATGGTCTCCTGGAAGTCGGCGCGCTCGGATTCGGGAAGGGCGCGGGAGTGCGCCGCCAGCATGTGGAGTCCGGTCTTGGCGAAGTTCAGCGGGTTGTTGATCTCGTGGATGATTCCCGCCGAGAGACGGCCGAGGGAGGCGAGCTTCTCGGCCTGGACGAGCTGGGTCTCGGTTTCCTGGAGCTGTTCGAGCGTGGCCTCGAGTTTCTGGTTCTGCCACGACAGCGCCTTCTGGAGGCGGTGGGCGTCGACGAGGTTCTTGATCCGGAGTCGGAGTTCCGCCGTGGAAAAGGGTTTGCTCAGGTAGTCAGAGGCCCCGGCGTTGAGGGCCGTCAGCTTGGTTTCGTCGTCGGCCCGCGCGGTGAGCATCAGGAACGGGATGGTGCGGGTGGACCGTTGTCGCCGGATCTCCTGGCAGACCTGCAGGCCGTCCTTCTCCGGCATCATCATGTCGCAGAGGATGACATCGGGAAGGTACTGGGTCGCGAGGGTGACGGCCTGTTCTCCGTCGACGGCCTCGACGAGTTCGTAGTCGTCGCGCAGCGAGAGACGGAGGAAACCCAGCATGTCGGGTTCGTCCTCGGCGATGAGAAGCCGTGGGTTCTTGGACTGACCCTGGGCGGGCAGGGGCCGCATCGTCTCGCGCAGGTTGGGGATGCCGGCGTAGAGTTCCGCGCGCTTGTAAAGGGTGGCGAGCCAGAGCTGCGTGTCGGAGTCGCGGGTGGAGGCGGCAGGCGTTTCCTCAGCCACCGAGAGGGTCGGCTTTTCCGGGACGGCGGCAGGAAAGAGGGCCTCGGGCGGAAGCGCCACTGCAGGGAGGCGGACGATCATGGACGTACCCGTGCCCCGGCGGCTCTGGACCTGGACGCTGCCACCGTGGGCTTCGACCAGTTCCTTGACGATGGCGAGGCCGATGCCCGCGCCCTGGTACTTCCGTTGGGCGGAGGTATCGCCCTGCCAGAAACGGTCGAAGACGAATGGGAGCTTGTCGTCGGGGATGCCGACGCCGGTGTCGCTGACGGTGAAGACGATCCGGTCGTCCTCAACGGTGGCCCGGGCCTCGACGCGGCCACCGGCCGGCGTGAACTTCAGGGCGTTGAAGAACAGGTTCAGGAAGACCTTTTCCAGCTTGTCCGGGTCGGCAAGGACGCCCTGGACCTCAGGGGCGACGTGGTGGGCAAGATGGATGCCCTTTCCTTCGGCCAGGCTGCGGACGGAATGGAGGATGCCGCCAAGGAACACATTGACGGAGATGGGAACCTTCTGGAGCTGGAGGGCTCCGGCGTCGAGGCGGACGAGGTCGAGGAGATCGTTGATGAGTTTCAGCAGGCGCATGCCATTGCCGAACATCGTGTCGAGGAGGTCGACGGTGCGCTCGGACTTGTCGAGGGTTTCTGCGTTCCGAAGCTGTTCCAGGGGGGCGAGCAGGAGGGTGAGCGGTGTGCGCAGCTCGTGGGAAATGTTGGCAAAGAAGCGGCCCTTGATCTCGTCGAGTTCGCGGAGGCGCCGGTTGGACTGGGCGAGCTTCTCGTTGGTGGATTCGAGTTGGGCGTTGGCGTCGCCGAGTTTCTCGTTGGCCGATTCGAGCTGGGTGTTGGTGAGGGCGAGTTTGGAATTGGTGGCCTCGAGTTCACGACGGCTTTGCTCCAGCTGGAATCGGGCCGCAAAGTCGCTTTGGCGGAGTCCGGTCTGGATGGAATTGCCGAGGATGACGATCAGGCCGGTGATGATGATGAAGTACAGGTTGTTGAAGAACGCGACCTGGTTTTCGGAGGAGACGTAATCCGCGCAGGCCGCGGCGTAGAGGAAGACCACACCCGCGACAGCGGATGCGCTCTGGATGGTGGTCCACTGCAGGACGAGGCCGACGGCGAGCAGGACCAGATTGAGGCCTGCGTAATAGGGGGACCGGGCGGTATCCGGGGTATGGGCGATGATCCAGGCCATGCAGGCCGCGGGAATCATCGCCAGGATGACGCCGATGGTCCGGTGATGCCGTTGGCCGAGGGGATGAAGCACCAGGGCGAGGAGCGGGGCCATGGCCAATGACCCGGCCAACCGGTAGCGGAGGAACTTCGCGGCCAGATCCGAGTAGAGCTTCAGGTCGACGAAATACCCCAGCGGAAGGAGCATCATGGCCAGAACGCAACCAATGCGGATCCGGCGGATGGCGATCACGCGATCGGCATCCTGATACGCAGCGGCGATCTCTGGCGCCATGCGGCTCATGGATCAGGCGGACCGACGGCGGACTTCGAGGTAGAGGTTGACGCCAGTGGGATCGGCACTGACTTCGCTGGCGGACTGGCTCGCGTTGGAGGGGATGAGCTGGCGCATGGCCTCCTCGTCGCGGTAGATCAAGTGCCACTCGAGGAGGAAATCCATGGATTCCCGGAATGGCTTGGAATCATCGACGTTGGTGACGAGCAGCAGGCCTCCCGGGGCCAGCAGTTCGTAGAAGAGTTCGGTCAGGCGACGGCAGACCCGGTCGGAGACGTAGTCGAACAACCCAGCGCAATAGACCATGTCATACATGCCTCGATGGCTGGCCGTATCCGGTCGCGACGCCTCCTTGAGAAGTTGGTTGATGGACTTGGACTGGAAGTCGATGGCGGTCTGGCGCCCGTTGAGGTCACGGATCCGGAGGATGTTTTCCTGGGCGTACTCCAGGGTCTCGTCATTGAAGTCGAGAAGTGTCAGTTCCGCATGGTCGGCCAGGTCGCCCGAAGCGAGGAACTGCTGCACCTCCTTTGCCGGACCGCAGCCCAGGTTGAGGATGCGGCATCGGCGACCGGCGGCCTGGACACGGAGTGTTTCCTCGGTGAGGCGTTGCTGGAGATGATTGATCCGGTTCCGGTGGGCGAGTGCGGGCGGATTCTGAAGGAATACGACATTGACGAGCTTGGCGAACAGCGTCGCGCCCTCGTGTGGATCGCGTAGGATCATGTTCACCATCTCGTAGTCACCGGCGTAGCCGAGGGGCTTCTGGAAGGTGCGGTAGACGAACGGTGAGCAGAGAACCAGCGGATGCAGCTGTCGGCGGGCGTAGGCGCGATGCGCCGCCCGTGCCTCCGGTGTGATGTTGCCGGCAACCGCATCGAAGCGGTCCATCCATTCGCCGACTTCGGGCAGGATGCGGCCTTCGAGCTCCTGAAGGACGGTCCGCTCCATCTCCGCGCGGACGCCGAGGGGTTCCGAGCGGACGCCGAGCTCGACCTGATCGAGCCATCGGCGGAGGTCCATCAGCAGCATCTGGAAATCGGAGACGGCGACCTTGAAGTCCGGCGTGACGGCGCGGTTTTTCCGCCACTCGGCCATGAACGCATCGAACTCGGACTGGAGTCGTTGCGGTTGGGCGATGGGGGAGAAGAGGTCGACATCGAGCCAGGACTCGTCGAGGGAGGCCTCGCACAACAGCATGATGCCGGTGTTGACGAGGTTGGAGACAACGCCGCGGCCTGCGAAGACGCAGCGTTCGCCGATGGTGATCCGGAATTCGGAGAGCACCTCGGACAACTGAAGGAGGGAGAATGGATTATAGACCTCGAAGACAACGGAAAAACGCGTGAGTCGGACGGGGGTTGCCCGGATCTCTGCGCCCTGACTATTGCGGCAGGAGATGTGGGTCTCGCGTTCCGAGAAGAGCGGAATTGCGGTCTTGGACGTCATTGCAAACGGGGGGTAAATCGGGGGTCCACCTAGGAGAGGAAGGTGGAAAACCCGGTGGAATTGCCGGCCATCCCTGTGCCGGCACCGACGAGAGTGCTTGGGAAGATGGCGACGACTTCCGGGTCTGGAAAGCGCCAAATCTGTCTTGAGCCTGAATTGTTTCGAGGGGGTGGAGGGTGCTTGCCCTCTGTAGGGGTTTCCCGCATAACGACCCCATGAACTGTCACCCCCCGACCAGGTCCCAAGGAACCTGGATGGCTGCGATGGCCTCGATTCTGGCGTTGTCCGTGGACGTGGAGGCCGAAGGCTTCCGGAGTCCCACGACAGGAGCGCAAGGATTGGGTACTTCCGGAGGCCGGTTTGCCTTTATCGATGACGCCTCTGCGGCTTGGCACAACCCTGCGAACCTGACCCTCCTGCCGGAGTGGGAGGTCTCGTTTGAACCGACACTGATCCATCACGAGGCCCGCTATACCGGGCCCTTTGGAACGGCAAAGACGGAGAATCCGTGGAAGTTCCTTCCGGCGCTCTTCGTTGGCGGTCCCCTGAACGATCGCGTGGCGGCGGGATTGGGCGTGACGGTGCCGTACGGTCTCTCGGTCGATTGGGACTGGAGCCAGGCCGGAGCGATGAAATACTTCGCGCCGCACTTCGTGGATCTGAAGACCATCAACATCAACCCAAACCTCGCGTTCAAGATCGGTGACCGCGCAAGCCTTGGGCTGGGACTGGATGTGATGTGGTCGGAGTTGCAACTCCGCCAGGACTACTCCTGGGCGAACCTGTTCCAGAATCCATTCCTGCCGGATGGAGAGTTGCGGGCGCGCGGGGACGGAATCGGTGTGAGCGGGAACGCGGCCCTCAGCATCGACACGTGGGAGGGGCAACGGTTGGCGATCACGGCGCGCTTTCCGATGTCGGTCTCGTACGAGGGCCATTTTGATGCGAGCAACGTTCCCTTGGCGGGAAGTTCGCGGACGGATTTCCGCAGTCAGATCGATTTTCCGACGACCGTGGGAGTTGGTTATGGTGTGCGGGTGACGGATACGGTCCGGGTGGAAGCGAACGTGGAGTTCGTGCAGTTCTCGAGGTTTGAGTCCCTTCGGCTTGGGGTCGATCCGGTCCAGGCGGCCACCTTGGGTTTGCCAACCTCCTATGCCCAGCAATGGCGCGACACGTTCACCTTTGGCGTGGGCGGGGATTGGGCCTTTGCGGAGGGCTGGAAGTTGCGCCTGAGCTATCAGCACTACCAGACGCCGGTGCCGGACCGGACGTTCTCGCCGACGATTCCGGATGCCGCGCAGAACGTGGTGACGGTGGGGTTGGGCTATCGGTTGGGCAGGCACCGATTCGATCTCGCCTATTCCCGGGTGTTCTATGACGATCGCTCGATCTCCGCGGCGGAGAACGAGGTGTTCTCCGGGGAGTATGAGATTGCGGCACACCTGATTTCACTCGGGTACGGACTCCAGTTCTGAGGGAGGTCCGGACGGTGGAGTCCGGCATTGCTGCGTTGAGAGGAGAAGGGCAGGCAATGCAGGACAAGCCGATCGCGATCACAACGGAATCGACCGCCCGGGTGGGAACGAAGGCTCCGTGGGCGTCCGGATCCTCGATGGAGGATGCGGATCGCGCTGTCCTGCGAGGGCTGTTGGAGGGCGAGAGCGAGCCCATGGTGGTGCTGGCCCTCAACGGAAATCTGGTGGGATGGAACCGCGCGGTGGAGGTGTTGCTGGGGCGGGTTCCTCAGGCGGAGGGCGGCACGATCTTCGATCTGGTCACGCCGGCATCGCATGCTTCCTGGCACGGTTGGTTGCTGCGATTGGTGAACGGGGAAAACGTTCCGGCGGTGCGGACGTGCATTCCGGGGGTAAACGGCGAGGAAGTCTGGGTGGATGCCTCGCTGTTCGCCGTGAGCCTCGGGGAGGACCGGGTTCTGGCGCGTGTGCGCTTCCGGGACCGGACGCGGGAGACGCGGGCGGAAGCGGCGCAGCGCGCCAGCGAGGAGCGTTTCCGGATGCTTTGCGCGATGGCTCCCGTGGGCGTGTTCCAGACGGATCCCGAGGGGCGCCTGACCTACACCAACCAGCGGTGGCGACAACTCGCCGGCCTTTACTCGGCCGCCGAGCCCCGGGGACTGTGGTGGCAGGCGGTACACCCCGAAGACCGGCCGCGTGTCGTGGATCTCTGGCAGAGCTCGCTGCGCCACGGGAACGAGTTCTTCGCGGAATTCCGGTTCCTGGTGGAACGTGGGCAGGCGCGCTGGGGGCGCACCCGCATCGCCCAGCAGGCCGGGTCTGATGGTCGGGTGGCCTACTGCATTGGAACGAGCGAGGACGTCACGGACCTGAAACGCGTGCAGTCCGATCTCGCAGCAGCGCGGGATGCGGCGATGGAATCCGCGCGGTTGAAGACCCAGTTCCTCTCCAACATCAGTCACGAGATCCGGACGCCGATGAACGGCGTGCTCGGGATGCTGGAACTCCTGACCGCGACCGACCTCACGGAGTCGCAGCAGCGCTACGCGGGGATTGCCCGCGAGAGTGCGGACATCCTGCTGGGCGTGATGGAGGATATCCTGGATTTCTCCCGATTGGAGGCAGGCCGACTGCGGTTGACGCCGCTGCCCTTCTCCCCCGGAGAGGTGTTGGCCGAGGTGATGCGTCAGGCGGCGATGCTGGCAGATGCCCGGGGAGTTTCGATGCAGCTCGAAGTGGATCCGCGCATTCCCGCACAGGTCATCGGCGATGGCACCCGCTTGCAGCAGGTCCTGTCCAAACTGGTCGGGAACGCCGTGAAGTTCACGCCGGAGGGGTCGGTGCGCTTGCGATGCCATCAATTGTCGGTGGACGGGCAGCGCTGTCTGCTGCGCTTCGAGGTGGTGGACACCGGGATCGGGATTCCGCCGGCCGCGGTGGAACGCATTTTCCATCCCTTCGTCCAGGTGGACGGGGAGCCGACGCGTCGGCACGGTGGCACAGGCCTTGGACTGGCCTTGGTCAAACAGTTGGTCGAGTTGATGGGCGGCGAGGTGCGGGTCGAGAGTGTTCTGGGATCCGGGTCGACCTTTTGGTTCCACCTCACGTTTCCCTTGGTGGATCGGAATGTTCCGTCGGGCGATACGGGATTCAGGAGAAGAGAATGAGCACGAGCATGAGGTTGGCCCGATCACTGAACGGATGGGTTTCGCTGGATCCGGCGATGGCCAATCGCCACGGCCTGGTGGCCGGGGCGACCGGAACTGGAAAGACGGTGACCCTCCAGAGCATGGCGGAGTCCTTCAGCCGGTTGGGCGTTCCGGTGTTTCTGGCGGATGTGAAGGGGGATCTTTCCGGCTTGGGGAAGGCCGGCGGAACCTCATCGAAGGTGTTGGATCGGGTGCGCCAGCTGGAGGTGGAGGATTACCGGCCTGAGGCGTTCCCGGTCGTGTTCTGGGATGTGTTCGGTCGGCAAGGTCATCCCTTGCGGACGACGGTCTCCGAAATGGGGCCGCTGATGCTGGGAAGGGTGCTCCAGCTGAATGAAACGCAGGCGGCGGTGTTGTCCGTGGCGTTTCGTGTGGCGGACGAGCATGGGCTGCTGTTGTTGGATTTGAAGGATCTGCAGGCGGTCTTGCGCCACCTGGGGGAGAACGCGGCCGCGTTCACCTCGAAGTACGGCAACATTTCGCCGGCCAGCATCGGGGCGATCCAGCGCGGGTTGCTGCAACTGGAGTCGCAGGGGGCAGCCGTCTTCTTCGGTGAGCCCGCCCTGAACCTTGAGGACCTGTTGCAGACCGAGGGTGGCCGCGGCGTGATCAACATCCTGGCGGCCGATCAGTTGATGCAGTCGCCCAAGCTCTACGCGTCCCTTTTGCTGTGGCTGCTGGGTGAGCTGTTCGAGCAATTGCCGGAGGTGGGCGATCTCGACCGACCGAAGCTGGTGTTCTTCTTCGACGAGGCACACCTGCTGTTCAACGACATGCCCTCGGCGCTCCTCGAGAAGGTGGAGCAGGTGGTGCGGTTGATCCGGTCCAAGGGCGTGGGAGTCTACTTCGTGACGCAGAACCCGCGCGACGTCCCGGACCGGGTCCTGGGCCAGTTGGGCAACCGCGTCCAGCATGCGTTGCGCGCCTTCACCCCGGCCGATCAAAAGGCAGTGCGCGCGGCAGCGCAGACGTTCCGGGCGAATCCCGCGCTCGATACCGAATCGATCCTGACGCAACTGGGGATCGGGGAAGCGTTGGTGTCGGTGCTGGATGCCCAGGGGCAGCCGACGGTTGTGGAGCGGGGGTTGGTGGCCCCTCCGTCCTCGCATCTTGGACCGCTCACGGATGTCGAACGCGAGGCATTGATCCGGACTTCGATCGTTGCAGGCGTGTACGAGAAGGCGGTGGATCGGGAGTCCGCTTACGAACGCCTCACGGGGGCGGTTTCCGGTGGTGTCGGGCAGCAGTCGGCTCCTCCGGTCGCCGAGGAGAAGCGTGGGTTCTTCGGGCGGTTGTTTGGTGGCGGCGAGCCGGCCCCTGCACCTGCGTTGCCTCCGGCGCTTCCGCGGGTTGAACCTCGAACGCGCACGGCGCGGGCCGAGAAGTCCGTGGGCGACGTGGTGATCCAGACGGCGGCGAGGTCGTTGACCTCGAACATCGCGGGCGCGATCGGCCGGGAGATCGTTCGGGGTGTTCTGGGGGGATTGCTCGGAGGCGGTTCACGCCGACGCCGCTAGGGACCCTGTGGAGACTTCCGAAACGCAAAAGTCACCGGGTGGGTCTGTCCGCTTCGGCAGTCTTTGGAACCCGGAGACACGGCGATACCCGCTCGCGATCCTTGCGGCGCTGGCGCTGGCGTTGGCGTATCCCGCTCCGGGAATTGCGGGCCTGGCGTGGGTAGCCCCCGGATTGCTGTTGATGTCCGGGCTGGGTTTGCGGTGGCAGGAATCCTTCCGGGTGGGCTACGTGGCAGGCTTGGTCCAGTCACTGGTATCATTGAGGTGGTTGCTGGAGATGCCGCATCCGGCGGGTGCGATGGCCGGTTGGCTCGCGTTGTCCGGGTATTGCGCCCTTTTTCCGGGCCTTTGGGTGGCGATTTCGGCGGCCATCGTGGCGCGGCGGAGTCGTTCGGAGGTCGGGATCCGCGAAGTAGCCGGAAAGACGTCCGTGCCATCGGACGGGTGGCGGGGAGCGGTGGAGGCCTACCTTTCCACCCCCTGGATCCGGCGGGTGTCGATTCCGGTGGCGCTGGCAGCGGTGTGGGTCGCGACGGAGATGCTGCGCAGCCGGTTGCTGACGGGGTTTCCCTGGAACCCGCTTGGGGTTTCGCAATGGCGTCAGGTGCCCCTGTTGCAGGTGGCCCGGGTGACGGGTGTGTATGGCCTTTCGTTCCTGGTGTGCTGGGCGAGCATCGCGTTTGCCGGGGCGTGCACGATGGTTGCTCTCCGGCCCCGTGAACGCTGGCTGTGGCTGGCGGAAGCCCGGCTTCCGTTGTTCGTGGTGCTGGCGTGCCTGGGCACGGGATTCTACCGGGTCATCGAGCAGCGCCGGGCGGATCTTTTGCGCCCTCCACGCACGCTCCGGGTGTCCCTCGTGCAACCCTCGATTCCGCAGACGCTGCTCTGGGATCCGGGGGAACGCGACCGCAGCTTTGCCGTGGTCTCGCGCCTGACGGACGCCGCACTGGCAACCCAACCCGACATGCTCGTCTGGCCCGAAGGCGATTTCGGATTGGATCGCGACCGGTTTCGGGAGGTGACGTCCCGTTTCGGGGGACGGCGGATTCCATGGGCGTTCAGCGCCACGGATGTGTCCGAGGAAGGAGCGGAACGGTCCGCTTACAATGCCGTGTTCCTCGGGGTCGATGGAGTCGTGGAGGCGACCTATCGGAAGCGTCGGTTGGTGGCGTTCGGCGAGTACGTGCCGCTGGTTCGCTGGTTACCGTTCATGAAGTACCTGACGCCGATCGGTGAGGGGTTTGCCGCGGGGTCGGAACCGGTGCGTTTCAAGGTGGGCAACCCAACCGGGGGTGCGGTTGCCGCCCCCGTGATCTGTTTCGAGGACATCTTTCCCCACGGTGTTCGGGACCACGTCGGAGCGGAGGTGGATTTCCTGCTCGAACTGACGAATGACGGGTGGTTCGGCACGAGCAGCGCGCAATGGCAACACCTCGCGAACGTGGTGTTCCGGGCGGTGGAGAATGACGTGGCCATCGTCCGCTGCGCCAACAACGGGATCAGCTGCTGGGTGGACGCGCTCGGACTGGTGCGCGACGTCCTTGGGGAAGGTGGGCCCGATGTCTACCGGCCAGGTTTCCGGACGATCGAGGTGCCGGTTGGCACCGGGCGCAACGGTGGGACGTGGTATCGCAAGTACGGGGACGTGTTTGGCTGGGGATGTGTGGGGTATGCGGTTTTGGCCGCCATGGGTGCGCTTCGGGGGGCGCGGGGCGTTTGAAGTTTCACGCACCGCCGCTCGTGCCCCGAAGGGGCAACCGGTGAAGCCAATACGGGGTGGAACCCCGTGGACCACGCCACAAAACGTCCTCTGCGCCCTGAAAGGGCACACAGGACAAGGCACCCGCGTTCACCGTTCGCCCCGTCGGGGCGAGGTGTCATGGGGTAGGTTACCCAGGGTTCCGCTTTGCTCCACCCCGGGGACCGCGTCCCCCGAAACATTCTCCGCGCCCTCAAAGGGCGCACGGGGACATTCGCCGTGGTGGGTGTGTGATCACGGGTTGTCGCCGTGCGCCCCGTTGGGGCTAGGGCGGGCGCGGGATGCATGTCCGCGGAATGCGTCCCCTAAGCCGTAACCATGCGGTTGAAAACGGGAATAGGTTCACGCGGAGACGCGGAGACGCGGAGGCGCGGAGAATGGACCTTTGGAAGGCAGGCAGGCCAGTTACCGTTTGGTGATCGGTTGCCGAGGTTGCAAGGCTCGTGACCAGCCCCTCTCTCCGCGCTCTACTCTACCGGCTCCGCGTGAGACGGCTGCTGCAGCGACTGGGAACTGGGAACTTTCCGTCCTGCCTCCTGACGTCGACAGCGACGGTGGGGTTGGCAATCGGCCGGCAGTCCGGGTTCGACAGGGTGGGGAGGTTCGGCCTACGTTCCCGCCCCTATGTTCGAAGTCACGCGGTCCAACGTGGACGCGATCGCCGGCAAACTGGCGCAATTGAAGAAGTTCCTCGATCTCCCGCTGGTGCTGAAGCGCATCACGGAAATGGAGGCGCAGATGACTTCCGACACCTTCTGGAACAACCAGGACGCGGCGCGGAAGGTGATCGACGACCTGAATGGGCTGAAGCGGAAGGCCGAGCCGATGGCGTCGTTCGAGAAGCGGTTGGACGACGTCCGCGTGCTGCTGGAATTGGGTGAGGCGGAGCCGCCGGCTGGACAGGACATGATCCAGAAGGAGGCGGACGGCGAGTTGGAGGGGCTCACCCGGGATCTCGACCGGTTCGAACTGGAAGTGTTGCTGACCGGACCGCACGACAACCGCAACTCGATCTTCAGCATCCAGGCCGGTGCCGGTGGTACCGAGGCCCAGGATTGGGCCGAAATGCTCTCGCGGATGTACGGCCGATGGTTCGATGCCCGCGGTTGGAAGTGGGAGGTCACGGATGCCTTGCCCGGCGATTCGGCCGGGTTGAAATCGGTGACATTCCGGGTCGTGGGACCGAACGCCTACGGATTCACCAAGGCAGAACGCGGTGTCCACCGGTTGGTGCGCATTTCGCCGTTCGACTCGAACAAGCGCCGGCACACGAGCTTCGCGTCCATCGACGTGGTGGCGGAGTTGGACGATCTTTCGCTCGCGGACATCGTGATCCCGGACAGTGAGATCAAGCGCGACACGTTCCGGTCCGGCGGCAAGGGCGGCCAGAACGTGAACAAGGTCGAAACGGCGGTGCGTGTGACGCACATCCCGACCGGAATCGTGGCGGCGTCGCAGCAGGAACGGTCGCAGGCGCAGAACGAAGCGACAGCGATGTCGATGCTGAAGGCCAAGCTGTACGCGCTGAAGCTGGATCAGGCGAAGGCGGACATGGAGAAGTTCTACGGTGAGAAGGGCAGCGTGAGCTGGGGCAACCAGATTCGCAGCTATGTCTTCCAGCCCTACCGGATGGTGAAGGACCTGCGCACCGGCGTGCAGACCTCGGACGTGCAGGGCGTGATGGACGGCGCCCTCGATGCCTACGTGAACGGATGGCTGCGGGCCGGTTGCCCGCTCAAGCGCATCCCCGGCCTCAAGGACGACGACGAATAGGGAAGCGGTCGGCATCGTTTGGGAACTACGAGCATGAACATCCTCGATACGATCGTTGCCCGGAAGCGTCTGGAAGTGGCGGCGTTGCCGTCAGGGCCGGTTGGGGCCCATCAGTTGCGCGCGGCGATCCAGCAGCGCGGGGACGGAGTCCGCGATTTCCTGGCGGCCCTGCGAACCCCTCGGCGCGGTTCCGTGGGGTTGATTGCGGAAGTGAAGAAGGCGTCGCCGAGCAAGGGTGTGATCCGGCCGGACTTCAATCCGGTTGCAATCGCCCGCGAATACGAGGCGGCGGGTGCCAGTTGCCTGTCGGTGCTGACGGACGTGGACTTCTTCCAGGGGTCGCTCGAATACCTTCGCGACATCCGCAAGGCGGTCAACCTGCCGCTCCTGCGCAAGGACTTCGTCATCGACGAACGGCAGATCCTCGAAGCGATCGAGTGGGGCGCGGACGCGATCCTGCTCATCGTGGCGATCCTGACGGACGATGAGTTGCGACATTTTCATGCGCTGGCGGATGCGGCGGGACTGACGGCATTGGTCGAGGTGCATGATGAGGTCGAGTTGGAGCGGGCGTTGGCAGCGGGTGCCCGTCTGGTGGGCGTGAACAACCGGAACCTGAAGACCTTTCACGTAGATCTTGGCACGACCGAGCGGTTGGCGCGGCGGTTGTGGACGGCGGATGGGGCCCAGGATCGGTTGCTCGTGGCCGAGAGCGGCATTGATTCACGGGCCGACGTGGAGCGTCTGCGGGCCTGTGGTGCCGGAGCGATCCTCGTGGGCGAGTCGCTCATGCGCTCGCCGGTGATCGGCGACAAGGTTTCGGCATTGCTGGGCTCGTGATTCAAGCGGACGTCGCGCGGCTTCCATCCGGAACGGGGTGGCGATGTCCTCGTCGCCTTTCCTGTTCCTGACCCATGGCGATGTCCTCATCGCCCTGAGAAAGGCTCTGGAACGGCGACGAGGACGTCGCCACCCCGATTCATGGGGGGCAGAGTCAAGATGCGACCGGGACGCCTCCCTCGGCGACAACAGTCTTTGCGTCGTCGAGGAACCGGAGGAGAGTGGTGGCAATGAACCGAGCGGGGACTTGGGTGGGAGCACTGGCGCTGACGCTGATGGCGGTGGTTGCGTCTGGCGCCGCGGAGTTTGAGCCGGATCTCTCGGCGGAGGCGCATCGCTATTTTGATCGGGTGCCCACCGATCGGTTCACGCGTCGGTTGGACGAACTCGAAGGCGGCCGTGTTGAACTGGACCGCAGCAGTGAACTCGCGTTCGTCAAAAGCCTCCTCAAGGCGCTTGGGATTCCGGAGTCATCCCAAATGCTGGTCTTCTCGAACACCAGCCTGCAGTTGAGCCTGATCAATCCCTCGAATCCGCGCGCGCTGTACTTCAACGACGAGCTGTACCTGGGGTGGGTGCCGGGTGGGAAGATCGAGATGGCGACGATCGATGCCGAGCTGGGAGCCGTGTTCTACATCTTCGATGTGCCCCGATCTGGTGGAAACATCCGGGTCGAACGCGCCCGTCGCTGCATGAACTGCCATGCGAACGAGGACACGTTTCATGTTCCCGGCCTGGCGGTGAAGTCTGTGGCCCCCGCGGCCGGTGGCGGCAGCCTCGACAGCTTTCGGAAGGAGATTTCAGGCCATGGCGTGCCGTTGGCCGAACGCTTCGGCGGCTGGCATGTGACGGGGGACGGTGGGATGGACGGGCACCTTGGAAACCGGATGGGAAAACTGTTCCAGGGAGAGATCACGTGGACGCCGCTCGAACCGGGAAAGCGCTTTGACTGGAACCGCTATCCGGTGTCCACGAGCGACCTGCTGCCACACCTCGTCCATGAACATCAGGTGGGTGGGGTGAACCGGATGGCGCGGGCGCAGTATCGGGTGCGTGAACTGCGCGCCTCAGGGAAGGGAACCCTGAGTGCCGTCGCGCAGTCCGCAGTCGAGGAGGATGCCCGGGAGCTCGTACGTTACCTCCTCTTCGCCGACGAAGTGCCGCTGCCGTCGGCGGGAGTTCCGGGGGACGAGGCCTTTCGGACGGACTTCGCGAAGGCCCGGGTGGTGGTGGAAGGCCGGTCATTGAAGGATTTCGACCTCAAGACGCGGTTGTTCCGCTACCGGTGCAGCTTCCTGGTGCATACGCCGCAGTTCGCCGGGCTCGACCCCGAGGTCTGGGGACGGGTGTTGCGCGGGCTGGAATCGGCTCTGGCGTCGGGTAGGGCAAATCCGGAGTTCCGCTACCTCGGGGAAGATGAGAAGGCGGCGATCCGATCGATCCTACGGGCGAAGGTGGCGGGATTCGTGGGCCGGTGATGGCGGCCTGACGCCGGAGGGGGAACGAAAAAGGGCGACCCAAGGGTCGCCCATGTTCTGGGATGATGTGGGTCCGAAGTCCGGCTTACTTGCCTGCCTCGGTCTTCTCGCCGGCACCGGTCCAGCCGGAGATGCCAGCGGACATGTGCTTCACGTTCTTGTAGCCGAGCTTTTCAGCGGCTTCGGCGGCGGCCTTGTAGGCGCTGCAGCGGGGGCCGCCGCAGTAGGCGACGATGAGGGTGCTCTTGTCTTCGGGGAGGGCCTTGGCGAATTCCTTCTCCACGGCGTCGAAGTTCAAGGCGCCCGGGACGTGTCCCTTCTTCCAGGACTGGGTGCCGTTGACGTCGACGAGGACAGCCTTCTTGGAAGCAACGAGGGCCTTCACTTCCTTGACGCTGATGTCGGGGAATTCACCGGCGTAGGCGGCAACCGCGACGAAGAGGGAGGCAACAACAGCGAAGAGTTTCTTCATGGTGGCGCTCAAATTCGGCCGTTCTCCGTCATTGGCAAGGGTTATTTCCGGAGGACGGGGGCGGGGGGGCGCATCTTGGCACTGCCCCCTTTTGGAAAGGATTCGGGGCGGCGATGTCCTCATCGCATTGGGAATGGCTTTAGAACGGCGACGAGGACGTCGCCACCCCGTTCCATGTGGGGGGAGTTGCCAGAAGCCAGACGATTGAAGGCCGGGTGCCCTCACCCGGCGGGGTAGTTGGGATGCACCGCCGATTTCTGGGAACCAGAAAATGGAAACGGGATCCTGAGGCATCGGAGGGGAGATGGCGGTTGAAACGGAATGTCACGGAACGTAACGTGCGCCCGCAGTCCGGCCTGCGTGGGCAGGACAGCACCTCGGCCTTCCTGAGTTTTGGTTTTTGACGAGTCACCATGAGCCTTCCAACTGCCGTACATCGTCGGGTTTTCCTTGGAGTCGCGGTGGCCGCCCTGCTGGCGGTCGGGTGCAAGCCGTCGGGCGGCGGCGCAGGAACGGGTACGGAGATTCCGGTGGGTGAATTTGCGTCCCTGACGGGGAGCGAGGCGGCGTTTGGCCGGTCGTCGCACAATGGCACGGTGCTCGCGATCGAGCAGTTGAACGCGGCGGGCGGGGTGCTGGGCAAGCAGTTCAAGCTGATCACCGAGGACAACCAGTCCAAGGACGGTGAATCGGCGACGGCGGTGAAGAAATTGATCTCCCGCGATCAGGTGGTGGCGGTTCTCGGCGAGGTGGCGTCGGGCCGGTCGTTGGAGGCCGCGCCGATCTGCCAGCAGTACAAAGTGCCGCAGATCTCGCCTTCCTCGACCAACCCCAAGGTCACGGAGATGGGGGACTACATCTTCCGGGTGTGCTTCGTGGATCCGTTCCAGGGAACTGTGATGGCGAAGTTCGCCGCGAATACGCTCAAGGCCAAGAAGGTCGCCGTGTTGACCGACGTGGGCGCGCCCTACTCGGTGGGCTTGGGCACGTTCTTCAAGGAACGCTTCGTGGCCGACGGCGGCACGGTCGTCGCCGAGCAGAAATTCACGAAGGATGACAAGGACTTCAAAGCCCAGCTGACCGCGATCAAGTCGGCGGCACCGGATGCCATCTTCGTTCCCGCGTACTACGGACAGGTGACGCTGATCGTGATGCAGGCCCGGGAACTCGGGATCACGGTCCCGTTGTTCGGCGGTGACGGATGGGAAGCCCCGGAACTGTTGCAGGGGCCTGGCGCTGCGGCCGCGTTGGAAGGGTGTTACTTCTCGACCCACTTCTCGCCGGATCAGGATTCGCCCCGGGCGAAGGAGTTCGTGAAGGCCTACGAGGCGAAGTTCGGGGCGAAGCCGGACGCCATGGCGGCGCTGGGATACGATTCGGCGTTGCTGCTGTCGGACGCGATCAAGCGGGCGGGTTCAGCGGAGCCGGAAAAGATCCGTCCGGTGTTGGCGGCGACGAAGGACTTTGACGGTGTCACCGGCAAGATGACCCTGAATGCCCAGCGCAACGCCGAGAAGTCGGCGGTGATCATCGGGATCAAGGGCGGCAAGTTCGTGTACACCGAAACGGTGAACCCGTGATGTCCGAGTTCATCCAGCAGATCATCAACGGGCTCTCCGTCGGCGCGATGTACGCGCTGATCGCGATCGGCTACACGCTGGTGTACGGCGTCCTGCGCTTCATCAATTTCGCGCACTCGGACGTGTTCATGGTGGGATCGTTTGTGGGGTTTTACTCGGGCAAGGTGCTCGGAGGTACCTCATGGGCGGGTGGCCTTGGGGTGATGGCGGCTTCGATGGTCGGATGCGCGCTGCTGGGGATCCTGATTGAACGACTGGCGTACAAGCCGCTGCGTTCGCGATCGAAGCTGACGGTGCTGATCACGGCGATCGGCGTGTCGATGCTTTTGCAGAACGTCGGGCAACTGGTGTTCGGAACCAATCCGCAGCCGTTTCCTGACACGCTCCCGGCGACCACGTTCCAGGTCGGTGGGGTGGTGGTATCGAGCAAGGATCTGGTGGTGCTGGGGTTCACGCTCTGCCTGTTGGGGGCGCTGGAATACATCGTGCTGAAGACCAAGGTGGGCACGGCCATGCGCGCGGTGGCGTTCAATCCGCAGGCCGCGTCGCTGATGGGGATCAACATCGATTGGATCATCAGCTTCACGTTCGGTCTGGGTTCTGCCCTCGCCGCGGCCGGTGGATTCCTCTGGGCGTACAAGTTTCCGAGGATCGAACCCTTCATGGGGGTCGCACCCGGACTGACGGCGTTCGTTGCGGCCGTGCTGGGTGGCATCGGCAACATCACCGGAGCGGCCTTGGGTGGGCTGTTGCTGGGGGTGATTGAGACGCTCGTGAAGGGGTCGCGCTGGTCCACGTGGACGGAGGCGATCGCCTTCGTGCTGTTGATCCTGATCCTGCTGTTCAAGCCGGCGGGTCTTCTGGGGCGTGTGCAGGCGGAGAAAGTGTGATGAAGCATCCCGGCGCACGACGATGGTTCCTGGTGGCGGCGGTCCTCAGCCTCGGGTTGGGCTGGGCGCAGGACCGACTCGATCCGTACTTCGTCGACATCCTGACGCGGATCGGGATCAACGTGATCCTTGCGGTGAGCCTGAACCTGATCAACGGCCACACGGGCCAGTTCAGCCTGGGCCATGCGGGATTCATGGGGGTGGGTGCCTACACGGCGGCGGCGCTGACGTTGTTCGCCGGTCCCAAGCTGCTGCCCGCGGGAGCGGGGTTCTGGGTGGAGCAATTGTGGTTTCTGGTGGCGCTGGGGGCTGCGGGTCTGGTGGCGGCTCTGGCGGGACTGCTGGTTGGGGCACCGTCGCTGCGATTGAAGGGGGACTACCTCGCGATCGTGACGCTGGGGTTCGGACAGATCATCGCGGTCATCTTCCGGAACATTGAATCGCTGGGAGGAGCGCTCGGCTTGAACGGCATTCCGGCGCGGACCAACCTGTTCTGGTCGTTCGCTGCGGCGGCGCTGACCGTCTACGTGGTCACCGCGCTGGTGAACTCCACCTACGGTCGTGGATTCCTGGCCACGCATGACGACGAGGTCGCCGCTGAAGCCATGGGAATGAACACCACCCGGTACAAGATCGTGGCGTTCGTGACGGGCGCGTTCTTCGCGGGGATCGCCGGTGGGCTTTCCGGGCACTTCACGCTGACGATCAACCCCAAGGGTTTCGACTTCAACAAGAGCATCGAGATCGTGGTCATGGTGATCGTGGGCGGCATGGGCCGGACGGTGGGCGTGATCATCGCGGCGGTATTGCTGACCCTGTTGCCGGAGGGTTTGCGGATGCTTTCGAGTGCCTCGCCGAGCCTGAAATGGATCGGGGAAACCCGGCCGTTGCTGTACGCGATCCTGCTGATCGCGCTGATGATGCTCCGGCCGCAGGGGTTGTTCACCTGGAAGCGCAAGAAGGGGGCGGTGACCGCATGAGCCCGATCCTCGAGTTCGACAAGGTGACGATCCGCTTCGGCGGCCTGACGGCCGTCTCGGCTGTTTCGCTGGCGGTGGGTCCCACCGAGTTGGCGGGGTTGATCGGCCCCAACGGAGCCGGGAAGACCACCGTGTTCAACCTGACCACCGGCGTCTATCAGCCGACCGAAGGCAGGATCTCGTTCGCGGGCGAACCGTCGGCGGGATTGAGGCCCTATGAACTCACGCGCGGTGGGATCGCCCGAACGTTCCAGAACATCCGGTTGTTCAAGTCGCTGAGCGTCGTCGACAACGTGCGTGCGGCGATGCAGGTGCACCGGACGCAAGGCATCTGGAATTCGCTTTGGCGAGGCGGGGCTTTCCTGCGGGATGAGCAGGTGGTGGAGAAGCAGGCGCTGGAGTTGCTCTCGATCTTCCGGTTGGACGTGGTTCGCGACGAGATGGCGACGTCGTTGTCCTATGGCGACCAGCGACGGTTGGAGATTGTCCGGGCGCTGGCGACCAAACCGAAGCTCCTCTTGCTGGATGAGCCGGCGGCGGGCATGAACCCGACGGAGAAGCTGGAACTCGCGCGGTTGATCCGTGAGATCCGCGACCGGTTCCAGATTGCCGTCCTGCTGGTGGAACACGACATGCAGTTGGTGATGGATCTTTGTGAGCGCATCCATGTGCTCGATCACGGCACGAAGATTGCCGAGGGCACACCCGTCGAGGTGCGTCGCAATCCGAAGGTCATCGAGGCCTACCTGGGCGAGGAACACGCCTTACCGGAGTGAACGCCATGCTCGAAGTCGTCGATCTGAAGGTGGGCTACGGGGCGATTGAGGCGCTCCATGGGATTTCCTTTTCGGTGAAGCAGGGCGAGATCGTCACCCTGATCGGCGCGAACGGTGCCGGGAAGAGCACCACCTTGCGCGCGGTGTCCGGACTGATCCGGGCGCGGTCAGGACAGGTGATGTTCCATGGACGTCCGATCACCTCGATGCCGGCGCATGAGATCGTGAAGCTCGGGATGGCGCACGTGCCCGAGGGTCGGATGGTCTTCGCGAACCTGACGGTGATGGAGAACCTCCAGATGGGGGCGTATCTCCAGAAGGACAAGGCGGTGATCGCCCGGGAACTGGAGTATGTCTTCTCGGTGTTTCCGCGGCTCAAGGAGCGCGAAAAGCAGATCTCCGGAACGTTGTCCGGAGGCGAGCAGCAGATGCTGGCGATCGGACGGGCGCTGATGAGCAAGCCGCGCTTCCTGATGCTGGATGAGCCCTCGCTGGGGATCGCGCCCCTGCTGGTGAAGTCCATCTTCGAGCAGATCGTGAAGATCAACCGCGACCACGGGCTCACGATCCTGTTGGTGGAACAGAACGCGAATCTGGCCTTGCGCGTGAGCGCCCGCGGCTACGTCCTGGAGACCGGGAAGATCACCCTCTCGGACAACTCGGCGGCACTTCTGGCGAACCCGAAGGTGAGAAGCGCGTATCTCGGCGGGTGATGGGACGGATGGGACTTAGGGGACACATGGGACGTATGCCGGCCCGCTCATCTGGTCCCACTCGAGTGCCCGCCCATCCTCCTACCCGTTCGTCTTCGGCTGGGGCTTGTTCGCGAAGAGTTCCTCGCCCTTGAGGCCGGTGATCCGTTCGAGGCCTTTCACCAAGCGCAGGAGGGCGTAGACCATGACGCCCATGGAGGGGACGAAGATCACCGGCCAGCTCATCCAGTTCATGCGGCCGAGCTGCGTGTTGAATTCGTCGGTGCCGGGGGCGGCGGTGAGCATCCAGCGGGCGAGGACAAAGTTCAGGACCGCCGAACCCAGGAACGAGGCGGCCAGGATCCAGCTGGAACTGACCATGAGCCGTTCGAACTCCGGGTGCGTCTTGCGTTCGTCGAGAGACCGGTTGATCAGCGCGGTGTCCAGGATCTGTTCGTTGAAGAGCAGGGTTCGGATCAGGGGTTGTTTCGTGCGGAGCGACACCGGGATCGCAATCGCCAGCAGGGACGGAATGGCGGCTTCCTTCACGGCAAACCAGAAGGGGTCCGTCTTGAGCAAGCCCAGAACGCCGGTCATGGCGACGGAGACAAGCCCCAGGATCGAGAAGACGTTCCAGACCCGGCGGCGGGCGAAATCCCAGATGCCGTAACCGAGGGGGATGGACAGGGCGATGACCAACCCCCACACCGGCCCCAGCATCGAGGCCTTGCTCAGCTTGTCGAGCAGCAGCCCGGGCAGGAAGACGTTGCAGACCAGATTGACGAGGATGTTCTCCTTCGGGGGCTGGGAGGGACGGGATTCTTGGCTCATCGCGCGAATGCCCGAGCGTCGGGTGTTTGTCGACGCCGGGCAATCGCGATCCTGAAAGAGGAGCGCATCTCGCCACCGCCCCCCCATTGCGACGGGGTGGCGACGTCCTCGTCGCCGATTCAAAGCCATTCCCAATGGCGATGAGGACATCGCCGCCCCGAATCCTTTCCAAAGGGGGCAGTGTCAAGATGCGCCCCTGAAAGAGGAGCGCATCTCGCCACCGCCCCCCGTCCCGGTATGGGTTCGGGGAGGCGATGTCCTCATCGCCGCGGGGATGAACTCCGGGGGAGCGGGTGACGTGGAGGTCGCCCCCCGCCGCGGGCAGCCGCAGGCCTTCAGGGAGAATTGTTCACCAGCTGCGCCGGGAACAGGTCGTAGAACGGGCTGACGTTCGGCACCGCGCGAACGATGGTCATGAGGTCCCGCGCCAGTTGGCTGACCGGGCTGTTCCCGATGTTGGCGACCACCGCCACCGTAAGGCGGTCGGGCGTCGTGGAACGGATCAGTTGGGCGGAACCATACCCGATGTCCCCGTTCTTCGAGACCCAGGAGCTGGTCGAGGAGATGGAATCCCATCCGATGGCCTGGGAGGCGGACACGCTTGGAAAGGCGACCTGTTCCAATTCGTTGAAGCGCTCGGGTGGAAGGATGTCGGGATGGTTCGGGAGGCCATCCATGGCGGCCATGAGTCGTACGAGGTCGGCGGCGGAGGCGGTCCAGGATCCCGCGGCACCATCGGCGGCGTTGGCGTAGATGGCGTCCCCGTATGCGGGTGGTCCGACGATGCCATCGATGCGGGAGCGGGCCCATGGGTTGCCGGATGAATAGCTGTGGTAGCGCCGGGCATCGCGCCAGGTTTCGTCGGATTCCTCGACGCGCATGAGTCGGGCATGATGAACGCCGGCGGGCACCATGACGTTGGCCATCATCCAGTTTTCGAACCTCTGGCCAGCGACCTCCTCGATGAGGACGCCAATATGCTTGAAGGATGGGTTGGAGTAGCGGCGGAGACGGGCGACGCCATTGGTGAGGAGGGATTGGGTCGCGAAGAACCATCGGACCTGCTGTTGCGGGGTGAGTTGGGTGTAGTCGCCCCCGGCGTAGGCGTTGGCCGCACCGACGTCGTCATTGGTGTTGCTGAGCGCAGCGGTGTGGCTGAGGAGGTGGCGGACCGTGATGTTGGAGAGTGTGGTGAGGAAATTGTTGCTGCCGAAGTTCTGGTGGATGTTGTTGGACAGACCCTGGTTGACGCCGGCCCAGAACCAGGACTTGCCGAGGCGGTTGGGAGCGTACGCCCAGTCGTCGAGACTCACGATGCGGTTTTGGTCGATGAGCTTCTCGATGCCGATGGCGGCAACGACCTTGGAGACACTGCCGATGCAGGCGCGGTGGTAGGGCTGCATGGGTTGCCGCAATTCGACGTTCGCGTACCCGTAGGACTTGTTGAAGATGAGCCGACCGTTGCGGCTGATGGCGACGGTCATCCCGGGGACATTGAACTGCCGGAGACGTTCGGAGATGAGCAGGTCGAGGTTCGTGGACGCCATGAGGCCCGGGGCGGCTTGGCCGCGGATGGGTCCGTTCAAGGCGTAGGGTTGGAAGAGATAGCACCCGTTGTCGGCGAGGGAATCATTCGAGGAAGCGAGCCTCATGTTGGGTGAGGCGGGCACCTGACGGGTTTCGCGGGTGCTGTTGGCTTCGCCCTGGATCCCGGCAATCATCCAGCAGTTGGTGTTGCCGCCGGACGTGGTGTCCATGTCCATCAGGAGCACCCGATTGGAGGTCTCTTCAAGGACGACGGCCGTGGTGGTCTTTCCGTGGACGTCCTTGGCATGGCGGAAGACGATCCAGACCTGGCGCTTGGGAGCGGTCCCATGGACGCGTGCCCACACACCGTCGGTGGCGTCCTGGGTGACGTAGCGTCCGGCGAATCCGAAGATGGTGTTGTCGATCGTGAAGCCCCGGTTCCAGAGGGGAAGCGTGTGGGCCGTGCGGTTGGTGACCTGGGCCTGGGTGAACTCGAAATAGGCAAGGCCTTCCCGACCGTTGACGATGTTTGTCGAGAAGCTGACGAGACCGTGCTTGCTGACGCGGAACTGTTGGTAGGGCCGGCCGAAGAGGTGGAATCTGAAGGGCAGGTTCAGGACACCCGACCACAGGTTCGAAGTGGTGTTTCCGGAGTCGCCCGACAGGAGACGGGTGGCGAGGCTGTTGGACGCATCCTCGACGCCCCGGGCCGGATCGATCCCCGGGTTGGAATAGGCCGCGAGGAGTCCCACTTCGGTGTAGGCAATCTCGCCTTGGGGTGTCGTTTTCACACCTCCCAGCGTGGGCGGCCGATAGAAGCGGGAGCCTCCGTCGTCAGTCGCTGCGACAAAGCCGTCGGCACCGATGGGCTCCCAGTCGCCGTCGAGGCTGGCGGCGGTTTCGAGGCCGTCGAGACCGAGCGGGGCGACGGATATGCCCGGGCGGGCGGGGCCTCCGGTCGGATCCGTGAGGAGGATGGGGCGGATGTTCAGTCGGGAAGTCGCGACGTTCACCGTGAAGACGCATGTGGTCCGGTTCCCGCAGGCGTCCTTGGCCTGACAGGTGACGCGGGTGTCGCCGATGGGAAACAGACTGCCCGAGGGCGGGTCGTAGCTCACCTGGACAGCGTTGTCGGCGTCGTCTCGAACCTCGGGAAGGGGGTAATCGACGCGGATGCCGGCGGCATCCGTGGTGAACACCCGGATGTCCGATGGACAGACGAGGACGGGTGCCGAGGTGTCCTCGACAACCTCAATGATGAAGGTGCGGGTGGCGCGTTCGCCGCAATCGGTGGCGACGCTGCACGTCACGACATTCCTGCCGATGGGCAACATGGATCCGGAGGGAGGATCGCAGAGGACGCGGGCTGGTGTGGCGCAGGCGGTTCGAAGCAACGGCGCCGGGTAGTGAACGACCACTTCCTTCACGCCGCAGACGGGGATGCGGAGGTCGCCGGGAACGATCAGGGCGAAGCGCGGCGGGTCCTCGGGGGCTTCGTCGGGAGGTGGGAAGAATTCCTGGCCGAGGGCCAGGGTGTTCAGGGCGACCAGCGCGCAGGTGGCGGCAAAGGATCGGAGATGGGACAACGCTTTCATGACTCGGAACGATGGCTACTCCAGCCACTCCTTTACTAAGGAGGACCGGAACCCGGGTTACCGAATCATTGGTTACGCTGGGTGGGGCGCTGACGAGGTCACGCGGCAGTGGTTGGGAGGAGATCGCCTCCTGAGGTCGACGACTACGTTTGGGGGGACGGTCAGCGGGGGACGATCCCGCGCTTGGCGAGTTCGGCGAGCGTCCACGTGTACTCGGCGGCGAGTTGGTCAACGACGGCGTGCTGCTTGAGCGCCGCGGGCAGGACTTCCCACGTGTAGGTCTCCATCTCGAAATGACGGCACAAGGTCGGGTGGCGTCGGATCTCTTCGAGGACTCCCGTGACGTGATCCGCCGTGGTGGCGAAGACACCGCCGGGGGCGGCATGCAGGGGGATATGGAAATGGATCCGCCATTCCACGTCCATCTGCGGCCCGTCGATCGAAGTGGTGAGGGCTTCGTCGAGATCCGTATACCGGATGATCTCGCCGTCGGCGCGCCGTTCGATGACCTGATGGAAGTACACGGTATCAATGAACGGGCGGAGGGCTTCGCGGGCCTCGGGGGTGGGGTGGACGCGGAGGGCGTTGCTGAGATGGATCTTCGAAATGAGGATCCGCGCGCGATGGAGTCGGGCGAGCGCTTCGGCCGGCGACTCGAATTCGATGGCGAGGTGGCAGCAGTCGTAATTCACGCCGAGATGATCTTCGAGGCGGAGATCCCCGGGGCGGTCCGCCCGCAGACGTTCGAAGAAGCGGACGGTCTCGTAGGTGGTTTCGAGGTGGCAACAGGGTTCGGGTTCGAGGCCGAGGTGGAGCCGGTGACCCGACTTGCGGGAGAGTTGTTCGAGGAAATCCACGCAGGACCACAGGTTCTCGCGTGCCGTGCGTTCGGCTCGTTCGTCGAGCCGGAAACCCTTGAAGGAAACGGGGACCGTGCTGACCGAGCCGTCGACATCCCGGTCCTCCGGGAGCAGTTCGGTGAGGATCTCGAAGAGGCGGCGGGTGTAGGCGAGGCGTTCGGGTTGGGTCCAGTCGGGGGCATAGACCTGTTCCTTGACGCGGGTGCCGTGGAAGCGGCCGAAGGGAAAGCCATTGATCGTGAAGACGTAGCTGTCGTGGGCCTTCAGCCAGCGTTTGAAGGCGGCGAGGGTCTGCGGATGGGCGAGTTCGCGGGAGGCGGCGTCGGAAAGGCGGAGCCCGATGGCGTAGGGTTTGTCGGGGCAGACGCGCTTGCGGACGGCGAGGGTGTGCTTTTCGAGGGCGGCGAAGGTCTCGGGCCAGGATTCGCCGCGATGGATGTTGGTGCAGTAAGCGAGATGAATGCCGTGCGTGAGCCGCATGAAGTCCAGTCAACAACCGCCGGGGGGCAGGATGGAAGCGTGGAAACCCGGGTACATCCTTTCTCTGGTCGTCTGCCGGACGATGGCTAGGCTGGACGGCAATGACGCTTTGGACTGAATGGATGGCGCGTCCGGAGGCCTGGATGAGCCTGCTGACGCTGACGATTCTGGAAATCGTCCTTGGGATCGACAACCTGATCTTCATCTCGATCCTGTCGGGCAAGCTGCCGCCGCACCAACAGGCGAAGGCCCGGCAGATCGGGCTGGGACTGGCCCTGATCACGCGGATCCTGCTGCTGCTCTCGATCAGTTGGGTGATGAGCCTGAAGAACAAGCTCTGGGAGTTTTCGATCGCAGGCTTGGAACTGCCCAACACCGGGAAGGACCTGGTGCTGGCCATCGGGGGACTCTTCCTGGTCTGGAAATCCGTGAAGGAGATCCACGAGAAGCTGGAAGGGGCCGATGGCGGCAAGACGCCGGGCGTGGCTCCGAGTCTGTTGGCGACGGTTGTCCAGATCCTGCTGCTCGACATTGTGTTCTCGCTGGATTCGGTGATCACAGCGGTCGGGATGGCGAAGGACGTGCCGGTGATGGTCACCGCCGTGGTGCTGGCGATGATCGTGATGTTGGTCTTCGTGAACCAGATCGGCGGGTTCGTGGAACGGCATCCGACGGTCAAGATGCTGGCGCTTTCATTCCTGATCCTGATCGGGACGCTGTTGCTGGCGGAGGGCTTCCATCAGCACATCAGCAAGGGATACGTCTACTTCGCGATGGCCTTCGCCGTCGGAGTCGAGATGCTCAACCTGCGGGTCCGCAAGGTGGATTCCGTGAAGCTCCACCAACCCTATCGCTGATCCGAAATGACGATTGCACAGATCCACGGGGACGAGTCCCTGCGCCGGCACGAGTTCCCGGTGGTTACGAAGGGGCCCTTCCTGGCGCACGCCGGGGTGGCCCCGCTCCCGCGACGCGTGGCCGAGGCCATGTCGCAGTACGCGCTGGCCTGCCAGACCAGTGAGCAGGAGGTGGAAACCTGCGGTGAACTGATTGCGGGCACGCGTGCGTGCGCCGCACGCCTGATCGGTGCGCAGCCCGAGGAAATCGCGTTGGTGGGCCCCACCTCGCTGGCGTTGTCGTATCTGGCGGCGGGGTTGCCGTGGCGGAAGGGCGACAACATCCTGGTCTACTACGACTGCTATCCCTCGAACGTGTACCCGTGGATGGCGTTGGCCTCGCGGGGCGTGGAGGTGCGCTTCATCAATGTCCGGGAGTTGGGCAAGGTCCGGGCGATCGACGTCCAGGGGCAGGTGGATGAGCAGACCAAATTGGTGAGCCTCGCCAGTGCCCATTACCTCGCTGGCTGGCGCATCAACGTGGATGCCATTGGAAAATACCTGCGCGCGCGCCGCATCCTGTTCTGCGTGGACGCCATCCAGACGTTGGGTGCGTTTCCGCTTTCCGTGGAGCACGTCGACCTGCTGGCGGCGGATTCCCACAAGTGGATGATGGGGCCGTGTGCGGCCGGCTTGATGTACGTGCGGCGGGATGTGCAGGCGCGCCTGCAACCGATCGTGCACGGGTGGCACAACCTGGATTGCCCGGACTTCCTCACGCAGGAGGAACTGAAGTTCAAGCCGGACGCACGGCGCTACGAGGCGGGCTCGCACAATCTGGTGGGCCTGGCCGGGTTCAAGGCCGCGATGGAACTGCTCGAGGAAGTAGGCGTGGCGAAGATCGGGGCGGAACTGATGCGCAAGCGGTCCTGGGTTTCTGCGGAACTGGTGGGGCGTGGATTCACGGTGCTCCAGCCGGAACCGCCCATCGAGAATGTGGGCGGGGTGTTGTCATTCTTCAGGCCCGATGTGGAATCGCTGGAGCTGCTGCGGCGATTGAAGGCAGCCGGGGTGACCGCCTCGGTGCGAAAGCTGCCTGATGGGCAGGCGGTGGTGCGGTTCTCGCCGCACTTCTACAATACCGACGACGAGCTGCGGGTGGCGCTGGCGGCCTTGGGTTAGGCCTGTGCCGGGACCCGTTTGGCTGACCCTTTTTTGGGGTGGGATTGGAAGAATCCGTAGGTCGCAAAATATTCCTGCGATTTAATCTCGTGTTTGGTCCTTGGCATTGAACTGGCTTTGTAAAGAACCCGTCGGGCTGAGTGGCCTGACATAGGTTAGGGTCGTTTGGGTCGAAACGCCGCCTGTCCGCAAGGATGGGCGGCGTTTCTTGCTTCTTCGGAGCGGGGTGCCTGAATTTGAGGATTCGGGCGCATCTGGACACAGCCTCCCGCACGAAACGGGGTGGCGACGTCTTCGGCGCCGGTTCGAAGTTGTTTCCGGGGCGATGAGGACATCGCCGCCCCGATCCCACACCCACAGGAGGCATGGGCGGGGCCAATGCCCCAACTCAGAACAGGCTCTGGACCGCCGTGCCCAGCACCTGCAGGGGGCCGGTGTCTTCCAGGCCTTCGGTGGCCTTGTCGACCTTCTGGAGGGTCATCTTGATGTTGCGCAGGAAGGCCTCGTCGTTGACGAGCTTGCCGACGCTGCCCTGGCCCGAGTTGATCTTCTGGAGGATCTCCTTCAGTGAGGTCGTGGCCGCCGTGAGATCCTTGGCCATGGTGTCGTCCTTGAGGAGCTTTCCAACAGAGCCTTCGCCGCGATCGATCCCGGCGACCACCTTACGGGTGTCACCGACGAGGCCACGGGTGTCGGCGAGGAGGAGTTTGGCGTCGCCCGCGAGATCGTTGAGGTTCGTGCCCATCGACATGGCGGTGCGATGGAGGGAATCCTCGAAGAGGAGGCGACCGAGGGTGCCTTGACCGGAGGCGACCTGTGCGGTGATGGCCTGCGCGTTCGTGAGGATGGAGGTGATGCGCGGGTTGTTGTCCTTCACGAGGTCGGTGAGCGGCCCGAGCAGCTTGGAGAATTCCTCGCCGCTGAAGGATTTGGTCATGGTCTGGACGCCATCGGCGACGCCCTGGAGCTTTTCCATCAGCGTGGCCAAGTCTGGCTGCTCGCGGGTCTGGAGGAGCGCGTCGGCGGTGACCAACGGAGCGGCGGGCGTGCCGAAGTCGAGGGAGACGAAGTTCTGTCCCATCATTCCCGCGAACTTGATGATGGCGGTGGAGTCCGTGTGGATCTGGGCCTGCGATTCCAGGTTGAGCGTCACCTCGACCTTGTCGGCGACGAGTTCGATGCGCGAGACCCGGCCGACGGGGACGCCAGCGAGTTTCACGGGGTCGCCGACCTTGAGGTCCTGGATGCTGTTGAAGCGGGCGCGGACGGTGCGGCCGGATTTGAACCAGCTCAGGCCGCCACCGAGTTCAAGCAGGCAGACGGCTCCCACGGCGACGAGGGCTCCGAACATGCCGAGGCGGGTTTCAAGGGAGTTCTTCATGGGTGGGAATCATTGCGGGGTGAAATCGGCAGCAAGGAATTGCTGGAGCAGGGGGAGGGGATTGGCGCGCATCTCCGTCGGGGTTCCCAGGGCCTGGATCCGGCCTTCCGCCAGGAACGCGACGCGGTGGGCGATGCCGAACGCGAGGTCCCGGTCGTGGGTGACGACCACGGTGGTCGCCTGGGTCTGACGATTGAGGCGGAGGATCTCGCGGCCGACGGTGAGCGCGACGAGCGGATCGAGCTCCGAAGTCGGTTCATCGAACAGCACCAGTTGCGGGTCCATGGTCAGGGCGCGGGCGATGGCCACGCGTTTGCGCATGCCACCGGAGAGTTCCGGCGGATACTTCTCGCTGGTGTCGTCGGGCAATTGCACCAACCGGAGCTTCTCCGAAACGATCCGGGCGATCTCTGACGGTGGACGCAGACGGTGTTCGCGAAGGTAAAGTCCGACGTTCTCCGCGACCGTCAGCGAGTTCAACAGGCCACCGCTCTGGAAGACCATGGCCATGCGCGCGCGATGGCGGGTTTCGTCGGTGACCGACTGGCCATCGACGAGGACCTCGCCGGTGGTCGGCTGTTCGAGTCCGATCAATTGGCGGAGGAAGACCGACTTTCCGGAACCGGACGGTCCCATCAGGACGAAGAGTTCACCGGCCTTGATTTCGAGGTCGATGCCGCGGAGGACTTCCTGCGCGCCGAAGCTCATGTGGAGGCCGCGGACGGAAATGGGGAGGCCGCCGGTGGCTTGGGATTGAATGGGCTCGGGATCGTTCATGCGTCGAAGGGCAGGAGGATCCGGGTGAGGATGTAGTCGAGGAGAAGCACCAGCACGATGGAGTTCGTGACGGCCTTGGTGACCGAGCGTCCGACACCGCGGGGACCGCCGCGGGTCTGCAGGCCGTGGTGGCAGGAGATGGTCCCGATGGCGATGGCGAAGACGAAGGATTTCAGCAGGCCATGGAGGATGTCGCGCATCCGGACCATGTCCTTCAGGCTCGCCATGAAGGTGGCGTAGGGAACGGCGATGTCGGGATTGAAGGAGGCGATGAATGCGCCCCCGAGCCATCCGACGATGTTGGAGAAGATGACGAGGGCGGGGAGGGCGATGGCGATCGCGATGAGCCGGGGAAGGACGAGGTACCGGATCGGATGGATGTTCATCGTCCGGAGGGCGTCGACCTCCTGGTAGGCCTGCATGGACCCCAGTTCGGCGGCCATCGCGGAGCCGATGCGTCCGGCGATGAGGATGGCCATCATGACCGGCGCGAGTTCCTTGCACATGGAGAGCCCGACCAGTCCGCCGACCTGTGAGCCAAGGCCACGATGCACCAGGACCGCGCCTCCCTGCAGCGCGAGCACGCCTCCGATGAAGAACGAGAGCATGCAGGCCATGAACAGGCTGGCATTGCCGATCTCGTAGAGTTGCTCCCCCACCGCACGCCGACGTCGGAACGCCTGCGGGATTCCCCGCACGGTGTTGCCGAGCAACAGAAGCATCTGGCCGAGATCTCGAAACATGTCAGTGACGCGGGAAGAATGGGTTCAGCGACGGGAATGTCGACGGACGATTTTTACGGTCGGCCGCGGGTCGCGAGGTTGATCAATGAGGGCCGTCCTTCGATGCCAGGGTCAGGAAGGCCCGGGGTGGAGCCAGGGGTGTCGACGCGGTGGAAGCCCGTGCCGGGCGTTGTTGCCGCGGCCCCAGGCCGAGGATGCGCCAGGTGCGTCGGCCGGGCGTGTGCTCCGTCTGCACGAGACCGAACAGGGCTCCGGTGCGCGAGTAGTCGCGGTCCTGGTCGCGCCTCCAGAGGTTCCACAACAGGGATTGGGACCGGGCGTGCGTCCCTTCGTTGGACTCCGACCGCCAGACGGCCCAGACAGGGCTGTAGAGCCGGTCGATGGTCTTGTTCGAGGGGAACACGGGTTCGACGGGGGCCAGCACCTGCAGGCGTTCGCGTCCTTCACGGTCCTTTCGCCACGTGAACAGCGGCCACAGATCCCGACGACGCAGGGCGCGTCCCGTGGTGCGATCCTCTTCGCGCAGGTCGCTGTACCCGAAGTAGAGGAAACGGTAGCGCTCCCGTTCGAAGGTCGGGGTGGTGGAGCGTTTGTGGATGTAGAAAGGCCACGCCAGGAAGTCGCTTTGCTGCGTCGCGTTCGTGGCCTTGCCCCACAGCGGAAAGAGCCGATCGGAGTGTTTGCCGGGGCCGCGCGAGCGCCCGAGGAACGGCCACGGGTACGCCCATTCCTCGAACTGCTTCACCCGGTTGGTGCGATGGCTGAAGAAGAGCCACCAGGTGTGGTCCATCTCGACCGAGCGCGTGCGGAGGTGGGTTGGAAACAGGAAGAGGTTGGTGGTCGGATTGGGGCCGCCCAGGCCGCTGCGTTCGCTGAAGTAGAATGGCCAGGCGAAGAACCGTCGCTCGTGTCCAGGAACCAGTTCGAGTTCCTCGATGACATTGGTGCGGTAGGTCTGGGGCTTGCTCTCGGCACCAACCACCGGCCAGAGCTGCCACCCTTCGACCCCGCCGCCCCGGCGCACGTGGAAGAACGGGGCGAGGTAATTCCGGGTGACCACCTCGCGCTTGCGCGTCTCCAGCCAGAGCGGGAAGAGGGCGAAGCGGACTTCGTCGCGGAACAGTCGGTTGCGGATGTGGCCGTAGAACGGGGCGACAGCGAGGTAGTCGTTGGTGCCGCCGGGGGATTCCTGCCGGAAATAGAACGGGAAGAGGGTCTGCCGTTTCTTCACGTCGCCGTCGAGCGTCGAGCCGCCCGAGAAGTGGAGCATTTGCAGGAACTGGACCTTCCACTCCGTGCCGAAGCGGTCGTAGCTCACGAACGGGTAGACGAACTCCCACTCGGCGCGGTCGAGCTGGGGTTCGGTCTCGCGACTGAAGAGCGGCGAGATCCGCCAGGTGGAGACGCCATCGGATTCCTTCGAGCCCCAGATGGGGCCGAGGGCTTCGGTTCCCGAACCGATCTGGAGCGTGAGGTCAAACTCCGTGAACAGCGGCCCCCACCACTTCTGCATCTCCGGTGATTCCGTCGCCGGTGCCGACGCGGGTGTGCCCGCAGTCGCCGCCCCGGCAAACAGGACGGCGCTTCCAACGATCAGCTGGCGGAGGAGTGCGCGCAAAGCAACGCGAACGTCGCGAAGCCGGAGTTGGGATGCAAGCGAAGGACTCTTGGTGTTGATGGGATGGATTGCTGACGGAAACCATGACGTGACACCTCCGCGGGACTTGGGGATTGTCGACGCATGTTCCAGAAGTTCTCCGCAGGTTGTTGGGGTCTTTGTGTCCTGGGCCTTGTTTCGGTGCAGGCGGCAGACCCCGTGCCATCGACGATCCGGCACTCGTACCTCGTGATGGGCGGCAAGACCGCGATCATCGGCGAGGACGGGAAACCGTCGTGGGAATACCGCGGGGGATCCCGGGACGGATTCGTGTTGCCGGATGGCAATGTGCTGCTGGCGTTCTCGGATCGGGTGGAGGAGGTGACCCGGGACAAGCAGGTGGTCTTCACCTACCGGTTGAGTCCGGAGAACGGCGAGTTGAGCACGGCACAGCGTCTCTACAACGGGAACACGCTCATCACGGAGTTGGGCAAGCGGCCGCGGTTGCTGGAGGTGAACCGTACCGGAGCCATCGTGCTCGAGGTGCCGCTGCAACCGGAGACGGACAACGTCCACATGCAGACGCGCATGGCGCGGCAGTTGCGCAACGGCAACTACCTCGTCCCCCACCTGCTGGCGTTCGCCGTGAAGGAATATTCGCCGGAGGGCAAGGTGGTGAACGTGCTGCGCACGGATCTCGAACCGCTCGGCGGACGCCCGGCGGAGAACTGGCCCTTCACGGCCATCCGGCTCGACAGCGGCAACACGCTGGTCTCCCTGACCCACGGCAACAAGGTCGTCGAGTTCAACGGCCGCGGCGAGATCGTGTGGAAGGTCACCAACGAACACGTTGGCGGACTCTTCAAGGATCCGTGCGGTTCGCAGCGTCTCGCCAACGGCAACACCGTCGTCGGCAGCCACGCCGCCAACACGGGCATCTCCATGGTCGAGGTGACCCCGGATCATCGCATCGTCTGGACCAGCGATCATCCGCTGGCCGCTGGCGTGCACCATTTCCAGGTCCTCACGACCAACGGCAAGCCCGAGCCCGGCATGCCGCTGAAGTAGGCCGTCCGTTCAATACTTGGGCAGCACGTTCGTGATGCCCTCGTAGACCGGCATGGAGTCGGGTCCGATGCGGCGCGAGAGCTTCTCGATGTCGCGCTCGAGGCGTCGGCGCTGCGCGGCGAAGCGCGGGTCGGCGATCAGGTTGTGCTGTTCGAGCGGATCGCGCACGAGGTCGTAGAGTTCCGCCGTGAACCGATCCGGCGAACCGTCGCCGTGGGGATACCGGATGAACTTCCAGCCATCGGTGCGGAGGGCGCGGACGTTGGGCGTGTACGGGAACTGCTTCTCGAAATTGTATTCGTACAGGAAGGCGTCGCGCCAACGGACGCGCTTCCCGGCAAGCAGTGGTTTCCACGATTTGCCGTGGATGTTCCGCAGGGGCTTGGCACCCGCGAGGTCGATGAGGCTCGGCGCGAGATCGAGGGACGTGACGAGGTTGCTGACCACGGTTCCGGGACGGGCGAGCGGCGGGTATCGGACCAGCAGCGGAATGCGGAGGCTTTCCTCGTAGGCCGTGCGTTTGTCCACGCGACCGTGTTCGCCGAGCACGAAGCCGTTGTCGCTGGTGAAGACGATGACCGTGTTGTCGAGTTGCCCGACGGTCTGCAGGGTCTCGTAGATGCGCCCGATGCTTTCGTCGACGGAGAGCAATGTGGTGAGGTAGGCGCGGACGAAGCGGTCGTATTCCTTCTGGCCGTAGAGTGGTCCGCCGAGGCCGTGCCACGTGGGATAGCTTTCCT
The DNA here is from genome assembly GCA_027489875.1 of Verrucomicrobiales bacterium. Taxonomy (GTDB): domain Bacteria; phylum Verrucomicrobiota; class Verrucomicrobiia; order Limisphaerales; family UBA9464; genus UBA6176. The sequence continues at coordinate 36,749 of JAIXZE010000321.1, forward strand.
TCAGCCACGCGGGTTTGTCCGGCGAGGCGTAGTCGTCCGCATTCGCGGGTCGGGGAATGGCAACGTGGTCGAGTGCGTGTTCGAAGCGGGGCTCCGGCTGGATGGGGCCGCCGTGCGGCGCCTTCTGGCCGAGGATCAGGAGGAACGGGCGGTCGTGCGGTTTGCGCAGCCACTCGATGGCGTGCTCGGTGACAGCCGTGGTGTAATAGCCCGGGACCTTGCGTCGGACGCCGTCGTCGTTGAATTCATTGTCGAAGTAGTTGCCCTGGCCGCGATGGCTGAACCAGTGGTCGAACCCGGGGCGCTGTTGGTCGTTGTCCTCGCCCATGTGCCACTTGCCGATGTAGGCGGTCTCGTAGCCGGCATCCTTGAGTCGGCGCGGGTAGCCCGGGAGATCGTTGGGATACTCGGTGAAATTGTTCTGCACCCGATGCTGCCGGGCGTACTGGCCGCTCAGGAGGGAGGCGCGGCTCGGGGAACAGAGCGAGGTGGTGACGAAGACATTGGCGAAGCGGACCCCCTCAGCGGCGAGGCGGTCCATGTTCGGGGTCTTCAGCAGTCGATTGCCCGCGCAGCTCATGGCGTCCCACCGCTGGTCGTCCGTGAGGATGACCAGGACGTTGGGCGGACGCTGGGCGGCATGGGCGACGCCGGCCACGAAGCAGGCAAGGACCGCACCTAATAGGAGGCACCGGATCCGGGCGGAAAGGCCGGGGTGGATGTGGAGGAAGGCATTCATCGGAAGCGCGTATGGGCAGGATGCGCCGGATACCGGAAGGCTGGGAAGGAAAGACAGGGGCACACCACCCCGTGAAACCCCGCCCCAACGGGGTGGACGGAGACGTCCTCAGCGAGGCCGCCGGACCGTCCAAGCGCGCAATCCAGCAGACCGATTTGCCAGGCGATAGACGCGGCCTAGAATCGCAGCTCGGAACCGGCCCCAAACCTCCCGACGACGATCAAACAACCCATGCCCCAATCCCTGGCAAACATCCTCGTGCATCTTGTCTTCAGCACCAAGGACCGTGCTCCGCTACTGCTCGACGAATGGCGTGATGAGATGCACGGCTACATCGGAGGAGTCGTCCGCCGATGCGGCACCGATCTGCTCGCCGCCAACTCGGTCTCCGACCACATCCACCTCTTGCTTCCGCTGCCACGGACCATGGCCACGGCCGATCTCGTCAGGGAGATCAAGACCGGGGCAACCAAGTGGATTCAGGCGCGATCCTGTGAGGTGTTTCATTGGCAATCGGGTTACGGAATCTTCTCGGTCAGCCCTGGCCACAAGGCTGCCGTCATCCAATACATTGCCAACCAACAAGGGCATCACCGTCGCGTCTCGTTCCAGGACGAGTACCGCCAGTTGTTGGAGAAGTACGCGATCCCCTATGACGAACGATACGTGTGGGATTGATCTGCTTCGCTCCTCAGCCGCAACGCGGTGCACGGTGATAAGCCGTGAGCACGCATACACACCAGGGCTTACGTCCCCGTGCGCCCCTTCAGGGCGCGGAGAATGTTTCGGGGGCGCGGTTCCCGGGGTTCCACCCCGGGCTATCACCGTTTGCCCCTTTGGGGCAGGGGGCGTGTCCGCCCCTCGATACAACTTGCCCCTCAACGTGGTCATCGTCGCGTCCATTGTTGCGAGCACCGTCGTGACCGCCGCCCCGCCCCCGCCGCAGCAACGCGGCGCACGGAGATAGCCCAGGGTGGAGCGGAGCGGAACCCTGGGGCTCTCCACCCATGAACGCCCGCCCCAACGGGGCGGACGGCGATAACCTGTGAACACACACACACCACGGTGCATGTCCCCGTGCGCCCCTTCAGGGCGCGGAGAATGGTTCGTGGGGTGCGGTCCCCGGGGTTCCAC
>JAIXZE010000097.1 GCA_027489875.1 Verrucomicrobiales bacterium
AGGAGACGAGGCCGGCTGGGGAGATGGCGAGGTTGGTGGGCCCTGAAATGCGGGAGAAGGTGAGGGGCTGTTGTGGGAGATCCGGATCGGCAGCGGCGAGTTGGAGGGACCAAGGGACACCGTTGGTGAGGGTCTGCGTGGGAACGGTGGTCGGGACGGGCGGTTGGTTGACCTCGGTGATCGCGAGGTTGAACTGGTTGGTGATGGACGTGAGTCCGTCGGACACGGCGATCACGAAGGTGCGCGTGGATGGACCGTCGGTCTCGGCGGTGGACCAGGAGAGGAGGTTGCCGACGAGGGAGGCCCCCGGTGGAGCCTGGAGCAGGGAGAAGGTCAGCGCCGGGGCCAGGGAGGCTTCATGCGTGGCGACGAGCGGCAGGGAGAAGGGAGTTCCCTCCGTGACGGAACGGTCGGCGATGGGCGGGAAGACCGGCAGGAAGGGCTGGTAGGTGACGGTGATTTCGTTGGTGATGTTGGCGACGACGGAGAGTTCGCGCGTGGCCGGGGTGCGGAAGCCGGTGAGGGGCTTGAACTCCAGGGTGACGGGCCCCGTGGGGAGGGTGAGGATGGTGTTGTCCGGAAGGAACGGGACGGCGTTGGTGAAGCTCCAGCCCGCACCGAGGGCCAGGGCCGAGGATGGCGAGAGACGGACGCGGATCTGGCCGAAGCGGACGATGGTACCGAAGTTGGGAGCCATCTTGAGGGGGCCGAGGTCGAGGAAGTTCTCGCCGGTCTTGGCGGAGGAAGCAGCCCGGTTGATGAGGGACGCGACCATGGAGTCGATGGAACGGACGATGGATTGGCCGTCGTAATTGCCGAGGTAGACGGCGGCCGGGAAGAAGATGGGATCCGGAGGTGAATTGGTAGGAGCGCGATCGAAGAGGACGCAGAGCGGACCGCCGCTGTTGCCGGCGTGACTGAAGAACGAAGAGGAGGCGAAGACCCGTGTGGTGCCCGGGACCTGGGTGAAGATGTAGTTGTCGGGGCGTGTGCTGTGGAGGCGGCCGTCGTTGATGCCGGTGACCGGGTAACCGACGAGTTCCTTCTCGCGCGTGGAGGCGAGCCAGACGTTGGGAAAGGCGTCGGAGAGGAGGTAGCCGGACTGGCCGCCACGGGCGATGGGTTCGTCGAAGAAGATGGCGGCAACATCCCATTCCTGGGAGGCCGGCGTGGAGGAGCCGGGGACCCAGCCGGGTTGGAGGAATTCGGCGATTCGGGCGCCGAGGTAGTTGGTGTTGTAGTAATAGCCCTTGGCGCGGATGGGGCGTGGTTCGTAGCCGGCGGTGCCGGTGTGGCGTTCGTGGAACCACTCGATGGAGGCCGGGTCGACGAGATTGGTGCTGGCGTCGAAGAGGACGTGGGCCGCGGTCAGGATGACCCGATCGCGGACGGCGACGCCGGAAGCCCAGCCGTTCGGGGTGCGGATCTGGCCGGACATCGGGTAGGAGTGCCTCCGTCCGAGTTGCTGGCCACCTCGGATGGCATCGTAGCTGGAGAAGGAAGCGGGCGGGGTGGCACCCGCGGGTGGGTCGCCGGCGGGGCTGTATTCGATGCCGAGACTGGAATCGACGCCGGACTGGATGAGGACGCTGAGGTTGCCGGGGATCGCCCAGCCTGTGACGGGACGGAACTCAACGACTTGCGAGCCAGGGGCGAGGTTGGAGCGGACCTGTCCGGAGTTGAGCCAAGTGGAGTCGCCGACGAGGCGCCAGCTGGGGAGGCCGTCGGCCTGGAGGGCCGGGAGCGGAGAGAGGTCGATGCGGAGGGTGCCCGGGATTTGAAGCGGGTCGGCGGTATAGGTGTTGGTGGCGCGGGTGCGGGAATCGGCGAGGACCGAGGCATTGGTCGGAAGGGGACTGATGAAACCGGTCGCGGGACGGAACTCGGTGATGTAGGGGCCGGGGTCGAGGTTGGTGATGGTGTCGCCGCTGTTGCGCCAGCGGGCGTCCCAGGGCAGGCGCCACTGGCCACCGGCGATTGAGGGTCCGGTGAAGAGTTGGAGTTCGCCGGGGACTGAAGGGCGCGAGGCGGAGGGGAAGGAGCCGAGGAAGGAATTGTTTTCGAGGGCGGCATCGTCATCGATGAGGGTGACGACGATGGTCTGGATGAGGCCGAGGGCCGTGCCTGGGCTCGGATCCGAAAGACGGACTTCGAAGGTCTTTGGTCCGTCGGGCATGAATTCGTTGATGAGTGGGATCTCGACGAACTTCTCGGTCTCGTTGGCCGCGAAGGAGAGGCTGGCAGCGATGTTGAGGTAGTCCTTGCGTGGCTCGGCACCGCTGCTGAAGGTCGCAAAAAAGACGGAGCCGGCGGCTGTGCCGCTCTTGAGGACCTTGAGGCGGAGGAGGCCGTCGCGCTCGGGTTCGGAATGGGTGGCGGCTTCCCAGGAGTAGGAGGTGACGAAGGGTTGGAGGACGGTGAGGTCGATGCCCGGGGTGACGACGGAGGCGGACTGGTTGTCCACGGCGCGGGCGGAGAGGGTGTTGATGCCGGCTGGAGGATTGGTCCAGGTGAACGTGAAGGTGTTGGAGGGCGAGGCGGCGCTGGAGGAGCCGAGGAAGGCCCCGTTGAGGAGGAAGTCGACGCGCTGGATGGAGCCGTCGGGATCGGTGGCGCGAGCGAGGAGGACGATGTTGGTGGGAACGCGGAAGGAATCCGAGCCGACGGGAGAGAGCCAGGTGACGGACGGCGGGATGTTGGGAGGCGGATTGACGGTCAGCTGGGCAACGCGGCTGGTAACGGAGGCTGCGGCATTGGCGGCAACGAGGAAGTAAGTGCCGGAATCAGTGAGTGAGAGGGGGCTGAGGTTCAGCGAGGAAAGCGTGGCACCGGAAATGGGGACACCACCGAAGAACCACTGGAAGGAGAGGGGAGCGGAACCGGTGACAACGGCATCGAAGGCAACGGATTGTCCGATGATGCGGGTGGCATCCTGCGGTTGGGAGGCGAAGACCGGGGGATCGATGATGCCGGTGAAGCGGAAGCGGGCCGAGACGGTGCGGTTGGCCGTGAAGGTGACGGACTGGGGGTTGTTGGTCCCGGAGAGGTCGCCGGCCCAGCCATCAAAGGTCCAGCCGGGTTCCGGGATGGCCGCGAGGGAGACGGAGGAATTGTTGGTGTAGAAGGCGAGGGCCGGGGAACGGTTGATGGATCCGGCGCCTTCGGTACGGAGGGTGAGGGAACGCTGGTTGGCGGGCAGGTTGCCAAACAGTGCGGTGAGGGTTGGGGATGCGTTGGTGACGGTGAAGGCGAGGATGGGGTTGGTGAGGGTGGTGATGGGGGAACCGGCGAGATTCCATCGGAGGAGGTACTTCCCGGAGCCTGGCAGGGCCATGAGGCGCGAGGTGGTGCCGAAGGCGACCGGGTTGTTGGTGGGATCGAGGGCGACGGCGCCATTGGCTGAGCCGCCGGTGACGGATGTGTTGAGCGGCGTGGCGAAGAGGGCGCGCACGGAGGCCGGGCCGGAGACGCGGAAGGAGTTGGTGGGGTTGGATCCGGAGAGATCTCCCTCCCAGCGCAGGAAGGACCATCCGGGGGCATTCGTGGCGATGATCTGGACGACGGAGTTCGAGGGAAAGGATGCGAGCGGGGGATTGAGGAGGATGCCGCCGCCGCCCGGGGAGGATGCCAGGACGGGGAAGGACTCGACGAAGACGAGCTCGACGGGATCTGCCTCGGTAGGCGTGGCGAAGTCGGCGTCGTAGGCAACCACCCGCAGGAGGGTCGGTGGGGAGACTTCAAAAGTGCCGGTGTAGGGCGTGGAGGAGAAGTCGGGTTCCGAACCGTCGGTGGTGTAGTAGAGGTTCGGGAAGACGCTTTCGACGGTGATCGAGACCGGGTCTTGGGTGAGGAACTCGTGACGGAGGGTGGACAAGGGTCGACCGGCGACGTGGACCCGGGGCGTACCCAGCGGTTGTTCGCGGACGAGGATCCGTTGGTTCACTTCAAGGTCGGTGAGTTCGGTCCGGAGTCCGGAGGGCCAATCCACGACCACGGATTCAATCCGCTCGGCGTCGCGAAGGCCGAAGTGGGCGAGAAGGGGCTCCGTGCTGCGGAAGCCGCCGCCGAGGAGGTCGCGCCGCTGTGTCGTGGGCGTGCCACCGAGGGTGGCGGTGACGCGCACGCGGGCTCCGATGGATTCCACGCCGAAGGCATCAAGGCAGCGGACCTGAACCCAGTTTCCAAGGCCGATGGATTGGTTCCGGAAGAGGAACAGGTTGCCGGCGGCATTGCCGACGGAAAGGTCGAGGCGGCCGTCCTGATCGTAATCAACCCAGTTGGGCGCGACGGATTCGCCACCAATGTTGACCAGTGCGCCAAATGCGGGGATGCCGTTGAGCAACGTGAAGGTTCCGTTGCCCATGTTCCTGTAGAAGAGTTCGGAACCCTGGCTATTGGCGCCCACGTAAAGATCGACGAAGCCGTCGTTGTCGTAGTCGCCCCAGCTCAGGCCATAGACACGGCGGGCGGCGGTGGGGAAGCCGGCCTCGGGAACGCGGCTGAAGGCGTTGTTGCCGTCGTTGCGATAGAGGAAGACCGGGCTGGTGATGGAATCGCCGGCGTCGAAGTTGCCGACGGCGAGGTCCATGTCGCCGTCATTGTCGTAATCGGCCCAGGCTGCGGTAGTCGAGCGGCCATCATCGGAGGCGAGATTGCCGCCGGCGGCGGACACGAAACCGTTCGGCCCCCGGTTACGCAGGAGGGGCGAAGGGGCACCCAGAGAGGTGTTGAGGAGGAGGTCGGGCCATCCATCGCCATCGGCATCCCCCCAGGTGCCGCCATAGGTCTGGCCGGGAACGAGCCCGGCGAGGAGGGAGGTGGCGGCGAACCCGGTGCCACCGACGTTGCGGAGGAGGGCGGTGGTTCCGTTTTCCGAGACCTGGCAGAGGTCGACGTAACCGTCGCGGTCGAAGTCGATGAAGCTGACGCCGGTGAGGAGGCCGGAGACGTTGTTCACGGCCGGGTCCGAGACCTGGGTGAAGGTCTGGGGATCCTCCTGCCGGAACAAGGCCAGCGTCCCGCCGCTGCGGGCGATCGCGACATCGAAGTCGCCATCGAGATCGTAGTCGGCCCACGAGGCGGAGGTCCAGGGGGCCACGTCGGTGGTCAGGCCGGGAATGGAGACACGGACGAACTCGGAGCCATCGTTGCGGTAGAGGATATTCTGGGCGTTGATGCAGACGAGGAACAGATCCAGGTCGCCGTCGCGGTCGAAGTCCACCCATTGGGCTTCCTGGGTGTTTGCCACGTCGGTGGCGATGCCGCCGGTGGTGACGCGGGAGAACGCGAAGTCGGGGGAAACCTGGAGCGTGGCTTCAAGGCTGGTGACGCTGCCGTTGGTGTTGGAAACGGAAGCGGTGTAGCGGCCGGACTGCCGGAGGGTGGCACTCGCGATCGTGAGGGTGGCATTCGTGGCACCCGGCAGCGGATTTCCGTTCAGGAACCATTGGTAGGCGAGGGTTCCTCGGCCCATCGCAGAGATCACGAACGCCGCCGGCGCTCCGGCCAGGACGGACTGGTCGACAGGCTGCGTGGCGATTTCGGGAATGGCTGGGAGTTCGGTGATGTGGATCGACTGATCTGGTGATACCGAGGCGAGGGTGCGCGTCACCCCCGAAGGCCAACGCACTCGGACCTGCGTGATCGTTGTGGCGTCGCCAAGGCCAAACAGTGCCTCAAGGGCCGATTGGCTTCCGCCGTCGCCACCCGAGAGGACGCGGGTCTGGGTGAGGTTGGTGCCGCCGATGGTGGCGGTGACTTCCACGCGGGCGCCGATGGCGGATCCATTGGAGAAGTCGCTTTCAAGGGAAACCTTCAGCCAATGGTTGGAGTTGCCGGGATTCCGGTAGAGCCACCCCGGGCGGATGGTGGACTGGGCGACAAAGAGGTCCGGGAACCCATCGTTGTCGAAGTCGGCGGTCGTGGCGGCAACGGGTGTGGTGGCGTCGGGAGACTGCAGGGACAGACCGGCGGTGGCACTGGCCGAGCCGAATCCGCCTTGGCGATCGTTCTGGAGAAGGATCAGTCCCTGCGTGGACGGCACGGCGAGATCCAGCCACCCATCCGCGTTGTAATCGAACCAGGCGGGTGCGGATTCGTTCGCTGAGGCCAGAGACAGGGCGGGGATGGGAACCTCCTGGAATGTATCATTGCCTCCGTTCCTGAAAACGCGGGCAGCGGGGGAACCACTGGCGCCCACGACGAGGTCGAGTCGGCCGTCGTTGTCAAAGTCGGCCCAGGCGGCGCCCCTGCCGGTGAAGCCGGAGAGTTGGGGAAGCCGGATGAAGCCGTTCGAGCGGTCATTACGGAAGAGGGCGTTGCCCACGGCGGCGTCGGCGGTGATCAGGAGGTCAGGATCCCCATCGTTGTCGAAGTCGGCCCACGCTGCCTGGCGGGCGCCGGACAGATCTGAGCCAAGGGAGGTGGAGGCGGCCAGTACGAAGCCGGACGGGCTGTTGCGGAGGAGTCGATTCCCCCCGGTACCGGCGAAGTTGGGAAGGACAAGGTCGACGCGCCCATCGAGGTCGAAGTCGGCCCAGGCTCCGCCAAATGTCCGGCTGGAAACGGCATTGAGGGTGGGCGAGGTCAGCACTTCCAGACCGGTCGGCAGGTTGCGGACGAGTCGGCCGGGGCGGCTGAGGCTTTCGGTGGCCGAGGGCAGGAAGGCATCGATACGGCCATCATTGTCGAGGTCGGCCCAGGCGGTCCCAGCGGGTCCCTCAATGGAGGGTTGCAGGGCGGAGAGGCTTCCCGGGAACGGAATGAAACCAGTCCCGTCGATGTTCCGGACAAGTCGGTTTGCGGACTCTGGGCCAATCGCGGTGACGAAAAGGTCGGGGCGCCCGTCGCCGTCCACGTCGGGCCAGGCCACGGCTGCGGCTCCGCCGGTGGCAGTCGGGAACGGATTCAGGCGTGAGAAACCGGTCTCAACCTCCACGCCGATCCAGGTCGTTGCGCTCCATGTGCCCGAGGCCGAGCGCACCCGATACCCGAGGCGATGGGTCCCATTCGCCAGTCCGGTCACATCGACGTCCAAGGGGGGAATTCCGCCTCCCCCCAGAACCGCACTGTCGGAGGCCGTCCAGTTGATCGCTGTTCCGTTGCCCCTTCCGGGATCTTCCTCCCAGAAGTATTCGGCGGCGACCAATCGCTTGTCTGCCTCGTTCTCCGGCCACTTCTGGACACCGGAGATCAACGTCGTTGCGTCCAGGATGTCCACCGGCATCCACGACACCGCACTCCAGCGGTTGGATTGATCCCTGACCCGAAATCCGAGTTGGTGTACCCCGGCCGTCAGGCCGGAGACGTTGAGGTCGAGAGCGGCAACCCCGCCCTGGCCCAGGATGAAGGCATCGGCAGTGGGGCCGCTGATCGCCGTTCCTGCCCCGTTGCCGGGGTCGGTATCCCAAAAGTACTCGGCTGATGTGAGCGATTGCGCCTGGGTGGATCCGGTGCTGGCCAGTCCCAAGGCCAATGCGGCAAGGAGGTGCCGCCCGCGACCCCATCCGTAGAAAGCTGGAAATTGGCGGTGCATGGGAGAAAACAAGGTCTCTAACTTACTGGCCAGCCACCGCCGCCGCATCCACCCGGATGGTATTGTTCACGCCCTTCAGGACCTTGCGCGGCGTGGTGTCGAGCCAGAACGCCATCGGGTTGTCGGTGGTGAAGTTGGCTGGGTTATACAGCGGTCCACCGGTGAACCCGATGTCGTTTCTGGTGCCATCGCGATCGTTGAAAATGGCGTCTGGCGGACCGGCATTGCGGCAGGGGGAACCAACCTCAAGTGTCCCATCGAGGGCGTAACCCGGCTCTGTTTCCAAAGAAGCCAGAAATTGGACGTCTGAGAGCCTTCCGGGCGGAAAGCAGCAGTAAGAGCATTCAATGCGGCCTTCAAATCCAAGCCGACGTTGAACGGTCACGTTGTTTCCAGCCGCGTTGTGTGGTTTGAGGATGTTGCCAACGATGACGACCGAAGATGCAATTCCGCTACAGGAGATGCAGATTGATTGGTGGGACCCAACGCAGTTGATGTCGAAGGTGTTGTTTACCACCTTTGCGTTGCATGACTCGAGGTAGAGACCCATGAGACTCCCGCTGCCTGTAACGACCACGGCACGAATCTGGTTGTTATACAGACTCAATTTGGATCGATAGCCAGAGACAGTTTCGTTGGAAAACGTCCTCCCAGAGTCCCAGTAATACACCCGGTTTCCAACGAGGGTCGCCTCACCATCGTTGATTCGGAATCCATACAATTTCGAATAGCCGACCGAGAGCGAGTAACCGGTAGCACTGAGCAGTGCTTCGAATGTGCACTGCGACAAATTGAGCGGAATCCTGGAATTCGGCGCGGCGAAGGCCGTGACTTCAATCCGATTGGTCAACCGAAGTCCTGTCAGCGCAGCGTTGGTCAGGCGCATCCCCCCAACGACCTCACTCCGCCGCATGTTCAACTTCCCACCGGTGGCACCGATCGCGCCTTGAACAAGGCAGTCAGAGAATGACACGGCACCACCACCCTCGATGTTGATCGCGTCGGAGAATCGCAGTTGCGAGACAGCCACTGCCCCGGCCGTGTTGATGGAAACCGGTCCGAGCAACTGGAGGTCACCGGCTCCGGAGCGAACCAACGTCAGGGGTTTGGTAATGGCGATGGCCCCGCCATAGGCCCCGCTCTGGATGACCATGACGTCGCCGCTGGCGGCGGCATTGATCCTTGCCTGCAGATCTTCACCGGCGAGCACGATGTTGGTGGCGGCGCGGGCGGTGGGTTGGGTCACGAGGCCCAAACACAAGGTGAAGAGGGCCGAGAGCCAACGGAGGAAGGGTTTCAGCGATGTGGTCATGGGAGCGATGGATTGGAATCCTTGGGACTGTTCCGGGACGAACGAGTGAGGAGCAGAAGGTCCCGGCCAGGCCGGGATTTGGGCTGCAGCAGGAACGGGATGGGTCGCCAACATCCGGTTCCTGCCAGGCGGACCGGGATCAGCCTGCCGGGTCCAGGTCGGCCGCAGCGGCGGCGGCGATCCGCTTGTCGGCCTCGACCTCGACCTCGGCCTGGCTGTTGAACTGCTGGTGGCGGCCCGCCACGACCTTGTCGGCGTAGGCTTGCGTGGCCATGCCGGTGACGACGGAGCGGAGGGGGACATTCCAGGACCAACCGAGGGCCTCGACCAGTCCGCGGCGGAGGATGTCCGGTTGCTCGTCGCGAACCCGGGCGATGTCCTCGGCTGACGGCGAACCGTTCTTCCGCCACGGAGCGAAGGCGGGATCGATCTTCACACGGCCCGCGATCTCCTGGGATTTCAGGATGCCGACGGAGTAGTGATAGACGGCGGCGGCGACGCTGGCCTTGTGGAGGGGCAGTTCACTGGCGTCCGTCTCTCCACCGGCGAGGGCGGCGATGGTGTCAGACACGATGTTGACGAGGAGGCGCTTTTGCTGGGCGCCATCGGGCTTGGGTTGCGGCGTGCTGCTCATGGTTGAAAATCCTTTCCGCCAGCATGGGGAAGTTCCCGAAGCCCCGCAAGGACGCGCAAGGGGAGGGGGCGCGGAGCAGGCATCTTGATACTGCCCTCGTTTGAGAATGGGAACGGGGCGGCGACGTCCTCATCGCCTCGGGAAAAGGCGAGAGAGGGCGACGAGGACGTTACCACCCCGTTCCGTGCGGGGCACTGTCGAGCTGCGCCTGGAACGCAGTCAGGTTGGGCGATCAGGAGAGCCGCTGCCGCAGATCCCGCAGGTCGGCGGCGAAGGAGTCGGCATCCGGGTACCGTGCGGACTTGAGTCCTTCGCAGGCTCGCAGGAGGAGCATCAGGAATTCGGCGACGAGTTCCGCCTGGGGCGATTGGAGGACGGGATCCGGGACATCCGGGAACTTGCTGACGGGCAGGCCGGTGAGGGCGACATACAGGAGCTTGCCGAGGCTGAAGACGTCGGCGGAGGGTTCGCCCGGGCCGTCGGCGGGCATGTAGCCATGGGTGCCGATGAAGGTGATTTCCTGACCCGGAGCGGCGATGTCGGTGACCAGGCCGATGTCTGCGAGCTTGGGGCGACCATTCACGAAGATGATGTTGCCCGGCTTGATGTCGCGGTGGATGAGGCCTTGTCGATGGAGGTGGGCGAGGGCTTCGGCGATCTCGATGCCGAGTTGGAGGACCTCGGCGAGGGGAAGGGCTCCCCGGGCTTCGATGTCTGTTCCGAGGTTGCGGGGATTGTAGGAGACGGGGTCGATGGCGGGACCTGTCAGGGCGTCGTCGCCGGCCTCCATGATGTAATAGATGAAGCCGGCGGCGTCGTTGCGTCCGATGTGGAGGATGTGGACGAGACCGGGGTGGGAGCGTGAGATCGGGGTGTATTTTTGAAGGCCCTTGAACTCGCGTTCGAATGGGCCTGCATCGGCGAAGGCAGCGCGACGGATGAGTTTCACGGCCTTGGGTTTTCCGATGATGTCCTCGGCGAGCCAGACTTCGCCGTAGGCACCCTTGCCGATGGCTCGGACCATGGAGTGATCGGGGATGGGCGGGACGGTGGAAGCCGCGGCGGCCCGGCCAGCGGCCCGGGCGTGTTCGTCGGCATTCATCACCCGGGTGCCCTCGGCCGGAATCCGGGATTCACCCGCTTCGGCGGCCGGTGCCGGTCGACGCAACTTCAGGGCTTTTCGCAGGCGGCGGTCCTCGTCGGTCAGGAGACGCGTGCGGACGACGACCGACCATACGACGGCGGCCGGAATCTGCGCGGCGGCCGGAACCATCCAGGGAAACCAGATGCCGGTGAACCAGACCTGGACGGCGAAGCCAACGCCGAGGAGCAGGGTGCCCGCCAGACCGATGGCGACGGCCTTCGGCGGCTCGAAGAAGGTGAAGGCGTAGCTGATCCCGGCACCGGCGAGGCACACGAGGAGGAGTTCGGCAACCGAGGGCAATCGGCGAAGCGGCTCGCCGCGAACGAGGTTCAGGTAACTGGTCGCATTGACCTCAACGCCGTTGATGCGGGCTTCACGCCATCGGGAATAGGGTGTGGTGAACTCGTCCCGGGCCGGCGGCATCGTGGCTGCCTCGCCGATGAAGACGACCTTGTTCGAGAAGACGGAATCAGGGACCTCGTTGGTGGAGAGGGCTGAGAGGTAGCTGACCGTGGGAATCGTCCCGGGTGGACCATAGTAACGGATCCAGCTTTTCCCCGGCGTTGCGCGGGGTTCCAGTCCCGTGGCCCGGGCCACTTGTTCGACGAACGGTGGGACCTGGGCAGTTCCGCTGACGCGCGTGCGGATCGTGCTGGTGCCGCTGGCGATCTCCACCACCCCCCACCGCGCCGCCTTCCGGAAGAGCGGGCTGGGCGCGCTGACTCCATCCGGCTTGTGCTTGGCCCCGATGACCACGCGCGCGTTGGTCTCCATGGCCTGGCGGAGGGAACGGTCGATGGGGCTTTCGACGAAGGTGGGTCGCTCCATCTCGATGGCGCTCGGAGAATCAAAGAGGACGTCGAAGGCAACCGCCTTCGCTCCGGCTCGCGTGAGACGGTCGATCAGCCGGGTGTGCAGCGCCCGGTCCCAGAGTGCGTCGGGACGCTGGGCCAGATCGCGGTGGGAGGTGTCATCCATCCCGATGATGAGGACGTCCTCAACCGGTTGTGCGCGTTTGAACAGGTAGGCGAGATCGTAACTGGCGGCGTCCAGCCATCCGCCAAGGACCATGGCCAGGCCCAGGATGCTGACGAACACCGCCCCCAACAGAGCCGCCTTCCTTTCGGGTGCCGAAGCATGCCGGACACGTCGCAGGAAGGTGGTCCCGGAAAGGTCCGGGGTGATCTCGGTGAGATCGGGTTCGCCCGCCAGCCTTCGGGCGAGGCTGGTGTCCTTGGGAAGCCGTGGCGGTGGGTCGCCCGGATCCGAGACTTCACAGATTTCGATCGGGTCGTCGGCCCCTTCGATCTGGTAGGCCCCGTGCGTGGTCCAGATGCGGTCCGCCCCACTGGCGAGGTCTCCGGCCTTGAGCGATTGACGGGCACTGTCGAAGGCGAAGCGCGTGAGGAGGACCTGGCCGGGGCCGGCCAGGGAGAGCACGGCTTGTCCAATGTCGACGTGGACGCCGTTGAGGTTGCGGACCCGGTTCTCGCCCCGGGGTACCTCCACGAGGACTTCCCCCACATGGATCCCGGTCCGTTCCTCGATCGATTGTCCGAGCTTGCGTCCGAGCAACCGTGCCCGTGACCGGAGTTCGAGTCCGAACCGGACGGCATCCGAAGGCTTGTCGAAGACGAGGAAGAAGGAGCCGTTTGCCGAGCTGACTTCCAGCCCGCCCGGGAAGGAGGCAAGGAGGTCACGGAGGATCTGCTCGTGTTGGCTGAGGAGGCGGAGGGCACCGGCGTCCCCCATCTGCTGCTTGAGCTTCGCGACGGCCGCCACCTCCGTGTAGACAAGGCACAGGAGGCTCGCACGATGCCGGCTCTGGAACTCGGCAAGTTGAGCCAGTTCGTCCTGGTCGGGGCGAAGCTTCATGGTGACAGACTGGCGCGAAGATTATCGCCGGCCACGTCGCGTGTCCCGATCAATTCCGGCAGCGGACGGCAGGACGCTGGGGAAGGACGGCTCACGGAATCAGCCAGCGGTGGACGGAATTGGTGGGGTCGCCCGGGAGGAAGAGGGCTGCGCGGAGGCGGGCGGTGGTCATCGATTGCCTCATTCCATGAGCCACTCCCGGGCGTTCTCCGGTGTGATCACTCCGGACTGCGCATGGGGATAGGTTTCCAGGAACAGCTTCGGCAGGCGCGCCTTCTTCGCCGGGTTCCACTTGAACTCGAAGGCGGACAGCCGCGTGCTGTCGGGGCTCTCTTCAACCAGGTCGATCTCCTGCTGGTCGTACGTGCTCCAGCCATTGCCGCAACGTGGTGGCGCGAGGTTCGAGCTCTGCCAGGGAGACGGGAAAAAGTTCGAGCACCACCTGACGTCCGGTCAGCGGTTCACCGGTCTTTTGCCGCAGATCGAATCCTGCCGAGCCGCTTGCCGCCACGCGCAGACGGGGGAACTCGTCGTGGAGCAGCTTCAGGACGCGACCGATCTCCGGGATGTTCTGGGCCTCGTCGATGAAGAGGTAGTCCAGATGGCCGACGAGACGCTGCAAGGCCGCCCGCTCCGGCACGAGGAGGGCACGATCGTCGGTGAAGTCGCCATTGAGGAACTCGCGTCGGCCGGCCAACCCGGATTCCACCTCCCGCAGCAGCGTGGTTTTGCCGACCTGCCGCAGTCCGAGAAGGCACACCACTTTTCTGGGGGCGGCGGGGTTCAGGGCGGCTTCCAGACGCTTTTTGATCAATCTCTGGATCACGATCCACAATTTAACGTAAATTTGTGGAACTCAAGCCGCCATTTGGCGGGATGGGGGAGTTCCCAGTCCCCAGTTTCCAGAAGTTCCAATCCCAAGCCTCCTGATCAGTTCAAAGCCCAGACGTTGCAAGGCGCGGACTGCTTCCGCGCCCGAGACATGCGGAAGTCATGCCACGGGAAGTGACCTCGAAAGTGGTCAAGAGGGAGTGTGCGCGATGGGAGAGCGGAAACTCCTCTAGGTACAACTCCGTCGCTTCCTTCAGATTGCTTACGGCTTCGGCAATTGATTCGCCTTGGGTTGTGGTGCCGGTCTCCGGATTTAGGGCGACGAAGCCGCCTTCTTCCGCAGGAATCAAGATCGCCGTCAGAGTCATGGTTTTGGGTAGGCCTGCGATGGTCGGGGAGTCAAGAGGGCACCCGGCTCAGGGAATCAGCCAGCGATGGACGGAGTTGGTGGGGTCGCCCGGGAGGAAGAGGGCTTCGCGGAGGCGGGCGCTGGCCACCTGTTGGACGCTCCCGTCGCCGAGCAGGATGTTGCCGGCTCCGGAAGGCGGGTTTTCGTGTCGGGAGTTGTGGAACCGGACGTCGGCGTTGGTCCGGAGCGTGACGAGCGTGGCGCGCAACCGTCGTCCGCTGAGTTCGAGGTTCGAATCTCCGCCGAGGATCGAATTGGGATTCTCCTCGCTCGCATCCAGGCCGAGGA
>JAIXZE010000098.1 GCA_027489875.1 Verrucomicrobiales bacterium
CGTCCACCCCACGCCAACGGTCGTGAACTCCATTTCACCGAAGTTCGAGAAGTCCGAGGGCAACTCCACTGTCCCATGGCCCGCGCCCTGTCCTGCGATGACCCGCACCGCCGTACCCGTTGGAACATCCGAGAGCAATCGCGAGACATCGCCGATCAGCGTGAAAACCGACCCCGTCGCCGGCGCCTGCGTGAGGTCCACCGTGGCCCCAACGAACTGGACTTCGGCACCGACCCTGCCGCCTTCGGAAACATAGGTGCCCACGAAAGCCAGTCCGTGCCCGTCCACGCCTTCGACCACACCCGCGTTCCGCAAGGTCAGCGTGGCCACCCGCCTTCCACCGCTGCCGAGTGCCGAGCGGATCCGGCCCGTGGCCGTGTTCTCCAGCACCTGACCGGGAGCCGTGTACAACTCGGAAGCCCAACCCGAGGAGGAGGACTCCAACAGCAGCGTGCCCGCATTCACCGCACCGTTGGCGGCGCGCAGCCACGCGTGTCCCAGCCCGGGGGATCCACCGTGGACCCGCAACGTCAACGCGGGAGAAAGCTGCCGCAGCAACTGACCCTCGGTGCCGGCCACGGAAACCGTCCCGGTCACCTGCGTGCCATCGATGTCCACCGTGCCATTCTCGACGTATATCCCCTGCCCGAGGACACCGCCGGAAATCTGGAACAATCCCCCCTCCGCCACCAGTGATCCGCCCTCGCTCACCGCGATCTCACCCACGGACTGCCGCAATCGCAGGCCCTCCGGATTCGCCACCGTCAGCGATGTGCCACTGGCAACCCGGACCGATGCCCGGTTATGCAGGTTGCCCAGCAGGATCCGTCGTCCCCCGGAGCCTTGCCCGACCTCCACCACGCCATCGTTCGTCAGTTCCAACCCCGGAGCCCCCGACAACTCCAGCGTCGTGGTCCAACCCGACCCGATGGATTCCATCCGCAGCGTTCCCGCGTTCAGGAACGAACGGGCGCTCCGCAACCTCGCGTGCCCTGCGCCGCCGCCACGGAGCCAGAGCGTGTAGTGCGTGGGAACATCCGTTTCGAGGCTGTTGCTACTTCCATCCAGCACCAGCAGGTCGGGCTGGGACGGTGACTGGGTCAACCGCAGCGCGGCATCCTCGAACCTCACGTCGCCGGCCGTGTAACCACCCCACCCTTCGTATCGCCCGCGAAAGGTGAACCCGGAATCCGCCTCACCCTCCAACCGCCCGGCATTGGCCAGTGTGCCATTGAAGCTGCGTGTGCCGCCAGCCCCGCGACGGAACTCGATCCGACCGGTCACCCCATTGCTCAGACCCTGTGTTCCGCCATCGAAGCGGCTGGCCCACCCGGCATTCTCCGACACGAACCTCAGCGTTCCGCGGTTCACGGCAGCGCCGTCCAAAGTCATCAACATGTTCCCAAACGCACTGGATCCAAGCGCCACCACCGTCGCGCTCGTCGATTCGTTCCCCTCGAACACCGTGTTTCGCATCGCCCAGAGGGTGCCACCATCCGTCACCGTCGATGCCACGCGGACGCGCGCATCCACCGCCATCAGACGCCCCGCGCCCGCAATGGATCCTCCCAACCAGCGAACCCATCCTCCCTCCACCTCCACGCGTGACCCACCGACCAATTGCACCACACCGGCGCGCTGTTCGAGGAACGCCCCGCCCGCCAACGCCAGCGTCAGGGCCGTCTCGCTGGGTAGCTCGATCCGCCCTTCGTTGAGGATGCCACCTTCCAGACGGCGATTTCCTCCCGCGCCCTGTTCAACCAAAAGGACGCCCGTTCCGGAATTCACCAGAGGAATACCGCCCATCGTCAGCGTCACACTCCAACCCGCGTTGATGCTCCGCATCCGTAGGGTGCCGTGATTCGTCCCGCCCGATTCCCAGGCCAACCGCGCACTTCCCGCGGCCGAGGAACCGAGAACGTCGACCACAAATCCCGCCGGCACGTTGCCCGCCAGCGTCGACACGCCCCGCAACTCCACCGCATTCGCCGAGACCGCAGCCGGCGAAACCTCCAACCCCGCGTCCACCACCGCCACCGGCCCGCCCAGAACCCCGCCGTCCAGGATCAGTCGGCCTTCGAGAACATTCAGCCCGATCGTCGTCGTCAGCCCACCGCTGACCACCCGCAGCGGACGGCGCACCGTCACGGAGGCCACCGACACCGCGGATCCGTCCACGCGAACTTCCGACCCGGCATTCAGTACCGCATCATCGGCGACGCCAGGCAGCACGTTTCCACTCCAGTTCGCAGGATCCTGCCAGGTGACACCGTCGCCGCCCCCGTCCCACGTGACCGTGGCAGCGGAACACCGGCAGAGAATCAGGACGGCCACCGTACGCACGGCAGCCAGAAACAATCGGCACGACATGATGAATGGAAAATTTCGCAAATGAGCGCTCAGAGTACCCAGTCAAGCAGGCGCGATGCCTTTCGCCAAACCACGAACCACCGAACACTGCTTGCCCGCCAGTGGACGGCAGCAGCCACCCTCCGACGGTTCAGCTGGGATAAACGCAGTTCATCGCCTTCCGTTACACAACTTCTTGTGACCGCGTGAAATTCCCTGCTTTCAGTGTGCCGGAGGCTTTGCGCACGGCCGGCATCGGGAATAGCCTCGGCCCATGGCGCACAGTCCGAAGCTGGCTCTCCTCCTCGCCCTGCCCTTCCTCACGCTCCTCCACGGCGTCGAGCCCATCGCCAGTCCCGGCTTCCGGCCGCGGCCCGTCGGCAGCCACGCCCTCGTCGGTGCCCGGGTTTTTACCAAGCCCGGATCCGAGTTCACCCAGGCCACCATCCTCATCCGCGACAACCGCATCACGGCCGTCGGCATCGACGTCCGTGTCCCCGCCGATGCCCGCGTCTGGGATCTCACCGGCTCGACGATCTACGCAGGATTCATCGATCCGTACGTCCTCAGTGGTTCCAACGCGGCCCCGGTGAACACCCGCGGCACGGAGCCCGTCGGTGCCGCCACCGATCAACTCACCGCCGGTCTTGGCACCGGATCCGACCCACGCTTTCTCGGCGTCCCCGGCCAGGAACGCGACGCCGGTGCTACCGGTCCCGGATCCACCATTCCGGACGTCACGCCCGAACGCCGTCTGGTGCTCACCTATTCCCCCGATGCCAAGACCCTCGAAGGCCTGCGTGAACTCGGGTTCACCGCGGCGAACTTCGCGCCGGCCCGAGGACTCATCCGCGGCCAAAGCGTCGTGGCCTCGCTGGGGGAATCCGGGCCCAATGCCGCCATCCTCCGCGCCGACACCGCCCAGCATGTCTCCCTCGCTCCCGCACCCGGTGCCGAAGGCTACCCGAACTCCCTCATGGGCGGCATTGCGGTGCTGCGCCAGACGTGGTTCGACGCCCGCTGGCAAGCCACCTACCAGACCTCGTCCATCCCGAACCGCTCCTTCAACACCGCCTACGACGCGTTGCAGCCGACGCTCCGCAAGGAATCCCCGCAACCCGTCGTCGCGGAACCCGGCTCCGTCCTCATGGCCAGGCGCGCGATGGTCCTCGCCGCCGAACTGGGTTGGAATCTGCAGATCGTCGCCTCCGGCCAGGAATGGCGCCGGCCCGACCTGCTCCAGAACAGCGGCGTCCCGTTCATCGTCCCCCTCGCCTTTCCATCCGCACCGAAGCTGCCGTCCCCGGACGACTGGGACGCCATCCCCCTGGACCTCCTGCGCCAATGGGACTGGGCTCCGGAGAACCCGGCCGTCCTGCGCCGCGCCGGCACCGAGATCGCTCTCACGACCCACGGCATTCCCGACCGGAAGGACTTCCGCAAGAACCTGCGTTTCGCCCTCGCCCGCGGCCTGTCCGAGGTCGACGCCCTCGCCGCACTGACCACCGTTCCCGCCCGCCTTTGCGGTCTGGGCGATCATCTCGGCACCATCGAATCCGGGCGCATCGCCAACCTCACCATCGTCCGGGGTTCCTATTTCGACCCGGAGGCCACCATCCAATCCGTGTGGATCGATGGCACACCCTACGAACTCCCGCCGCCCAAGGCCGCCTCCAACACGAATGCGCCGGCCAAACCTGCGAAGCCCGACGCCTACCCGGCACGCCTCGCCGCAGACCCACGCAAACAGGGCGGACCCATCACCAACCCGCCCGCGATCCTCGTCCGCAACGCCACCGTCTGGACTTCCGGAGCGCAGGGCACACTCACCAACGCCTCCCTGTTCGTCCGCAACGGCCTCATCGAATCCGTCGGAGCCGAACCCGCCACCCTGCCCGCTGGGACCCACATCATCGACGCCGCCGGCAAGCACGTCAGCCCCGGCCTGCTCGATTGCCACAGCCACTCGATGATCCTTGGCTCCGTCAACGAAGCCACCCTCCCGAGCACCGCCATGGTCCGGATCGCCGACGTGGTGAATTCGGAGACCGACAACATCCACCAGCAACTCGCGGGCGGGCTCACCATCGCCAATCTCCTCCATGGCTCCGCCAATCCCATCGGCGGCCAGAACTGCGTCATCAAGCTCCGCGACGGAGCCGCCCCGGACGCACTCGTCTTCACCAACGCTCCCGGCGGCATCAAGTTCGCCCTCGGCGAGAACGTGAAGCAGTCCAATTCCGGCGACCGCAACACCACCCGCTTCCCGCAGAGCCGCATGGGCGTCGGGACCTTCTTCATCAACCGCTTCACCGCCGGCCGCCAGTACCGCGAGGCCCGTCTCGCCTGGGAGGCCTCCGACCGCTCCACACCGCCGCCGCGACGGGACCTCGAACTCGAAGCCATCGCCGAGATCCTCGCCGGCACGCGACTCATCCACTGCCACAGTTACCGTCAGGACGAGATCCTCGCCTTCCTCCGCACCATGGAAGCCTTCGGCGTGCGCGTCGCTTCGCTCCAGCACATCCTGGAAGGCTACAAGGTCGCCGACGAAATCGCGCGCCACGGAGCCGGTGCCTCCGCCTTCTCGGATTGGTGGGCCTACAAGTTCGAGGTCATCGATGCCATCCCTTACGCCGGATCGCTCCTCCACGAACGCGGCGTGAACGTTTCCTTCAATTCCGATTCCTCCGACCACGCCCGCCGCCTCAACCTCGAAGCCGCCAAGGCCGTCAAATACGGCAACACCCCCGAGGCCGACGCCCTCCGCTTCGTCACCCTCAATCCGGCCAAGCAGCTCGGCATCGACCGATGGGTCGGATCCCTCGAAGCCGGCAAGCACGCCGACTTCGTCCTGTGGTCGGCTTCCCCGCTCGACTCCTCGTCCGTGTGTCTCCAGACGTGGATCGAAGGCACGCTCTATTTCGATCGAGCCCTCGAACCCGTTCGCGTCGCCGCCTTGCAATCCGAACGAAAATCCCTCGTCGCCCGCGCCCGCTCGAAATCCGACAGTCCCCCACCGGATCCGGCCGCCGGCGGCTCCAAGGCCGAGGCCGCCCGCGCCCTCTTCTTCCAACGCGCCCTCGAACACGCCCGCCACCTCGGCGTCGTGGAATGCCAGGACTGCTTCACCAACGAGCGCTACTGAAACGCCCACCGCCTTCCTCCTCCCATGAAGACGCCTTCCTCCTCCATTGCCGCCCAGCGCGCTTTCCCAGCCTTCGCTGTCCTCGGCGCGACCCTGCTAACCATCGCCCCGCAGCTTGGTGCCGAATCGATCCGACTCGATCGGGCCATCGTCCACACGGTCTCCGGTCCGTCCCTCACCAACACCGCCGTCCTGATCCGCGATGGCCGCATCGCCGCCATCGGTGCCGAGGCCTCCGCCGCGACCGCCGACCGCACCGTTTCACTCGAAGGCCTCCATCTGTTCCCTGGTTTGATTGCACCGGGAACCATCCTCGGCCTGATCGAGATCGACGCCATCCGACCCACCCGCGACACCACCGAGGTCGGCGAGTTCACCCCGGACGTCCATTCCTGGATCGCGGTGAATCCGGAGTCTGAACTGATCCCCGTCGCCCGTGCGAACGGTTACACCCACGCCCAGGCCATCCCGTTGGGCGGGATCGTCAGCGGCCATTCCTCCCTCATCCGACTCCATGGTTGGACCATCGAAGACCTCGCCGACCGCCGCACCGCAGCGCTCCACCTCTTCTGGCCGTCCTTCTCGATCAACACCTCGCCTCGCCCCACCGGTGGAGGCCGTCAGGACCAATGGAAATCACCCGAAGACCAGGTCCGCGAACGCGACCTGGAGCTTCGCAAGATCGACGCCTTCTTCGACGAGGCCACGGCCTACGCCGCCGCGCGCCGTGCCGCTGGCCTGGCTGCCATGCCGCCCCTCTCGATCGAGGCCGCCGCCGGTCGCAAACCGGCCTCCGTCGAGACCAACGGATTCACCGTCGTTCCCGCCTGGGAATCCATGCTCCCGGTCCTCAACGGCGAGGTCCCCCTCTTCCTCCATGCCGACGACTACCGGCAGATCCGCTCAGGGGTCGAATGGGCCGTGCGCCGCAAGTTCAGGACGGTGTTGGCCGGCGGCCTCGACGCCATCCGTATCGCGCCGTTGCTCGCCACCAACAACATTCCGGTCGCCTACGAACACGTCTTCACCCAGCCTTACTACGAGACCGAGGGCTACGACGCCATGTACGCCGCCCCCGCCAAGCTCCACGCTGCAGGCATCACCGTGGCCTTCACCGAGGGCACCGACCGCTTCGGCGCTTCCAACATACGCAACATTCCCTACGCCGCCGCCCAGGCTGTCGCCTTTGGACTTCCCCGGATCGAGGGTTGGCGCGGCCTGACCCTGCACCCCGCCCGAATGCTCGGCGTTGCCGATCGACTCGGGTCCATCGAAGTCGGCAAGGAAGCCTCCCTCATCGCCGTCACCGGCGACATCCTCGACATCCGCGCCCAGGTGAAACACCTCTGGATCGCCGGACGCGAGGTCTCCCTCGAATCCCGCCACACCCGCCTCTACGAAAAGTACCGCAACCGTCCCCGCCCCAATCCGTAGCCAAGGACGTCCGTAGGCAGGTTTGAAGGCCGGGTGCCCCCACCCGGCGCTCCCTCCCCCACGTAGCCAATACGAGGTCACGAGGCTGTGGTTGGTGAGTTCCCAGTTCCCAGCCTCCAGAACCCAGTTCCCGATTGAAGGCCGGGTGTCCTCACCCGGCGCCCTCACGTAGCCAACGAGGTCACGAGGCTGTGGTTGATGGGCTCCCAGTCCCCAGTCTCTCGCTCGTGCCCCGAAGGGGCAACCGGTGAAAGCCCGGGGTGGAACCCCGGGGCCCGCACCACACCGTCCCCTCCCCTTCGTGCTCTATGTGTCATTCGTGGTTCAAAGAACAACCAAGGCATCTCAACCACGAAGCACACCAAAGCCACGAAATCCTTCCCATCCGTGGTCGCCGCCGGCGGACGGTCGAACGACCCCATCGCGCCCCACGCCCTTTCCCCTTCGCGGCTTTGTGGCTTCGCGGCTTTGTTTCCCCTGTCTGTCCGACAAACAAACAAACGGACGGACGTAAAAAGCCGCAAAGCCGCGAAGCCGCCAAGGGGAGCCTCAGATGCGATCTATACGGAACGTCCGGACAGAGTCCTCCCTGCAAGGTCCTGGGATGGTCCCCGCCCTACGACCCAACGGGGCAGCCCACGATTGCTCAGGCCAACGTCCTGCGGTTTGGTGACCCGGAAGAGGTTCAATGCCCTGAAAGAGCGGATGAGTCCGCACGGTCAAAGCGCACCAACACCTCGCAACCACCGAACTCCCAAACATCTCGCCAAGATTCGGGATTGCACCCCGCACGCGGTTGTCAGACAAAGGCACACGACACCCCTGCACCAGCCAACACTGGGACAAGGTGATCCCGAATGAGCCTCGCAACCCGTCACGCAAATCACCAATCCGCGTCCTCGTCCCCCGGCCATTTTCAGGTCCTGGAGCGTGCCACCCGGACGCCGCCGATCCACGGACCAGCCCCATCCGTCTCCCGTTGCGATCCCCGCCCCCACACAACCCCTTTCCTTCAGACCTGAATGGCCACACCGCCCGAAGAATCCAAGTCGCTCGAGTCCTGGATCTGGGATGCCGCCTGCTCCATCCTCGGAGCCAAGTACGCGCCTAAGTACAAGGATTACATCCTCCCCCTCATCTTCACCAAGCGGCTTTGCGACGTCTTCCAAGAGACCATCACCACCCTGCTTCACGAACTGATGACCGCGAAGACTAGCGTTCACCGACTGGAAATCACCGCATGAGAATCGGGAAACAAATTCAAAGCCATGAGTCTTGAAAATCATTCAGCGCCAGGTCCAGCTGCCGGGTATGCCTTTGAGTTCGAACGTGCTCTCTATTGGCTAGCACGGAGCCCAGCAGGTTTCTCGATCGGCATCGAAACCGACGATGACGTTGCCGTCAGCCACCAAGATGGCTCGCGCACCCTCGAACAGAATAAGCATTCGATTCGGGAGGACGCAGAGCCATTTGGCGACCGCTCGAAAGACCTTTGGAACACCCTCTCAATATGGGTAACTGCACTTGAAGAGGGAGAGTTGGATGGCGGCAAAACCCAATTTCTGATGGTTACCAACAAAACCTTGCCCGACTGCATCGCAAAAAGAATATCGAGTGCGAAAACAAAGGATGAAATCACTGCATGCATTCAGGAGCTGAAACTCGTTGCGGTGAAGCCTTCAGAAACCATCCGCGCATACGCGGAAAAGGTCCTCGCTGCGACATCGGAGCCACATCTGTACACGGTAATCAAAAACAGCGAATTGGTTGATGCGGCGAGCGGGGCCAGCGGACTCGAACTTCGCAGACTAACAATCGCTGAGCTTCCGATCCCTGAATGGTTCACTAAGGACGCTGAATCCATAACGAACGAACTGCTGGGATGGGTTAAGGCACAGGTTCTGGCAATGTGGCAGACTGGACAGCCCGCTTGGATCTTGCGAGACAGCTTTGTCACACAATTCCATGCGGTCCTGAATCGACGCAAGCGTCAGCAGACAAGAGAGAGGGCGGCCAATCTGATCCCAGTGATTGATGACCAGCTCGGGAAAGAGAAAGGGCGTGTTTTTGTCAAACAGATCTACTTGGTTACCGATGAGGACAGCCGCGTTGATGAAGCTATCCGAGAGTTTCTTCGCTGCCGTATTGAAAAAAGCCGACTTTCAGCCGACGGAAATATTACGGATCAGGATTGGAATGATTTCCAGGAATCGCTCAAAACGAGGTGGTCGAAGATTTTCAGTCTCTATAAGCGCATCAACCGGGCTGAACCTGAAGAAGATATTGGTTTTAAAGTATTGTGCGAAACTACTGATGGGCACAGGGAGCGGCTCGCGGGCGTGGAGACAGAGCAGGTGTATCTGACCGCGGGCACCTACCACCGGCTAGCCGATCAACTGATTGTTGGTTGGCATCCGCGTTACGTGGATTTGGTAAAGTAGGAGAAACAATGACAGATATCCTTTTTGAACAGCAGATTGTGCAGAATCCCGGCTTGGGAGCTGAAGCGCTTTGGTATGCAGTCAATGAAGCCTACGAGGATAAGAGTCGGACTGGAGGAATGCCGCTTTTTCTGGCGTTCCTCGTTCTGCCCTTAACATTCCATAGGTTCTCCGCCAATGCACTAGCTTCGAAAGCAAAGCCCGGAGCCCTTTACAAGGCTGTAGCAAGTGACCGCGAACTCACGATTGGCCTTCAACAGAGAATGGAGGCCCTTTCTGAACGCACGCTGCAGTCATTATCGGTCGCATTCTCGACAGGACTGCTAGTGCTCGATGGCAAAGATAGTCCTCAACTCATTCCTGGCAGAAAGACTCCACCCGTCGCTCACGCCACCGAGGAAGTGAAAACCCTCCTAGCCGCCGCCAAAAGGGTTGGACAGGCGACTGCCGAGCTTCCGTCCATACAAATTGTGACTCACCTCAACATTCGCTTCTGATGAAGCTCGCCATACTTAAGATCGTTCTTTGGCCAAGGCAGGCTGAATTGCCGCCCCGTGTGATTCCATTTTTGCCGAACAAGATCAACGTAATCACTGGCGAAAGCGCGACCGGCAAATCCTCACTAACCGCTATCATCGATTACTGTCTTGGAAGCGAGAAGTGCGCCATTCCGGTCGGCTTGATACGCGATGTTACCGAGTGGTTCGGTCTCCATATAAAGCTGGCAAACACCGAGCTCATTGTTGCACGGAGAAACCCAGGCGACCAACAGACCACCACCGATTTGTATTGGATTGAGGGCCTTACCCTTCAGGTGCCCAATCGGGTTGAAAAGAATGGTCGCGTTGAAGACTTGAAGAGCAGGTTGAATCAAGCTGCGCAAATTCCCAATTTAGAGCTGAGTGCTGACGAATCCATTGGATACGGAGGACGTCCAAGTTTCAGAGATATGGCGGCATTCAATTTCCAGCCCCAGCATATTGTAGCAAACCCATACACCCTGTTTTTCAAGGCCGATACCACCGAACACCGAGAGAAGCTGCGTGCGATGTTTCCTTTGGTTCTTGGTGCCGTTGATTCGTCAACATTGGCGAAACAGCGTGAGCTAAAAGACCTGACTAAGGAGCACGACAAATTGCGCCGTGAGCTGGACGCTCGTCTAGATGCGGCAAGGGCATGGGAAGCAGAGGTCGAGAGCTACTATTTACAGGCGAAGGCCTTGGGCCTCTTACCAAACAGTCCGAACCCCGATGCGTCTTGGAACCTCAATAGATACGTGCTCGAACTGAAAGCTGTTCCTGACAATGTCAAGAGGCTTGATATTCCGGAAATCAAAGAAGGAACGAGCGAAGAGGCTGTCATGCAACTCACACAAATCCTTGGCGAGGAGGACCGTCTTGCACGGCAGATTGGCTCGGTCCGACAGCGGCTATCGAAATTAGACCAACTCTCTGCCTCTGTTGGGGAGTATGGAGTGACGCTTTCTGACCAGAAGGACCGGATGCTTGGAGTCGGATGGCTAGAGCGAAAGTTTCTATCCACCCACACTTGCCCGGTTTGTTCGGCTGTCCATGAAGGAGAAAGCGAACAACTTGTGGAGCTCCAAAAGCTGGCACACGAACTCAGTGTTCTGTCAAACTCGGTAGCACAAGCGCCTGCGAAACTAGATCAGGAACTTGCGGAACTTCGTAACGAGTTGCGTTCGCTAGAGCAGGAAATCTCGAAGACAAGAAAGAAGAGACAGTTCCTTGAATCACAGTCCCAAGAGATGTCCGCACAGCGCCAACGTGTCCGGCAGGTGTACTTGTTTGTCGGCCGCGTTGAGCAGGCACTGGAAAATTTCTCTGCAAGTAAGAACGTGGGCGATCTCAAGGAACGCGTGGACCAGCTATTTCGTCGAATCCAAGGCCTTCGAAATGAATTAGACCCACGCGCTCAGCGTGAGCGGGAGCGGGCGGCGATCGAATCTGTTTCATCCCGAATTCACGATCATGCGAGAGACCTGCAACTTGAGCACGCAGCGGAGAACGTAAGGCTAAACATTCGGGAACTGACACTCCAGTTTACTACCCTTTCAGGTCGGACGGACTTTCTATGGGAGGTTGGCAGCGGGCAAAACTGGGTCGGCTACCACATCTCATGTTTGCTTGCATTACATGAACATTTCTTCGGACTCCTTGACAGTCCGGTTCCTCGGTTCCTCGTGATTGACCAGCCAAGTCAGGTCTATTTTCCTGAAGCGTGGCCGACATTGGACGAAGCACCGGGCGGAACTTCTGCGGACATTGAGGGTGTGCACCGAATATTCTCCGCACTTTCCAAGTTTCTTGAATCATTGCCGGAGTCCTTTCAAATTATCGTCACTGAGCATGCTGGTGCAATTACATGGCAAGGTTTGAACAATGTTAACGTCGTAGCCAACTGGCGCGAGGGACAGGGTGATTACCTGATTCCAAAGTCATGGTTAACCCCTGATTGAACTTGTGATCCATGCGCACCAGCTCCGAACACAGAACCGTCCAGGCCCGGATCCTCGCCTACCAAAATCCAGCGAACCGGCACCATCCTGCACGCCGGGTGGCGATGCGAACGTCGCCTGTGGCTGGCCTCTGACCTTCCACGGCATCATGACGCGCCTCTTTACACTTCTGGCTTTCGTATGGTTGTCCGGTTGTAGCAGCACATCAAAATTTGGTGCGCCACCGACCGAACTTTGTCGTCAATCCATTCGAGACCAGATCCGCAGAGAGTATCATGCGCTGAGTTTGGTGTTCACTTTCAAAGACGCAGCACCGTCGTCTGCGGACGACCCGGAGCATCCTCACCGGCAGATCGACGGATGGTTGTTTGAGGTGGAGTGGGATTATCCGCCATCAGCCCGTATACATGTCCCAAGTGCCTCCCGCTTTCTGGCGCGTGGCGATACCGTTGTTTTATGGGCTCCGATGTGTGGACCATTCGAGAGATGGGAGACCCGATGATGATGCCTAAAAACCCGGATGCAGTGAACCCGCCGATGGCGCTCTGGTTGACAATCGAGACTCAGTGGTGCCGGGTCACCGATCAGGAGCGTTAGGCAGCGCAATGCCGAAGATTCGCACAGCACTTGGGGTTCTCGGAGTCATCGGCTTGTTCGCATGGCCGGTCATGAGCCTTGTCGTTTGGCTGTTTCACGATTGGAGTCCGGGAGGTGCAGAGGGAGGACTTTCGTCCTTTCAGGGCTGGTTCTGCGCCCTGTGCCTCGTAGCTGTCTCTGCCTACTACATCGCAGTGGCCGCAGTGGACTGGAGCCGCCCATTGTTTGGACTGGGTGCCGTGCTGCACGCGACCCTATTCGTGGCAGTCGTCATCCTGATTTCTTTCGCCGACGCTGGCTTCCTGATTTTGCCTGTCATTTTTGTCGGCCCGGTGCTTTGGATGCTTTATGCAAAACGGATTGGAGGGTCGAAGATTTCGGCCTAGCCACGACGGGCCACCAGACGCGCGCCAATCGCCAGGCCGAGTGGCGATGCGGACACCGCCGATGGCTGGCACCCGTCGCTGGCCTCCAAGGTTGGCCGTCACTATGCTCTGAGCAGAATGAAAGCCTCGAATCACAGCTACCTCTACCTCGCCGCTGGACTCGTCAGCGGCGCACTGTGGTCCCTGATCCCGCTGCTTTTCAACGGCGGCTGGGGCCTTCCCCCGGGTGCTATCGGCAGGGTTGCTGGAACCTTCTGCGCCATGGGCACAGGCGTGCTCATCTCCTTCCTTTTCCGGCCGGCCTTTCGTCGCGCTCCCTTGCTTGGGTTCATCTTCTTGCCCTGTGTCACCTTACCAATAGCCATCACTTCATTCGCCTTGCTCCTGTGGCTCAGTCGTCTCGCACTCGGCGTCCACTTCTCGCCGCCACCATTTGGCGGAGACCTGCGATTGATTGCGGAGTCTTATCTTGTCTATGGGCTAATCGGCGGCGGTCCTTTCCTCTACATTCTCGCCCTTCTCAACCAGTATGCGATGCGCTCACTACTCAACCGCAACAGCTGATATCAACACGATCACATTCCAGACCCGGATGGCGTGCGGCGATGGGCACACACCGCTTGCGTGGGGAAGCCTTCCTGAAGCAGCCCTGAGATCATCGAACAGTCCAGTGAACCGGCACCATCCCGCACGCCGGATGGCGATGCGGACCTCGTCGGTGTCTGGCTCCCATTGCTGACCTTCACGTCCTGCAAACACCTTATGAGTTGTTGTTGGTTCATCATGACAAAGGTGCTGGCGCTTCCCGGCTCCGATTTCCCTGGTTCCCCAGGTGCCGGGATCTGGGTGGAGGCGTTCGTTCCCTGCATGGACATTCACGATGCGCTGACAGAAAGTCGTTCAGCCTTGCTGGCAGATCGCTACGAGGTGGTGGACGTTTCAAGGTGCCTTCGAGTGGACTCAGACGACCCGGAGTTGGACGAGGACGTTCGGACGATCGCGAAACGAGTCGCCAAGAACGGCCAGATTGAGTTTGGACCGTTTTGTCATGACTGAGATGACTGCATTCCACCGATTGGCTGAACGCAGCAAGCCGCACGTTGCGGCAGTCCGAGCCTTCGAACTGAAGGACAGGATGAACACGGACCACGACGACCCCCAAAGACATCCTGTCCATCCTGCGATCCTGTCGAAAGCAGGTTTATGACATGTCTCATTGGCAGGGCATCTTGAAACTGCCCCCGCAAGGAACGGGGTGGCGACGTCCTCGTCGCCGTTCCTAAGCCTCTCCCAATGGCGATGAGGACATCGCCACCCCGAATCCTATCCAAAAGGGGGCAGTGTCAAAATGCGCCCCATTGGCAGGCTTGAGCAGCGGGCGATTGTCCGACTACTCCTGAGGAAGGTC
>JAIXZE010000442.1 GCA_027489875.1 Verrucomicrobiales bacterium
CCCCCACCCCATGACATCTCGCCCCAACGGGGCGAACGGTGACCACAAGCACCCTCTTCCGTGTGCCCTTTCAGGGCACAGAGGTCGTTGTATGGCGTGGTCCCCGGGGTTCCACCCCGTATTGGCTTTCACCGGTTGCCCCTTCGGGGCAGGCGGCCTTCAATCTTCAAGCTCCAAACTTCCAACTCCCTGCTGAAGGCCGCGTGCCCTCACGCGGCGGCCTGTCCGTCTTCAAACTTGAAACTCGAAACTTCAAACTTCTCCCCCGAGTTCAGAATTGGAGGGTGAGTTCCACGTACACAAAGTTCACATCCCCCTGCTTTGGTGAATTCGGAGCGCGCTCCATGAACTCCCCGGCAAACAGGTGTGTGACTCCCGTATCGATCCGGACATTCCCCGGCAGGACATCCCATCGCACCCGCAACTCCAACTGTTGTCCGACTTCCGTGCCCGAAGCCCCGGAAGGATCGCGAACGTTCGCCGGAGTCCACGCATCCCGGGACTCCGCCAGCCACACGAATCGATGCGACAGGCTCACGTCCAGATTCGTTCGCGGTCGCACCGAGACCGAGTACTCCGGGGAGTTCAGGTTCGCCCGCGCAATGGCCCCATAGATCCCGGTCGGCCCAAACTCGAATCGCCGCGCCCCAAACAAGGTGTCGAATCGTCCGTTCTCACCGTCGTTCGGATCCGCATCGCCGGAGGCATAGTCGTATCGAACCCCAACCCGCGGCCGCCAGGTCGCATCGAACGTATAGCCAAGCCCGGCATGCTGGTGGTGAGCCCAATGATCCATCCGCGCCTGCCCCGTGCCCGCCCGCAACTGCGATGACCCAAACTGGACCGTGCTCTCCACTTCCAGGTCCCACTCACCCGGAGCCGCCACCCGATACAACCGCAAGCCCGGCGTGTGCAGATGCCGCCGACGCAGCGTGTCTCCCGCCTCTTCCTGAAGCCGGAGGTAATAGCCTTCAAGATGCAGCTTCAACGGCAGTTTACCCACGTCGCCATACACGCCCCAGAACTGCTGATCGAAACTCTGCGTGTCCGCCACGATGTCGTTGGCCAGCACCGAATCCACATCCTCCGGCAACCGACGCACCGGCAGGAAATAGAACGCCCGTACCCACGCCCCACCGTCCGCCTGCCACAGCCAGTCCGCGCCCGTGAAGGAGTTGATCGTGTTGCGATACGCATTCCGGGCGATCAATCGGCGATTCCCAAGATCCAACGTCTCGCGCCCGATCCGGACGGTGTTCGTTCCGCCGGGCACCAACTCCCCCGCGTCCCACCGCACATGTGCCTGCAACACGTCGAGCGCGTTGACCATCGTCGCGTCGATCGGACTGCCGTCATCCGACAGGTACTGCCGCGCATCCAGGATCTCGGTCACGATCCGTCCCGACTCCCCCTTCAACTGGGTCAGAAGCGACGTACGGAAGGTCAACGCCTGATCGCCACCGTTCCGTCCCGCACGAAACTGCCCGTCCAATGTCTCGTAGCGCGTTCGTTGCTCCCCGGACACCTCCAGCCACTTTGGAAGATCCAGTTCCCGCCCCAACCGCCAGGGTCCGGAAGGCTCAGCCGCCCATGCCGTCTTGCCCAGTACACCGCATGCGACGAGAGCGGATGCCCAAACCAGCGGTGATTTCATTGAAGCCAAAGCTTTGCTTCCGCCAACGCCCCCGACGGACTCGTCCGGTACCCCAGCGAATAGATGTTCTTCGCCGAAATCACATCTCCCACGTTCATCCGCGAGAGGCGACCCAACGTTTCCAGTTCCACATACGCCGCCTCGCCTCCGTTCGTGTACAACTCCACGTGACAACCTTCGTCCGCTGGCGCGCCCTCCGCGCTGGCCTCCACCTCGATCTTCAAAACGTCCTCGGAGCCCACCCACAGGATCGCCTTGGTATCGTTCCCGATCTTGTAGCTGCCCTTGGGCTCGCGTCGCATCGACACCAATCCTTCCTCCACCCGCACCACTTCCTTCGGGGCCTTCCACTGATGCGACCATCCGCCCTCGTAACGGGGATCGGCCGAGGCCTTGAAGAACACCCGGTCCGGTTCCCGCATCTGCGTGATCACCCAAACCCCCACCTCGACCGGATCGCCCGCCACTTTCCGATAGATCGTCTCGATCGTCATCACCGCCGTCTCGGGATGGAGACGCACGCGCCGCTCCGTGGAGATTCCAAACCGCGGACTAACAGGCGACGTCAGGATCACCGCGCCCCGCTCGATCCGCGCATCCAACCCAACGCGGTCGAACACGTCCGGCGGCGGCCAGTTCCAGACCGACTGCGGTGCCGGCCACGTCTTGTCCCCGCCAAAGCTTCCTACCGCCGCCGTCCACGGGTCCGCCGGCATCGCCTTCCCGATCAGCTTCGGATTCTCCCAGAACACACCCGGCCGACCGGTCAACCCGAACTGCATCACCCGCCCCACCGACGGCACGACAATCGCCCACGCCGCCCCACTCTCCATCCAGATGGCATCCTCCCAGCCTTCGTACGCGGCACACCGGATACGGACCGGTTCGGTAAACGCCGAAACGCAACCGGCCACCGGAGCCGTTGCCATGGCCAGCTTCAGAAACTGTCGTCGGTGCATGCCCCATGCTGAGCGGGTCCGGCCACCCCCTGCAATCCCCCACTGTAGGCCTGGTGCCCGCCACCAAGCCTCCAGGCTGAAGGCCGGGTGCCCTCACCCGGCGCATGCATGGAGGACTCTATACGACCCGCAGACTGCCAGCTCATTGCTGCAATACGCCCATTCCGTAAAGGGTCGGTTCTTTGCGTGAGCCATCACACTGGCCGTCACTGCGGCCCGTGATCCCCGTACACCCGGGTCCGATCATGTAACCATCGGAAGTCCCGACTCCCCGGCACCAGGAACTGCATGTCCGTCTCCAGCTTCCGCAGGTTCGGGATCGTCGACGCCTCCACCCATTTCCTTATCTCGACATGGCCATCCGCAAAACTCACCGGACCCGCCCGCCCATGACGCGTCGACGGATATCCCGTCCAGTTCTCCGCCCCTTCGCTCGCCGGCCACATCAATTCAAATCGGCCGTCGTCAATCGTGTGGGAATGCTCCTCCAGCAGGACCCAGATTCCCGCCGGGCTCACCCGCCGGAAGTCCGACATCTTGAAGAAGCTCACCACCCATTCCGGATCGCGGCTGTGCGGGGTGCCGATCGCCACGTTCATCGAATAGCTCCGCACACGATACGGAGGTCGCTCGGAGTTCTTGATCATGCCGCTCCGGTCAGCCGGACAACGAAAGACGCCGGCCGACTTCACGTACGGGCCAATCTTCCCAGCCCCAGGTCCCATGAGCATGTTCAGATTGGTCCGCATGCTGGCGATGTCCGGGCCGCCCTGCCATCCCATCCACCCGGCGGTCCATCCCGGATTGGTCACATCCCCGGAGTACGGCCCGCTGGCGGTGGGCGAAAGTCGACCCGTCTCACTTTCGTACATCAACCACCCCAGCATCAGCTGCCGCATGTTGCTCAGGCATACGATCCGATGCGCACCATCCTTGGCCCGGGCCATTCCAGGGAGCAGCAGCGAAGCCAGGATCGCGATCACCGCCACCACCACCAGCAACTCGATCAGGGTAAAGCCACGTAGCCCCGTGCGGAGAGATCCGACACAGGACCCGTGATTCGAAACCCACCCATCAGGGCGCATACGCCAACCTCAGGTACAACTGCCCGTCCTCGGGCAACTCAAACACGGCTTCGGTCCCATTCAATCCGAACACCGGTGACCACTGTACCGGATTGCCCAGCTCAACCGCGGACTCCAACTGCATGCTCGACCACCCGGAGGCCCAACTCACCCGCACCCGCGTCGGCAGCCCTTCTTCTGCTGGCAACACCTCGGACACCAATTGCGGTAACTCGGGCGGTTCTCCTGCCCGGATGGGCTGCTCCGGGATGGGATGAACCGCGAAACCGCTCGGCATGAACGTCACCTGCCGCTCGCTCCAATCCTCGCGGAATACATTCCTCGGATCCGCCGTCTCACGCGTCAGACGCACCCACCCATACTGGTTCCCAGCACCCACCGGATGCTGGCGCACAAAGCCAATCAGGATGTTCGTCTGCCCGGGAAAGAAGTCGCTACCGGGATAAACAAAGATCTGGTTCCCCGGGAACCGGACTTCCCATGAATACGAGTGGATTGGGCGCAACCAAGTGTACCCAATCGGCATGTTGGTGTAGACCAAGCTATTGCTTCCTATTGGGGAGCCGACAGGGAAAGCATCTTGATTCAAGTTGTGTCGAAGCAGGTGACCAAAGCCGCGGGTCAAGTTCAACCCAACACCAACGCCATACAGCAAGTAACTCTCCGTCGACTGAAGATCGACACCCACTTCGCAGACCACCTCGAGGTTCGGATCAGAAGCACCAGTGATAGGGATGGATTTAGAACGCTTTAACAATTGGGCGAATCCCTGAGGACTGGAGAGTCCCAGCAACAGCAGGATCATGGGCACGATGGAAATTCGGTTATACATAAACTATTAGTTTGCTACTGCTTGCGGCACGAGCAGGAAGGCCCTTGATGATCCATTCTTCTTTCCATTCCCAAGGATCAACTCCTTGTCGGTTGCGTCGACGAACTCCTCCAGATCCCACTGATCTGAAAATCCATAGACCTCAAATTGATCATCCAGGAAGCTATGGTTCTTCCATCCCAACTCCCATCTTGCGGCCCTGCGATCAGTAACTGCGGACATACGGACCCACCCGTAAACGTTCCCGAAAGAATCGACAGCGTTGGCCTGGCCAGTCGAATCGCTCAGCCTTCCGGATATCTTCAACCACTCCGCATTCGGCTGAGTTTGACCGTCTGTTCGAGGCCACCAGACAGCAGGTCGCCGCAACATTGAGTTGCCAACCAATTCTTGGGCCCATCCCACAGCAATCCCACTCTGGATCCCATTCCTCGCCGAAATGGCGATCGCCTCAGAAGGAACATCGATGGCCGTTAGAATGGATTGAGGTGGCGGAATCAAGAAGTCATCCGAGTCCACGACAACCCCGTTCGCCTCGCTGCGGAATGCCTTGGGTATGTAGAGCCCAGCACTGTTCAGCAGCTTGCGACTTCCAACAAATTCTCCCGAGTTGTTCACCGCCCTGGCTTCACCCGATCTTCCCAACGCAAGTGCTGCTTCGGAGAACAGCGGCGACATGGTCGTTCCCGACCAATAGACAGCCATCTGCTCCTGCACGGCGGGACTGCTCTGGGTCCGGGTCGCATAGCCGCCGATGTAGGTGCCGTTCGGACTGATGCACAACGCCCGACTCTTCTCGGTCAGCCAACCTCCACCCGGCGGGACCGGGAGATAGCTCCAACTGGATGGATTTCCCGGCGTGGATCCTTGCCACGCCTTCAGGGCGCGATCGAAACCGGATGTCTGGCGCGCATAACCCGGAAAGACCGGAGCGGACTGGTCGCTGAGGCCGGTCACCACTGGTGAGAACGGCGGATTGGCGGCGTCGAAAACAAAGGACGGGAAGGCCAAAGGCACACTGGACGAATGGCCCCATCGGGCTCCGACCTCACCCGAGACTGTTGAGATGACGCCCTGCGCGTTGGTGCTGGGGCAAAAGACAACGGCGTTCGCTGCAAGGATCGGGGAGGGCGCGCCACCCGCTGTCAGCAGTCCACTCACCCCGACGGCGCGTACGCTTCCGAGATCCGGTCCAACACTCTGCAGGACGAAGGCGGAATCCTCGAGGGGCTTGACGCGATTCACGGGTTTGAGTCTCAAAGGTGTCGTCGTGCTGGAGTCCCCGCAGAGGAGGGCATGGGAAATCTCGAACAGCGTCCACCTGGGTCCATCATAGAGGTACACGGACGCCTTGGACTTGGCTCCACTCACGGCATGGTTCGCCCCAGGCTGCAGGGTGAACCACGCATGCTCCTTCTCGATCACCTCGTCAGCCACTGGAATCACCCGCACCTCCACCGCAGCCACGTCCACGGGAAACGTCACCGTTCCGCTGGTGCCGGAGGCGGTCACCTCCCCGAGGCCAGCCACAGCAAGCGTGAAGTCGGTTCCAAGGGTTGCAGGTCTGCGACCAGCCACTTCACTCAAGCTGAAATTGACAGGGAGCGCAGAACCGAGGCTTCCCGTCCTTTCGAATCGGATGCGCCCTTCCTGGACCCCACCCTCCCGGCGATCCTGGGCAACGGAAATCACTGGCTGCACCGAAACCACAGTGCCGATTGGGAACGTTCCGCGTGCATAAGCCACCTTGTATTCCGAGAAGGTGCCGGCGGGGCCCGTCGTCGCCAAAGGATCGTGGAATGCGGTAATGACCAATTCTCCGTGCGCGGCCGTGTTCACCGGAACGGTAAACTCCCCGACGCCCAGCTCGTCGGTGGCCAAGTGGCCTGTCCACGTCGTCAAGCCGCCGACCTGGAGCCAGATCCTCTTGTTCACCACGGCTGCGGACCGATTGGTTGCCACCGCTTGCAGCATCATTCGGGCCGGGATACGGACGGAAGAGGATCCAACGACAGGGGTTCCCATCGATACTTCAAGCGCGCCCTGGAGGGCCTGATCGGTGAAAGTTTGCGAAGTCTGGGCAGATGCGGACGTCTTCCAGGAGTAAGTCCGCGGTGTCGGCGATGTCTGTGGGATAACCCGGCAGATTCTTCCGAAGTTATAAGTAATGCCAAAGAACAGCGGATCCATGTCGGTGAGGACTGGGTTCAAGGCCTGGGCGGCAGGAAAACTGGCCGTGGTGGCGACGGCCACAGAGCCATTCGTGGATACGAGATACAAGTCTCCAAAGTCCTGAGCGTAGTAGGAGGCGTAGTTCAGGCCATTCGTCACGTTCAGGCTCGCAACGTAGTTCGCAGGGTTCTCCTCACACGAGGCATTGGGGCGACTGGCCATCTTCTCAAAGAGCTGGAAGCCACTGCTCATTCCCACAGCCCCCGTTTCGTCGAAATGGGCCGCCGGGATCGTGGTCATCTGGTTTGCGGAAATCGTCAGGTTGTTGACGGAACCTATGCGCACCAACGCGAACATGTTGTTGGTGACTTGTCTTCCGATCACCAGCGCAGGGTCCGTGTACTGTTTGCCTAAGTTAGCCATGCTCTCCCAGCAGAACGCTCGAAACATTGGGTAACGCGCTCGGGGACCAAAACGCACCGCGTTGCGGCTGATGTCGAAGTGGTCATTCCAACCGGACGCCACCGAATTGAGGTTTGCCCACCACCAGATTCCCAGGCCCAGATTGTTCTGGATGTCCACGCCGACCACCTTTCCGGTGTCCACGTTGTACCCGAGGCTGGTGTTCACTACGGTGCTGTCTGTGAATGTTGTCCTACCCGAATCGTATTGGCCGTTCGGGAAGCCTGCATTTCCCATGGCAATCAT
This sequence comes from Verrucomicrobiales bacterium, assembly GCA_027489875.1. GTDB lineage: Bacteria > Verrucomicrobiota > Verrucomicrobiia > Limisphaerales > UBA9464 > UBA6176. The sequence continues at coordinate 7,411 of JAIXZE010000442.1, forward strand.
GAAGGCACCGTCGGATTCGGATCGGTACTGGACATTTCTGACAATGGCGACACGACGATTCACGTCTGTTCGGGCCCATTCGGGGGTATAGCCATCCACCGCGGAAGCGACATTCGACTCGATCATCACCTCCGTTGTGTAGCCCGCATACTCGCCCTTGAAGCCATGCACTTCGCAATCCACGATTTCCCACGGCCGACGTTGCCCAGGGGGTGGCACCTGACCAACGTCATCCCCGCCCACCCGCAGAGGAAAGGTTTCCACGCCGGCAACCCCGCCAAAGTGGCTCCAGGGCACGTATCCCACAGCGCCAAAGTTGCGGACGATTACCCTGCTGATCTTGCCGGTGGATGCCCTCGCGAGCAAAGGAGCATTCTTGTACCCCTGCGCATGGGCAGGAGCGTGATATTGATCCAATTTCCACTGCCAATTCCCATCCAACAGCAGGTTGTCGACCACGATGTTCGCTGACATTCGGAAGATCTTTTCACCGGACGGCAGCGTCTCTTCCACGTTTCGGTCCAGTTTCAGGATGTAGTCCGGAAAATTGTACGAACCCTTCGGCGCAGAGTTGACCAACCGCACCAAATCAGGGGAAGCACCAGTGCCTTCGATTTTGATGCGCAGGTTTACGAGACGAGAGACAGGGATTGTTGCGGGTATCTCCAACACCTGAGTGATCAGGTAATCCGTGGTGGCTGATGGCAGTAGTTTGAGGATGAACTCGTTCTCCCCCGAAGTTTGGAGCAAGCTGGCAAAGTTGGCTTGGTTCAATGCCATAGGACTGCTGCTGGAGCCCGTCCCAGTGCCGTTCGGAGAGAACCAGCAAATGGTGACAGCGTCCGACCGGAAGGGCCCGGCGATGGCACAAAGAATCAGAAAGAGCCAGAACGCTGCACGACGCTCACGCGGTGCGTGGACGGTGCGTGGACGGTGCGTGGACGGTGCGTGGACAGAGCCGTGAAGGGGGATGAGCGTTGGGTTGGCATAACCGGCTATAACTGCTACTCTTAAACTTCAAATGCCCAAACAAGTCAACGGCTCATTGGTAAATCCTGTAACTTCCTTCCCGTCCGATCTTCACCCTTGAATCTCCCCATCCGCACCCTCCTATTTCGCAGCCCATGCGTGCGCACGTCCATCCCACCGGTTTCTGGCTCCTGCTGGGGTTGATCCTGTGCGGATGCAGCCCGTCGCGCTTCATCGCCAACCGCCTCATCAAGGCTCCCAATTCCTATCCCACGTGGTTTGCGCCGGAACCCCGGGTCTATCTGGGTTACCAACCACGCATCACGGACCGACTGCAATTGGAGGCCATGCTGGCCAGGTGGAGCGGGTTCCTCACGAATGGCAGCATCGGGACCAACATCGCCTTCCCGCTCCAGACCAATGCCACCCAACTCGCCGGTTTGGTTCCCCGTTTTGGCAACGATCCCGCCCGCATCGTCTATCGCCTCGTCCCACCGGCCGCGTACAACCTGACCGTGACCGCCACCAACTGGACCGAGAACGGCGTCCAGAAGGCGGAGTTCGGCTTCCGTCGCGCCATCCCCGCTCCTCCCCTCCCCGCACTGAACCGTCCCCTGGGAACGGTCTTCCTCCTGCACGGATACGGCCTCGAACACGAAACCATGCTTCCGTGGGCCTTCTGGTTGGGTGAACGCGGCTATCAATCGATCCTTGTCGACCTGCGCGGCCACGGGCGGTCGTCCGGAAAATCGATCTCGTTTGGTCCGGTGGAAGTGGCCGAACTCCGCGCCCTGCTTTCGCACCTCCAGTCCCAGGACCGGATCTCCGGTCCCGTCTTCGCCATGGGCGTCTCCTATGGGGCCACCCTCGCCCTGCGCTGGGCGGGTACGGACCCCCGACTGGATTCCGCCATTGCCATCGCGCCTTACGCCCGATTGGCCGACGCCATTGAAAACATCCGGGCCGACTTCGCCTCGTGGGTTCCCGCCTCCTGGATCCGGGCCGGGGTCCGGCAACTGCCCAACGTGGTGGGGGTGCCACCGGGTGAATTGGACCCGCTCGAAGTGCTCACAACCAACCCGACCCACGCCCTGCTCATGGCGGGTGGTGCCGATGTCATCGCGCCCGTGGAAGCCGTGGAACGGTTGCAGCATGCCTGCCTTCCCGGCAGCCGCCTGTGGGTCCTGATGGACTCGAACCACGAAGCGCTCCCGTTCCGGTTCCCCGAATTGGCCCCGCCCGTCGGACGGTGGATCTCGGAGCGTCAGTCAGCGGTCAGAACACCACCGCCGGAACGCCCGCGGTCTCCCGCACCCGACGGGCGATCGCGGACAACTCCGACAAGGTAGCGTGGCCGCAGCGGCCTCCCGCCGCCAACCGACTGGCCGAGTACACCTGCACGAACTGGATCCGCGCTCCCTCGCGCCGCAGATCGGCTATCCGCGTTGCAAAGGCGTCCTGCTCCACCATCGGCATCGATCGTCCCTGGAGTCGTGGAAAAAGACTCTGGATCGTTACCGGACGCGACTGCGCCGTGCGCAAGAGGGTCTGGACAATGTCGGCGTACGGAATCTCGGATCGGTTCACCTGCCGATACCACGCCTCGGTACCGGCATCCAGTTTGGCCCAGATCTCGTCCTGCGAAGTCAGAAGCCGCAAACCCCGGGTGACGGCGCGTTCCTGCAACCCGGAACTGTTGGTGATCAGCGCCACCTTGAAGAACCCATGGTTCCCCTGCGCCCGCAGGTGCATTACGCCTTCCACGATCTCCTCGAAAACCGGGCAAAGGGTCGGCTCGCCATTCCCGCTCAGTGCGACGTGCCCGACTTTCAGGTACTCCGGGGGTGCCCCACCACATCCGGCCAACTCAGCCCCGTGGCCGGATTGGATCAGGTCCAATGCTTCCTCCAGTTCCGCCATCATCGTTTCGACATCCGGCACTTCCGGTGCCGCACGCAGTCGCGCCCGGTTCACGTCGCAGTAAGCACAGTCGAAATTGCATTTGCCGTCCGGATTGAGGTTCAGCCGGACGGACAACCCCCGGGCCCGGGGCGAAACCACGGCCTGAACAAACCGGAAGGTCCGGGCACCAGCACAGGCAAACGTTGCAGGGGCTGCATTCATACGAGTGCACCGTCGATCACCCGCCGCACGGATCGCCAACCCACGGTTGCCGGCCTGTACCCAATCCTTGCTCCACCCCAACCAATCCCGGGACCACACAATCCGGGTCCGCTCTCCGGCAATCTCCGCATTGATTCCGTCCCCTTCCACCCCCACGCTGGTGGCCTGCCAAGCGTCCAGCCGGCACCGGCCGGATTCGGGCGCTGACAGGAATCCGCCAAAGCGCCCCGGAACCGGCGCGGCGCACAATTGAAATTACGATGTCCTCCCACACCACCAACCTGCACGTCCTCTCCTGGGTCCAGGAACAGGTCCGCCTCTGCCAACCCGACCGCGTCGTCTGGTGCGACGGCTCGGACACCGAAGCCGAGCGTCTTTACCAGCATGCGGTGAACGAGGGCATCCTGCTCCGCCTCAACCCGGAGAAACACCCCCGGAGCTACTACCACCGCTCCAACCCCAACGACGTCGCCCGCGTCGAACAGCTCACCTACATCTGCACCCCCACCGAGGAGGAGGTCGGCCCCACCAACAACTGGTGCGAACCGCGCGCCATGTACCGCCGCCTTGAACCCCTGACCCGCGGGGCCATGAAGGGCCGCACGATGTACGTCGTGCCGTATCTCATGGGGCCTCCGGGGTCGCCCCTCGCCAAGGTCGGCGTCGAACTCACCGACTCCCTCTACGTCGTCCTCAACATGCGCATCATGACGCGCATGGGCGACGCCGCCTGGCAGCAGTTGGGCGATTCCGACGACTTCAACCGCGGCCTTCACTGCCTCCTCGACCAGAACCCGGAACGCCGGCTCATCTGCCATTTCCCGCAGGACAACACCATCATCTCGGTCGGTTCCGGTTACGGTGGCAACGTGCTCCTCGGCAAGAAGTGCCTGGCCCTGCGCATCGGTTCGTACCTCGGCCGCCGCGAAGGCTGGCTCGCCGAGCACATGCTGATCCTCTGCGTGGAATCCCCCGCCGGAGAAAAGACCTTCGTCGCCGCCGCCTTCCCCTCCGCCTGCGGCAAGACCAACTTCGCCATGCTCGTCCCGCCCGTCGCCTACAAGGGCTGGAAGATCTGGACCGTCGGCGATGACATCGCCTGGATGTACCCCGGCGACGATGGTCGCCTCTGGGCCATCAATCCCGAGGCCGGCTACTTCGGCGTTGCCCCTGGCACGAATGGGGCCACCAACCCCAACGCCATGGCCACCATCAGCCGCGACACCATCTTCACCAACGTCGCCCTCAAGCCCGATGGCACCGTCTGGTGGGAAGGCCACGATGATCCCCCTCCCGCCGAATGCCTCGACTGGCAGGGCCGCCCCTGGACACCGGCCTCGAAGGAAAAGGCCGCCCACCCGAACTCACGCTTCACGGCGCCCATGGCGAACAACCCATCGCTCGCCAGCGAGGTGAACAATCCGGCCGGCGTTCCGATCTCCGCCATCATCTTCGGCGGCCGCCGCGCCAGCACCCTCCCCCTCGTCTGCGAGGCGTTCAACTGGGTCCACGGTGTCTACATGGGAGCCACGATGGGCTCCGAAACCACCGCCGCCGCCACCGGCACCGTCGGCCAGGTCCGACGTGACCCGATGGCCATGCTGCCCTTCTGCGGGTACAACATGGGCTGGTACTTCCGTCACTGGCTGAACCTGCGGAAGAAGATCAAGCTTCCACCCCGCATCTTCCAGGTGAACTGGTTCCGCAAGGGCACCGACGGCCGGTTCCTGTGGCCTGGCTTCGGCGAGAACATGCGCGTCCTCAAGTGGGTGATCGACCGCGCTCATGGCCGCGTCGGCGCGTGGGAAACACCGCTCGGCTGGGTTCCCCGCACCCAGGACTTCGACCTCGACGGCATGGAGAACTTCGACGCCTCCGACTTCGAGAACCTCCAGAACATCAACCTCGAGGAGTGGCGCCGCGAGGTCCTGTCCCA
>JAIXZE010000055.1 GCA_027489875.1 Verrucomicrobiales bacterium
AGCTGGACTGGGCTGCCCGGGAAATTTCCGCTGACTCCGGCGGTGATCAGCCACTTCTCGCCGTCATTTGCGATTCCAGTGACATCCACCGTTGGCTTCGTGTCCGCCGTGGCCCGATCGATCCATGCGGCAATCTCGGCCCCATGGTAATCGTTGGCCTCGTCGTTGACGTGGGCGTCGGGAGTGAACAGCGAGAGGAAATCAGCAAATTCCCGCGTGTTCGTGGCGTGGAAGAAGGCAGCGATGACCGGTGGGGGTTCGATGTTCATGGGAGTCTGGTGAACCGCTTTGGACGAAAAATCCGGTGGATTGGAAAGCACGGCCAAATGGCGAGAAGGACAGCGGCGTGGATCAGCGCGCACCACGGAATGATCACAAGCAAGATTGGTCGAGCGAGATAGTCAGCCCAGGACGGCCAGCGGGAAGTCGATGGCATCGCCTCTGCCGGAATCACTGCCTCCGGTCGGGGTGAGCGCGGTTGGCGCAGGTGATCGCTGACGAGCAGAAGCGTCAGGGCAACCCACCACATCACCAACAAGCCGGAGATGAGGATGAGGATGACCATGCGATACCAAGGCCGCACATTAGGCGGACCCAAGCCGGTGTCGACAGGGAAGCTGGCTGGGTTCCCACAGTCACGGGCGCATCTTGACACTGCCCCGCATGCAACGGGGTGGCGACGTCCTCGTCGCCGTTCCAAAGTCATTCCCATGGCGATGAGGACATCGCCGCCCCGAATCCTTTCTATAATGGGGCAGTGTCAAGATGCGCCCCACAGTCACAAGCTCCTATCGAGGATCCGGCACCCGCTTCAGTTCATAGCGGGTCAGGCCCCTGTCATTGGAATTCTCAAAGCTCAGGGGCAGCTCATCCGAGTCGGTGCCGCGGGTGGCGAGGATCAGGGTCTCTTCCTCGATCTTGAAGATGGCAATGACGATCTCGCCGACGCTGCTGTCCTTGCCACCCGCACTGTCTCGGATGGTTGCATGGAGCTGCTTCGGTTCCTTGCCCGGAGGCAGCGTGATGGTTGTCTCAAACCAGAAATTCGTGTCCCGGTGAAAGTGGAAGGAATCACCGCGGATCCGGATCGTGTAGCGCTCCTTTTTCGGGTTGTTGGCAATGACGCCCGACCAGGTTCCCTGGAGCTGTTGCAACGCCTTGGGTGCGGGCGGGTGACTGGCACAACCCGCCTGAAGCCCGATCAACAGGCAAAGGCCCCACAGACCCACTGATGGCGTCCGCGGACAGGCTTCCTCTGCCATGGTCTTTCCCGCCGGTGCGCGTCTTCGGTTCATCCGCCAGATCATTCCCGGTTCCTGCCGTCGCTTGTCCCCCGGGTGTGAGAAGAATGTAAAAGTTTTGTGCGGAGACCGGAGTCAGTTTCTGGCCAATGGACGGGTGACGGATCACCTCCGCATCAAACCCATCGCTCCACCGTCCCCATTGTCCGTGGACTTCCCCAGGAACGTCTCGAAGTGCGACTGGATCTCGGCGCATAGGGCATCAGGCGGGTTCCCAGCGCCGGCAGAGAACACGAAGGTCCCGGCTTCGGAATGGATCGTGAAGTCGTGCGCACGGAAGTTGAAATCGATCCACGAACCAATGACTGGATCGTCGACAGCACCCGTGATCCGGACGCTCTTCAGCGCAGCCAACCTCTCACGCACTTCATGCCAGGAGCAGGTCTGGGGGTGTTGGTAAAAGCGAATGCTCATGGTATCACACTTACCCAAGGGTCCATCGCCCCGCAAGTCACCCACTGAACGGAACGGGGTGAATCAATCGCTCTCAATGTTTCATCGAAAGGCCTCGGGATTCCCAAGCACGAATCGAGAGGCAAACACCTGCATCACTTCCGAGCTCTTATAGTAACGACTGTCCAATGCATCGAAGAGGTCATCGTCGCGCCTCATCAGGCGGCTGAGTTGATCCTTTCGGACCCTTTGGTCTTCCGAGGGTCCATTGCTTCCAAAGATGGCGATCGCCTCTGTGAGAACGGCAAGTCGCTCCTCGAAGCCCATGGCCTTGAATCCCGCCAATGCGTCACGCCATCGGTCCCCACTGGAATTCGCGAAAAACTGGGCGAGCCCTCCATTGTTGATTTCGTCGTCACAAAGGAAGACCGCCCTGTACAGCCGCTGATTCTCGGAGAGGGACCCATATCCCGATTGCTTCTCCGCATCCCAGATCCGCTCCGCGAGCCCCTCGAGGCCGAGCGAACAGAGGAGTCCTTCTGCTGCACCCTTCGCTACCCGTTCATCCGGATGTGTCAGTCGGGATTGCAGGAAATCCCTGTCCTCCTCCCGCTGCAACTGCCCGAGGAGCCGGAGGGCCTCACCGAGGGAGTAATTCTTTGGGTGGTTCAACTTCCCCACCTCAAGACCGGAGATCAGTGATTGGAGACGGTCGCGTGGGACAGGGACCTTTCTCTTGGCCAACACCTCCAGAACCTCGTGAAGGATGGGTGATTCCACGGTGAATACCTCGGGGGACAGGAAGTAATCGGTCGCTTGCGTGGAATCCAAACGATAGAGGAGGTCGGGTGCCTCGTCGTCGTTCTGGTTTGCGCGAAGCAGATGCATCACGTCGGGGAACAGTTCCGGTCGCAACGTATCGGCAAGGCCAGATCGGTCCATTGCGAACCCCAGTCCCATCAAGGCATAGGAGCGGACATACTCATCCGGATCCGAAAATGCCTTCCGGACAAGGGGTGCGACGGTGACCGAGCCCGTCTTGGCGATGGCAAATGACGCGTCCCTGCGAATTTCCGGGGATCGATCACTCAGGAAGGGTGCCAAGGCCTTGACGGACTCATCTCCCGGAGAATCGCCCAGAAGGGTACAGGCTCGATTGAATGGAGATTCTGCCATCATGGCCTCCCCGTCCGGTTTGACGAGGCGGTCGTAAAGGGAGGCATCGCGCAGAAGGTTCAGAACCGCTGGATGTGTCCTTTCGCCCAGCGACCGGAGGATCCCGATCTGGTCACTGACCTCGTGGGTCGACGTGGCTTCGAGGACAAACCGCCGGGTCATGGAAGCGACCTTCCCGTCGTCCCAATCCTGTGCGGCCTTCACCGCGGCTTCCTCCCTTTCCTGGGATTTGACGCTGTCCTCCTGATCCTCAGGATCCGTCAGGTAGTCCACGAACCCTCCCCGAGCCGCAGGATTGCGGTGGTTGATGAAGAGGAAAATCGCGGCGACGGCGACCACCACCACAACGATCCAGAGGATTGGGGATTGGAAAACACTCATACTTCCATCGCGGCTGACGCCCGACCGGACACACGGTTACCCCAGGACCCATCCGCCCTGCAAGTCACCCCCTGAACGGGACGGGGGAGGGGGCGCATCCTGACACTGCCCCCTGTTGGAAAGGATGCGGGGCGGCGATGTCCTCATCGCCATGGGAATGGCTCTGGAACGGCGACGAGGACGTCGCCGCCCCGTTCCATGTGGGGGCAGTGTCAAGATGCGCCCCGGGGGAGGATGGCAGGATGGACAGGATTGCCGCCTATGTCTTGGTTCGGGATCATCCTGTAAATCCCGTTCATCCTGTCAAAAACAGCCCCCGAAGGTCTCAGGCTGGGGGACCCGTGCATCCCAATCCCGCACCGCGGAACCGGCACCCGGTCAAAGGATCCGGGCCCTGTCAGCGGGTTGGTGCGGAAGTCGCATCCTTGGGACGGACTGGCTTCCATCCGCCGTCGGCCTTCTCGAACAGGAAATCCAGACTGACGATCCGCTGGTCGCCCTTGCGAACGTTGGGGGAGACGCCGGGCACGATTTTGGAGACCACGACCAGACGCTCGTTTGGCCAGACGCAGTCCTGCAGGAACTCAATGCGCACGGTCGCACTCACGGACATCAGGCTATCCATTGGCTGCTCCTGCGTCTTCCTGAACTCCAGCAGTTGGATGCAGCCTTGGGAGAATTTCTGGATGTCCTCTTCCAGCATCGCCCGCGCCTGGGCTTCCGTGGGTCCGGTGGAACCACCGGAACAAGCGCTGAGGACAAAGGCCAAAACCAGCGGGAACCACAATCGTAGGATCTTCACGTCCACTCTCCCTGATGTGGAAGCATGGCCGTAGCCAGACAAATCCTGTTGAAACTTGAGGCCGGGTTTCCGCGTTCGTCTCCGCACCATGAGCTTCCCTTGGTTTCGATGGAGCGGGCGACTGGCCGCGCTGGCCGTGTCCACACTTTCGCTGTTTGCCGACGATTGGCCGCAATGGATGGGCCCCGGTCGCGACGGCGTCTGGCGGGAGACGGGCATCGTGGAGAACCTTTCGACCAATCCACCACCGGTGAAATGGAAGGTTCCCGTGAACGCGGGTTACGTGGGGCCGGCGGTGGTTGGCAACCGGCTCTTCCTCATGGATCGAAAGGCGGGCACGGCGGGACCGCGGAAGGCGGGCGAACGAGCTTCGGGCGAGGTACCCGGCAACGAACGCGTGGTGTGCCTCGACACCGCCACCGGCGACAAGGTGTGGGAGCATTCCTACGACCGGCCTTATCGGATCTCCTATCCCGCCGGTCCGCGGGCCACGCCGATTGTCTCCGGCGACCGCGTCTACACCCTCGGAGCCATGGGCGACCTGAAGTGCCTGAAGGCAGCGGATGGCAGCCCAATTTGGCATCACGACCTGGCCAAGGAATACACCGGTGATGAAGTCCAGGCCTGGGGTTGGGCCGCGCATCCGCTGTTGAACGACAACCTCCTCTACTGCCTCGTGGGCGGATCCAATTCTGCGGTCGTGGCCTTCGAAGCGGCCACCGGCAAGGAACGCTGGCGGGCGCTGACGACCCGCGAGACGGGCTACGCGCCCCCCATGCTCTACACGATCGCCGGAAAGCCCACGCTGGTCGTCTGGCATCCCGAAGCCATCGCGGGCCTCGACCCCGCCACCGGAGACGTCCGCTGGCAACAGACCTACCCCATCGTCGGAAAGCTTCAGCGGCCGGAGGTCACCATCGCGACGCCGCGCTTCGATGGACGCCGCCTGTTCATCACGTCGTTCTATCACGGAGCCACGCTGCTCGAACCTTCGGCCGATTCCGTCCGCGTGTTGTGGAACCGCAAATCCAGCCGCCAATCCGAGATGAACGACGGCCTCCATACGACGATGTGCACGCCGCTCCTCAAGGGCGGATTCCTCTACGGGGTCTGTGGATTCGGTGAACTCCGCTGCCTCGGTGTGGCCACCGGAGACCGGCGTTGGGAATCCCTCGATGCCGTCGGCGGCGAGCAGGGCCTCTTCGCCCACGCGTTCCTGATCGAACAGGGCGACCGCACCTGGCTCTGGAACGATCACGGCGAGCTCATCCTCGCGAAGCTGAACCCCATGGGATACTTCGAGCTCGGCCGTTCCAAGCTGCTGGAAACGGTCGAGAACACCCGCGGCCGGGACGTCCTCTGGTGTCACCCGGCCTTCGCTGGCCGTCGGATGTACGTCCACAACGGCCGCGAACTGATCTGCGTCGACCTGGCCCGCTCGTGAGCGGCGACAGCTCAACCCGCCGGCGGCGGCAGGATCTCGATGCCGTACTGCGGAGCGACCGCCAACAGCGTCTGGATCAACTCGGGCGTCACCGGCGGCGGTGTGGATTCCATCGACGCGATGGGCGTGGCGAAGGACAGAAGGAAATCCTCGAAACCCGACGGGCTCGCGATCACCAGGAAGCGTGTTGGCTGACTGGAGGCATTGGTGAACCGGTGGGGAATGCCGCGCGGCGCGAAGACGCACGTTCCGGCGGGAGCGTCGATGGTCTTCCCATCCACCCACAGCTGGACCTCGCCTTCGATCACATAGAACGTCTCGTCCTCCCGACGATGGATGTGTGGCGGCGGCCCACCACCGGGCAGGACGCGGATCTCGATCATCGTGAACAGTCCGCCCGTATGCCGCCCATCAACGAGCATGCGGTAGGTGTCCCCCGCGGCGGCGAGAGCAGGTGCGCCTTCGGGTCTGAAGACCGCGGGTTGCGACGAAAGGACGGCGGAGGAAA
>JAIXZE010000424.1 GCA_027489875.1 Verrucomicrobiales bacterium
GGGATCGATTCCGATGAAGCCCTTCGGCTTGTCTCCTCCATCCCGGGGGGGATTAGAGCGGATGGGCTTGGGTCGCGAAGCGCACCCCGGGTTCAGGTTGGGGAAGGAAACAAACCTGGTGGGGCTGAAGCATCCGCCGCCTTCGCACACCTGCCCAAGTGCGGATTCCAAAAGGACGCCCGTTCTTCGGGTGGGTGCTGTGCGCGTGCGGAAGAGCGGGCCTGAGGCGGTGTGTTGGCGATCGACCAGACCTTGAGGCGTGGGCACTTTGGGTCTGGCAACGACTTGGCGATGGACGGAAAATCCCATGACCGTGGCGACAGATCCCGCCCTCGACCCGCGAACGTGACGAACCTGAGTTGTGAAGATCGATCCCTCCTCCTTCATTCTGGGAATCCCAATCGGTGTGGTCATTGGCTATCTCTATCGGGTGCTGTCTCGCGCGACTTACAAATACTCAGCCTTCCGCAGTAGGGGTGACGTTGTGTCGATTGAAGAGGCACGACTATTGATTGATCAGGGTTGGTGCATTGTGATTCATGGCAGCGATGTCTTTTTCCCCGCCCTGGTGGTTCCTATCGAGGCACTCGATGGGGACAAGAATGACCATCTCCGTCACGGAAAGCTGATTTCGCGATTCTGGCTGACGGAGTCGCAAGCGTTGAAGCTGTTCCCTCGTGGGAAGGTTGAGAACCTCGATCGTAGGTTCTACTAAACGAAGCCCCCGAGTTGGTGCTGGCTAGCAGCATGGAATGGTGCGGATGCAACGAGCAGGCAACCCTATTGCCTTCGACCAGCGGGGTGCATCGAGCTCGACTGGGTGGTGGCCACAACCGCGATGCGGTTGGGTGGTTGTTGGAACTGGACTCAGGGTAGGCCTCGTTCCTCGGCCAACCCTGGGCTAAAAGACGCAACGCCGTTGGCGTTGGGAGCAACGGTCGGGCGGGGTCAGCCTGACCACGTTTGGGAAATCTCCGAAAAGTAGGGGACTCCATAAGCCTCAAGAGCGTCCAGTGCACGATCAACTTTGATGGGGATTCGGCTGAAACATTCCTCTATGGGCACGGAGGATGAAAAGGGTGGCCCTGAATCTGGGAAGTCAGCCTCATGCTGAAGATCATACCACACCTCGAATCCAGTCATTTGCCAAAGGCGCGAGATTCTGAAGCGCAGTTCCTCCACTCCTTGATCGGAATCGCGCCATTTCCCGGTATGCTTTGGGATGCGATTATTAGTCGACCAGGCAAGTTCGAGTGTAAACTGATCCGCCTTCGGGGATATGATCAAAGTGACATACATTCCAACCCGTTCGTTAGGGATCACGGACCATGCTAGCCAGCCGAACAAGTTGTCATCCATTGCAACACGCTTTGCTGACGGCATTCGTTGAAGCAGCTTGGCCTCGAACTCCTTCTTCAGTTGCCTTGTGAGTGCGCTTCGCATGGGTAGATCGGGAAAGGCATTCTGATGATTTCTGCCGGCGGTCCTTGCTCCGTCCCTTCAAGTATTGTGTAGGCAGCCTTCAGAGGCTTCTGGACAGGTTCCTAGTGATGATATTCTGGATGACCAGGAGAATCTCATCTTGCTTCGTTTAGTTTCCCCAAACCCATGAATACTTGATCAACCGCTCGAGTGCGCGCGGGACCACGGCAATATGGTACGTCGTCAACAGGCCGGAACCAGCCGCACTCAGAACACGCGGAGCGATGTCCTTGTGGATCACGATTTCTCTCCTGTGACCTGTATCCAGAATGAACCAGCCTGTACCCAGCGCCTTCGCTGTCTCCTCCCTGATGAAGTGCTGCACTGCATTTGGGTGAAAGCCTGGAGTTGAGTTCACATACTTGCGCTGGCACATCCTACACCCGATACCGATCTCCTGGCAGTCTCGGGCAGCGATGCACGGCAGCGCTCTGCATGGTCCAATCTCATGCATGGCGTCCCCACTCGCATGGGTAACTTCCGTTCGTGCCGAAATGCCGAAGATTTCACCCGTTGGATCAATCGCATTCAGGAGTTGCCCGGCATACAGATTGATGAATGGACCTGCCTCCCGGGTTTGACCATCATAGATGGAATCTCTCGCCAAATGAATTGATTGAATCTCACAGGTTGGCGATTCATCCGCGCTTGCAAGCGGAACAGCATGGTTGCGGACTCCCAAGCCGCAGTGAGCACAAGCTGGCTCGACGAAGTATCCATCGGCTGGTCCTAGTTGGTGGCTACTTTCGTGGTAACCGCCGAGCATCAGCCATTCTCCAGCCAGATTGCCATGTAGTTCATCCACGGGAATGTGGTTGTCGAAATGAATCTGGCCACCATTCCTGCAATGGGCTGAGCGTCCAATCTGCGCGAAGCACTGTTCAAGCGTAGGGGCTTCGTAGGCGACTTCGCCCGTCGAAGCTTCTCTAATCTCAAACTGATCTGGGTTTCGATGGATTATGACTTCCAGTGTGTTCATTGCGCCAAGGGCGGGAGGATGACCGTTTTCGTTTACCTCGTCTCTATCGTGGTCTCAAGTCGGATGTACGTAATGTGCCAAGGAGGATCTCGGGTTCGGAACGTGGGACGATGCCGATGACGATTTCGACGCCGTGGGGCGTGGCGGCTCAGGCCACAACGGCGATGCGGTTGGGTGGTTGTTGGACGTAGACCCAGGGTAGGCCTCGTTCCTCGGCCAACCCTGGGCTAGGGGACGCAACGCCGTTGGCGTTGGGGGGCAAGAACCCAACGGCGCCAAGCCTCCGCCTTTCCCCTCGGCGATCCTCCTGTGCCTGCGGATCACAACGCCCTGGTTCCTTCGCGGCCTCGCGTGAGCCGTTTCCCTTCCCGTCCTTGCCTCACGCGAATCACCGACCCTCTACGGAAAGGGTGTCTTGCAGCAATGAACTGGCGGTCCTCAATGCATGCGCCGGGTGAGGGCACCCGGCCTTCAGCCTCGACCCATTAAAGGCCGCGTGACCCCACGCGGCGCATCCCCAATCCCGCCGGGTGAGTGCACCCGGCCTACAGGCAGCTGGCAACTGGCATCTGGGAACTCTCGGTCCTGTTGGGCATGCTGTATCCATATCGATGGCAGATTGTGGAAGGGATTCGGATGATGAGGATGCGCGGAATCAGAGACTGGGTGGTCTTGTGGCTGGCGTTGCTCTGGGCGACGACGGGAGCGGCGTGGGCGCAGGGGTTGGTCTTGGATGCGGGCGTGCGGAGGTTGGGGGCGTTGTCGGGGACGACCGCCACATTGTCCGGACGATGCGAACTGTGGCTGACGAATGCCACGCCACTGAGCGCGGCCACCGTGCATCTGGATTCGCCGGACGCGTGGTTGTTCCTTCCGGCGGTCCGTCCGTCGGTGGTGGCGTCGACCTATCTTTCCCAGGTCCGGGTGGGAGGGGCTGCGGCGGGGGCGGACCAGAACGTCCGCGTGGTGCAGCATGGGGCGGTCGGGACGGTGGTCATCCCGCATCCGTCGGGGTTCCAGCCACTGGAAGTTTTTGAAGGGCCGCAGTTCCGCGGGGCTGTGGTACGCCTCGGCCAGTTCGTTCGGCATCGCGCCAGTGCGGTGCCCGGGCTCCGGGCTGGGGTAGGTTCGTTCCGGCTCAAGCGGGGGTACACGCTGACGTTGGCGGAGAGCGAGGATGGCACGGGGGCGAGCCGGAACTATGTGGCGCAGGACGGGGACGTGGAGGTGAGCGTCCTGCCAAACGGGTTCGGGTCGCGTGTGCGGTTTGCCTATGTCCTGCCGTGGCGGTGGGTGGCGAAGAAGGGATCGTGTGACGTGTCACCGACGGACCTGGGGGCGTCGTGGTGGTACAACTGGAACCTGAACCAGAGTTCGAGTCGCGACGTGCAGTACGTCGGCATCCGCCAGCAACCGTACTGGCCGGGGTTGGACCAGGACTGGCGCGCGATCGGCGTGAACCAGTTGCTGGGATTCAACGAGCCGAACAACCCGGTCGAGGACGCCTACAAGAACCTGAACCCGCCCGGATCCGTCTCGGACGCGGTGGCGCGGTGGCCGGAGTTGCTGGCGACAGGACTGCGGGTCGGGGCACCGGCGGTGACGGACGGCGGATATGCGTGGATCGTGGATTTCGTGAACCAGGCGGAGGCCGCCGGCCATCGGATCGATTTCGTCCCGGTGCACTATTATCGGTCGTTCGCGAACAACGGGAACCCGCAGGGCGCGGCGAACAACCTGTACGCCTTCCTGAAGGGAATCTACGACGCGACGCGACGCCCGATCTGGCTGAAGGAATTCAACAATGGCGCGAACTGGACTGGCGATGCGGATCCGACGTTCGCCCAGAACCGCGACGTGGTCCGTGCGATGATCGAGATGATGGACGCCACGCCGTGGATCGAACGGTACTCGATCTATAGTCGGGTGGAGGAGGTGCGGCAGACGCATTTCAACGCCGGTGGCCTGACGCCGATGGGGGTGATGTATCGGGATCACGTGTCGCCGCTGGCGTATGTGCAGGCGATGCCGGATGCGGGAACACGGGGGGTGGCGCGGTTGCCGATGGATGGAGACGTGGGAGATGAATCGGGGTTCGGGAACGGCGGGGTGCCGACGGGTTCGCCGGCCTATACCAACGGCGTGACGGGGCGTGCGTTGGTCTTCGACGGTTCGAACACGAAGGTGGCGTTGCCCCCGAACATTGCCGGCGGCCATGCGTTCACGTTTGCCGCGTGGGTGAACTGGAAAGGCGGCCCGAACTGGCAGCGCCTCTTCGATTTCGGCAACAGCACGACGCATTACCTGTTCCTGACGCCGAGTTCGGGCGCGGGGACCTTGCGGTTTGCCATCAAGAACGGCGGGGCCGAACAGACCGTGGAGGCCCCTGCGCTGGCACCGAACCAATGGCGTCATGTGGCCGTCACGCTCGCCGGGAACACCGCCCGGCTTTACGTCAACGGCGTGCAGGTCGCGGCCAACACCGGAATGTCGATCGTGCCGGCGAACTTCCGTCCGCGGATGAATTTTCTCGGGGCCAGCCAGTTTGTCGTGGATCCGCTGTTCAACGGGTGGGTGGACGAGGTGATCGTGCTCGATCAGGCCCTGACGGCAGCGCAGATCACGGCGTTGCAATCGGGGACGGCACCGCGGTTCGTGGAGACCGAGATGATTCGGGCGAGCGCGCCGGTGGATCAGTTGTATTGGGACACGCTCGCCGGGAGCGCTGAACCCACCATTGCGGGGCGGACCCTGACTTACGCGAAGGCCTCCGGGCCTGCGTGGTTGTCGGTGGCTTCGGATGGAACATTGGGCGGTGTGCCAACGGAGGCCGACCGTGGCACGAACCGCTTCACCGTGACGGTGAGCGATACGCCGGGGCGGAGCACCTCGGTGGTATTGACGATTCCGGTGCGCGGGCCGTCCGGGTTGGTGGCTCGGTATGACTTCGAGGGAAACGTGCGGACGGGCGTGGGCGTGCTCGATGGAACGATGACGGGAACGGCGGCCTACGTGCCGGGCCGCCAGGGTCAGGCATTGGACCTCGACGGGACGACGGACGCCGTCGTGCTGCCCGAGGGGATCGCCAACCTCGACGATTTCACCCTCGCGTCGTGGGTCTGGTGGGATGGCGGCGCGGCGTGGCAGCGGTTGTTCGATTTCGGCAACGGTACTTCCGACCACCTGTTCCTGACGCCGAGCACGGGCGGCAACCTGCGTTTCACGATCAGCGTTGGCGGCGTCCGGCAGGAGATGAACGCGCCGGTGCTGGCCAGTGGTTCTTGGGAGCACGTCGCCGTGACGCGTTCGGGCAATGTGGGACGGCTGTTCGTGAATGGACGGCAGGTGGCGGCAAACCCCGGGATGACGTTCCGGCCGTCCCATTTCAACCCGCGACGGAACTTCATCGGCGACAGCCAGTATCCGGCGGATCCGCTCTTCAACGGGCGGGTGGACAGCTTCTGCATCTACAACGTCGCGCTCACCCCGGAACAGATCACGGTGATGTCGGCCCAGTTGCCGCCGGTGTTCGGCGAGAATCCCCGGACGTTGCCCGCCGCGGATGTTGGCCGGTGGTATGTGGCCACGGTGGCGGGCGCGGCCACCAACGTGAGCGGTTCGTCCATCACGTATGCCAAGGTCGCCGGTCCGGCATGGCTGGAGGTGCTGTCCGACGGCCGGATCCAGGGCGCGCCGGGCCTGGCGAACATGGGGCCCAACGTCCTCACCGTCCGTGCGACCGACGGCACGCCCTCCGCCACCGATGCGCGGGTGGTGGTCCCCGTGGTGCCGGGGGCGGATGTACTCGGTGGCTACGGTTTCGAGGGCACGTTGCTGAACGCCACGGGAACCCGCCATGGGACCGGTGTCGGAGGCCCGACCTTCGTGCCGGGCGTGAACGGGCGTTCGCTGCGGTTTGACGGGGTGGATGATCACGTGCGGTTGCCGGCGGGCTTGGTCAACGTGCCCGAGTTGACCGTCGCGACCTGGGTCTACTGGGAGGGCGGTGCCGGCCAATGGCAGCGGATCTTCGACTTCGGGAACGGGACGTCCCAGTACCTGTTTCTGTCGCCGGCGTCGCCGTCGGGGCGGTTGCGCTTTGCCGTGTTGGGCGGGGGCGTGACCTCCGAACAGGCATTGGAAGCCCCGGCACTTCCGGTGGAGCAATGGACACACGTGGCCGTGACGTTGCAGGGCGGCACGACGGGTCGACTCTATGTGAACGGCGTGCAGGTGGCGTCGGGGACGATCACCTTGCGGCCTTCGACCATCAATCCCACGGTCAACTACCTCGGGAAAAGCCAGTGGCCCGCCGACGCGTTGTTCCTGGGACGGCTCGACGATTTCCAGATCCATGCGCGCGCGCTGGGAGCGTTCGAGATCGCATGCCTGGCGAACCCGGGTCGCGACAGCAATCGGGATGGCTGGACCGACACTGCGGAAGGTGATGGCGATCCGGACCTCGATGGGATCGCGAACCATCTCGACACCGACGATGACGGGGACGGCATGCCGGACGCGTGGGAATCGGCGTTCGGGTTGGATCGTTTCGGGCCTGCGGATGCGGCGGGGGACGCAGACGGGGACGGGTATGCCAACCGGGAGGAATTCACCGCGGGGACGCGTCCGGATGATGCCGTGGATCTGTTGAAGCCGATCCTGTCGTTCGAAGGCGGAGTGACGGTGCGGATGGCCGGAGTGGCCGGCAGATCGTACGCGTTGTTTCGGACAACCTCGCTGGGGGCCTCGTGGACGCGGGTGACGGAAACCGGGCCGCTGGCGGACAACGGGCCGGTGGAATTGGTGGATCCGATCGCCCCCGCGGAGGGCGCGTTCTATCGGACAGTGGTGACGTTTCGCTGATTGCCACGGGGGCCTCCTCTAAGGCGTATCCGTGCAGTAAAGATCTCGCGCAGAGGGGCAGAGACGCGGAGAGCGACAGGAAATCTGAAGCGTGGGCAACCGTGAACGGGATCACCGTTTGGTGACTCGACAACGATGATCGAAAGGCCCGCTTCCACCGCGTCTCCGCTCCTGACTAACTCACCCGGTTACTCTCCGGGTCGACCGGGTTTTGAGACCCTTCTTTGCTACCAATGAACTGAGCACCCGTTCGTTGAGGACAAGCCACGGATCTGAAGGCCGGGTGCCCTCACCC
>JAIXZE010000385.1 GCA_027489875.1 Verrucomicrobiales bacterium
CAGTAGCCCACGGCGTGAGCCCTGAGCCTTATACACATCGTTACCTTGACACTGCCTGAGCAGAATAAAGTGCGAGTGTCGCCGTGGTTGGGATCTGTCTGTCGAAGTTTGTGCGGGTGGACCTTGGCCGGGAGGCGTCATCGAAGGCCGACTCCGGGCCTGAACAGCAGGGCGTACGCCCAAGCATTTCTGTGAAACTGCGATCCCGCCTCGGATGCGGCCGTGGGATCACCCAACTCGGGCGTTCCTCCATCCGGATCCTGCGCGCACTGCACCCTTCGCGCCCCGGACGCTGCCAGCCATCGCGTCGGCTTCAGGAGCTGTTCTGCCCGAAGGACCGCCAGGCCAACGCGAAGCATCGCAGGCATTGCATCCCCCGCCACATCACCTCTGGTCCCGGTGGGCCGTCACTCCGCCGGCCGATGTAGCCGCCGAAGTGTGCGATCATCAGGATGACCTCCTGCAAGGACGGCTTCTTCGCCAAGCCCTGTGGGCCAAGCCGGATCACGCAGATGGATTTCCATTCCTCCTCGGTGAACACGACGTCACAAGGCAGATCCGGACACTCCCGCCCCAGTTTGGTCAGATACAGTATCCGCCAAGCGACGATGGCATAGAGGGCGATGAGGGGCTTGATGCGGGTGTCCTCCTTGAACTGGAGATCCTCGACCTTGCAGCCGCTCTTGAGGACCCGGTGGAAGACCTCGATTTCCCAACGGACCTGATACCATTGGATGAGTTCCACAGCCTCCTCAAGACTCTCGACCGGCTTGCTGGTGAGGAGGGTCCAGTTGATCGGATCCTGTCCCGGGGGCGGGGCCACTTCGGTGGCCATCACCACCCAAAGGCTCACCTTTGGCAGTTTGTAGCCTGCTCGGTGCGGGGGGCGCAGGGTCACCCGGTGGACCCGGATTTCCTGCCGGACCCTCCGTCCTTCCCTCACGCTGCGGTGGGTGTTTCCCTTGAGCTTCTTGAACTGTTCCTTGGTCTTGATCTCGAACCAGACACCGCCCACCACAGAAGCCAGCTTCACCTCCTCGATCAGCGAGGCGGCCTTGCCAAGGGCTGCTTGGGTGGCGACGACATCGTCGCTGGGTGCGAGGGCTCGATTCTGATTGCAGCGGATCAGCCATTGCGCAGCCGCAAGGCCCTCCTCAACCCGCTGGTGCCATTCGACGAACACCTCGTAGACATCGCCCTCCCGGTCCGCACACGAGGTCACCTCGACCCCGGGGGCCTGCGCGGCCAAGTCGCAGGCTGCCCGGTAGCCCTTCAGCCAACGGTAGCTCTCCTTCTGCTCGATGGCCTTTTTCTTGCGCTTTGGAGCAATGCCAACCTCGGGGTCCCGGGCGTCGATCTGCCATCCCCAGCTTCCCAGAGGCAGGTGATCCTCGCTGACCGCCCACTGGGTGTGCAGGAAGTAGCCCTGCCGATTGGCAGCGCCCAACGGCCCACGGCCGATCTGCTTCTTCTTGGAGGTGTAGTCCAGTTCGGTGGTGTCCTGGATGAGCAGCACCCGCGATTGAGCCCGCACCCGTTCGAGGACGGGCTGCCGATGTGCCTGGAGGATGGCCTCCAGCGTGCACTCCGGATGATCCAACAAACGGTAGGCACCGACCATTTCCGCCCAGCCATGCATGGCTGCGGTTGTGCTGAGCGAGGGGGACTCCAGCAACCGGGTCAGGACCTGTCCGGCACGCCGGTTCAATCGGATGTCCCCGAGGTCGATCGCAGCCAGTTCCTTTGCGATGGACTCGTTCATGATGTGCGCGTGGCAAGGGTCCCCGCGAGGATGTCGCGAAAGCGGGAGTGGAGCGGGTAGACCCAGATCGCCTTGATCGGCAGGCGTTGATCCTGCCACTGGCCGAGTTTGCCCCGGCCCTGGGTGCGGCCAACACATTGCCAGTTGGCAGCGCGATAGGAGGTCCCGGCAAAACGACCCTCCTCGACAAAGCTTTCGACCAACACCGGACTGTAGCCGTAGCGCTCGCGGAAATCAGGGCCGAGACGACGGAGGCTCAAGGCCAGGACCTTCGATGCGAGATGGGGGCAGTGAACCCATGGGAGGATGAGAAAGCGGCTGTTGTTGAGGATCTGATGCAGGCGGGATTTGCGCTGGGAATGATCCCAGCCAATGAATCGATCACGGTCGCGGACCTGCCATGCGGCGGCACCGAAGCCAAGGGCTCCCAGCCAACCTCCGTCCCAGCGGATGAGATAGCGGATCTGGGCACCGGCCATCGGCGTAAAGCCCAGATAATGCCATCGCTCGATGAGCCCATTGTAGAGTGCAGAGTGGGAGTCATCCCGGACCGGGAGCACAGTCAGGCCAGGAAGTTGGTCAACGCGGCAGTGAAGGGGATCCTCCGAGGGCCACTGGATGCGGGTTGGAGTGAGAGTGCGGCCATTGCCGTTGCCATTGCGTGGAGCGGGCAGGTCGATGAGTCCACCGCGATGAAGGCGCAAGAGAGCCACCCGGGAACTCATGAGGGAGAGGGAACCGCCGGGGGTCAGCCAATGCATGCGCCGGCAGACCCGACGCGCAAGCTCCGCGCGGGAGACGGTGCCGCTGGAGGCAAGAACCTCACGGACCAGAGCCAGACCGGATGGACCGAAGGGTCTGCCGAGCAGCAAAGGGGGAACCGTCGTAGGTGCATCCGAAGCGACCATGCCGC
>JAIXZE010000106.1 GCA_027489875.1 Verrucomicrobiales bacterium
CAGGACTGCGGTCTCGTCTGCGACATCGAGTCGTGCGCGATTGCCGAACCGGCGCTGAACGAAGCCATCACCCACTGGCGCAAGAACCCGCCGCCGAAGGGCGGACTGAAGACCACGCTGCGCATTCCGCCGGAAGGTTGGGAGGTCCCGGAACACTCCTTCTTCCAGAACAACTTCTTCGCGCTTCCCGCGCTCCTCGACGCAGCCCGCAATGCGCTGCGCAGCGCCGGTTCACGCCACCTCATCGATGCCTATTGCGGCGTCGGGTTCTTCGGGATCGAACTCGCCCGTGAGGTGGAATCGTTCCTGGGTGTCGAACTGGACGCCCCGGCGATCCGCGCTGCACGCAAGAACGCGACCACGCATGGCGTGACCAACGGGGAGTTTGTCTCCGGCGACACCGACCTGCTGCTGCCGTCGTTGCTGCGTCGTCTGAACCCGGCGCTCACGACCGTGCTTCTGGATCCCCCGCGTGTCGGTTGCCGCCCGCCCAGCCTCGCCATCCTGCGCGAGACCGGACCGCGCCAGATCCTCTACGTCAGTTGCCACCCAGCCACCCTCGCCCGCGATCTCAAGATCCTCTGCGCGGACGACCGCTACCGACTGCACGCCGTCCAGCCCATCGACATGTTCCCGCAGACCCAGCATGTCGAATGCGTCGCCGATCTCCGCCTGATCGAAACACCCGCGGCTTGAACACCCCGGCCCAACTCCTCGCCCTCGACGAAGCCGCGCTCGACCACGTCGAGGAGCACGGTGGTCCTGGGCTGCTGTGGTTCTGGGAATCCGACAGTCCGTGGGTCGTCGTGGGATACGGGCAGTCCATCGCCCGCGAGGTGCACGTCGAGGCCTGCCAACGCGACGGCATCCCGATCTTCCGCAGATGCAGCGGGGGTGGAACGGTGGTGCAGGGTCGGGGTTGCCTGAACTACGGGCTCGCCCTTCCGATCGCCGCGGATCCCGAGCTGGAATCAATCACCGGAGCCAACCGCTGGATCATGGAGCGTCAGCGTCGGGCGATGGCCACCCTGTTGTCTGGCGTGGTCACCGTGGAAGGCCACACCGATCTCGCCGTCGACGGACGCAAGTTCTCGGGAAACGCCCAGCGACGGAAACGCACCGCGCTGCTCTTCCACGGAACGTTCCTCCATCACTTCGACCTGCCCTGCATCGCGCGGTGGCTGGCGTTCCCGTCTGCCCAACCGGGTTACCGATCCTCCCGCGATCACCTGGAGTTCGTCACGAACACGCACCTTGATCCCGCCCGGATCGAGACCGCGTTGAAGGAAACGTGGTCCACGCTCGACCATACCCTGCCCGAGGAGGTTCACACGCGGATCCCCGCCCTGATCGAGTCCCGCTACGGCCGTCCCGAGTGGCATTCCAGTCGGTGAGGGGGTGCCGAGTTTCAAGGTTGAAGTCGTCTGGCAACTGACCTCTGGGAACTCTGTTTGTAGGCCGCGTGCCCTCACGCGGCGTTGCCCCCCAGCTTCAAAGTCCATCTTGATCAGCCCCGCCGGGTGAAGGCACCCGGCCTTCAGAAAGGGAGTTCCCAGTCCCCAGATCTGTCATGTCCTGATTTAAAGTTGTCACCGCAGGGCTCTGACATCTGAAGTCAGCGGTTGTCCCCTTGGGGACACATCCACCAGACATGCATCCCGCGCCCGCCCTCGCCGCAACGCGGCGCACGGCGACAGCCCGGGGTGGAGCGGAGCGGAACCCTGGGTCACCCCAACGCATGACATCTCGCCCCAACGGGGCGAACGGTGACCAATGCACCCTATTCCGTGGCCCTTTCAGGGCATCGAGGACGTCGTGTGGATTGGTCCCCGGGGTTCCCACCCCGTATTGGCTTTCACCGGTTGCCCCTTCGCGGCACGAGCACGGTACGCACCGGGCTTCACACGGAGTTCCCAGTTCTGAGAAGCCAGTTCCCAGAAACTCCCACTGTAGGCCGCCTGCCCCCACAGGAACCCTGTGCAAGTCGTCCGGGCGTGAACCGTCCCGGCAAGGAAGCTGGGTCCGAGGCCGGCCCCCTGATTTGCATCCGGACGTCGCATATGCGACGTCCGGATGCAAAAACCGCCGAAACAACGATGGAACGGGCCGTCTTTTGCAAACTCGTGTCGCATATGCGACGCGAAATTGCAAAAGCGTCATGGGTTGCGACGAAGCGGTGGGGTCGGGGGTGGGTCTGGCAACGGGCAGCGGGCTACTGGGAACTCAATCTTCAAACTTCAAACTCCCTCCCCCGATCTCCACTGTCTCCACCCGTGTCACGACTCTTCCTCGCCTTGTGTCTGGTGTTGGGATTGCAGGCCTTCCTGCCGGCGGCACCGGCGACGCGGCGGGCCATCCGCCCCGCCGCAGGCAACGAGTCGCGCTACACCGATCTTGTCGCTTGGGGACGTTCGAAGGGTTTCGCGGCCAAGTCCGTAGCCGGCAGCGATGAACTGCGACTCTCGAACAAGGCTTACGAGATCGTCTTCAAGGCGAGTTCCAAGAAGGTCGTCTTCGATGACACCGACGTCCGACTGACCCTCCCCATCCGCAAGGCCGGCGATGGCTTCCAGGTCTCCAATCGCGATATCGAAACCGTCCTCGCCCCGTTGGTCCAACCACCCCGACGCCCTGAAACCCGCCCCATCCGCACCGTCGCCCTGAATGCCGGCCACGGCGGCAAGGATCCGGGCAATATCGAAGGCAAACGCCAGGAGAAGTACTACACGCTGCTCGTCGCCGGTGAGATCCGACGCCGCCTCGAACGCGCAGGCCTCCGGGTGATCATGGTCCGCAGCACGGACAAGTTCATCGAACTGGAAGATCGCCCCGCCGCCGCCGGCAGGGCCAAGGCGGACCTTTACCTCAGCGTCCATTTCAACGCCTTCGACGGCCCCGGATCCGCCGATGTCGGCGGCGTCGAGACCTACTGCCTGACCCCGGCCGGAGCGAGTTCCACCAACGACACCGGAAACCACGGCGGCGGGTGGCACCCGGGAAACCGGTTCGATCGAGACAACATCGTCCTGGGACATCAGGTGCACCGCGCCATTGTCCAAGGCACGGATCTTGGCGACCGCGGACTCCGCCGCGCCCGGTTCAAGGAACTCACCCTGCTCGACATGCCCGGCATCCTGATCGAAGGCGGCTACATGACCAACGCCCACGACGCCTCGACGATCTACTCCACCGAAGGCCGCGCTGCCCTGGCCCGATCGATCGCAGACGGCGTCCTCGCCTACAAGCGGTTGGTCGAACGGGCGCTGTAGATGGAGTTGCCAGTCGCCAGATCCCAGTTTCCAGATCCTGAGTGAAGGCCGGGTGCACTCACCCGGCGGAATTTGTGAAGCGCCGCGTGGGGGCACGCGGCCTACACGAGGAATATGTGAGGAGCCGCGCAGGGAACTGGCGACTGGCAACTCCCATTGAAGGCCGGGTGCCCTCAACCGGCAGCCAGACAACCTTCCTACTGACCCAACATTCCAGTTGGCGGTCCTGCGTTTGAGGTTACACATCCTCATCTCCGGTTGCCGGTGCGTGCCGTGGAGATTCCTCGTGGATCTCCGGACTTTCCACGTCGCCCCCTTCCGGCCATCCACATTACGATCCTTCGAATGAGCATTGTCACACGCACTGGCGACGGCGGAACCACGGGCCTCATGTACAACCGCCGCGTCCCGAAATCCCACGGCCGTGTCGAGGCCTACGGAAGCGTGGACGAACTGAATGCGGCCCTCGGCATGGCACGCGCCACCGCCACCCACGACTTCGTGCGCGAATCGATCCTCGCCATCCAGAAGGATCTCGTGCTCGTCATGGGCGAACTGGCGACGCATCCGGACGACCTCGAACGTTACCGGAAGGACGGCTTCGTCATCGTTGGACCCGAGTTCGCCACCCGACTCGATGCCATCGTTGCGCGGATCGAAAAGGAGGGCGTGTCGTACAAGGGATGGGCCACCCCGGGCGGAACCCTCGATGCCGCGGCCCTGGATGTTGCCCGGACGACCTGTCGCCGGGCCGAACGCCGCATCCACGCCCTGCACGATGCCGGCGAACCGCCCAACCCCGAGATCCTGATCTTCCTCAACCGACTCTCCGACCTGCTCTGGCTGTTTGCCCGCTGGGTCGAGACCCGAGCCGATCGCGCCCTCCACGCCATTCCAGACGCGGTCTGAGCAGAGCCCGAGCCTGTTGCAGGATCAGGACTACCCGCGGTGGTCGGCCACCGGAACCACCAGCACCGGGCAACGCGTCCCACGCACCACCCGCTCCGTGGTACTGCCGCGCAAGGCATCGAGCACCGTACGTTGTCCGCGCTTGGCCATGACGATCAGATCCGCCTCGTTGGCCTCCGCCGACGCCAGGATGTGATCCACGGGGTCGCCTTCCCACGTTTCCACCTCACTGGTCCAGCCCGGTTCGGGCGGAACGGTGAACGCGGGCACGTTTGATTCCGGTCCGGCGTGGAGGAAGATGAAGTGGAGATCCTTCACACCCAGCGTCCGCGCCACCATCGCCGCAGCATCGATGGCCGGCTGCGGATGCGGCTCGCGATCCACGGGGATGAGGATGTTGACCAACCGCGCCTCGCCCGTTCTCGGGTTCACGAACCCTTGGATTCGACGCGGCACGAAGAGGGTCGGCGCGGGAGCGGTTCGGGCGATGGGTTCCGCCAAAGCCCGATGCAGCCATCGACCCAGTCCGCTGCGCTGGTGGGTGGAGAGAACGACGAGGTCCGGAAGATTGCTCGCGATATGGTCGTGGATGGCGTCGGCGACGCCCGGAGCACGCCGATGAACCTTCGCTAACTCCAGTCCCGCAGCGGTGACGTCGCTGTGGTGTGAACCCGGAGGAAGCACTCCCCAGCGTTCGAGCACCACGCGCACGCTTGGAAACAGGGACCAGTCGAACTCCTCGTCGTGCGCGTCGACGTGCATGAGGGACAGTTCGCCACGCGCAGCCAGCGCCAGCTTCAAGGCATGCTCGAACGCCGCCTCCTCCTCCCCGAGGAAGTCCGAGGGATAGAACACCTTCTTGAGCGAGGTCATCTTCATGGAGTGATGTCGCCATCCTCGCCCGTTCCCTCGCCCACGCCAGCCGCGAATTGCCCGTCGCCGGCCAACCCTTGGGTTTTCTATTCCCGGAAAGCGGCCTTCAAGCTGGCCTTGAACGCTTCCACGATCCGCTGGTGCGCCGCGTTGACTTCGTCGTCCTTCAACGTGCGATCCGCGGCTCGATACGTGAACGAGTAGGCCATGCTCTTGTGGCCCTCCGGAACGTGCCGACCACGGAACACATCGAACAGGTCGACCGATTCCAGATTCGCCACCTTCGCCTGCTTCACCACGGCCAGAACTGCCTCATGCGTCGTGGCCTCGGGGACGATCATGGCGACATCGCGCGCCGTGGACGGGAACGCTGGCAGCGGCTTGAACGAGCGCACGCCATTCCGCTTCGCCAGCAACAGGTCGAGATTGAGTTCCGCCAGCAGGACGGGGTCGCGCAGGTCGTAAAGCTTGCCGAGCGAGGGCTGCATCTGCCCCATCTGGCCAAGTTCCAGCTTCCCGCCAAGCGCGATCGACGCCGACTCGACGAAGAGCGACGAAGGTTCAGAGCGACGGACGTATCCCACGCCCCGAAGGCCGAAGGATTCCAGGAATTCCTCAAGGATGCCCTTCAGGTCAAAGGCATCACACTTCGCATCACGATCGGCTCCGCTCCAGAACCCAGGGGAACGGGCTCCCGTCAGTGCCATGGCGAGCCGCCAGCCTTCCTTGGGACCCGCATCCGTCGGCAGGAACACCCGACCGAGTTCAAAGAGCTGAACATCGCCACTCCGACGCGACAGGTTGTGCCGGAGCGTGTCGAGCAAACCGGGAAGCAGTGACGGGCGCAGGACGTTCATGTCGCTGCTGAGCGGGTTCGCCAGCGCCACGATCGCGGGCGTGACCAGACGCGCGGCAGCGTCGTTGACCAGGGTCTGCCCCTGGGCCTCGAACAATCCCATGCCGACGAGCAACCGACGCACTTCCATGAGGACGTCGTACACCGCGTCGTAGGGATGCTGGCCCAGCGCACCGCGCGGGGTCGTCGACGGGATGCGGTCCACCCCGTGCAAACGTGCCACTTCCTCGATCAGGTCGACCTCGCGCTTGAGATCCACCCGGAAGGTCGGGATCTGGAAGGTCACCGGCTCGGGCTCCGCGGTGTCATCGATCGGACGCGGCTTCCGGGAGGCGAGCTTGAGGCCCAACGCCTGCAGGTGGCATTCGATCTCCTCCGGCCGCAATTCGATGCCGAGGACCTCACGAACCCGGCGGTGCCGCAATTCGATCTCCTTCGGCGTCACAGGCACCGGGTAGGCATCCACCACACCGCCCGCCGCCGCCCCGCCAGCAAGCTCGATGATCAAGGTCGCCGCCCGACGACTCGCGTACTCCGCGACGCCAATGTCCGCGCCGCGCTCGAACCGGTAGCTGGCATCGGTACGCAACCCCAGCTGCTTGCTGGTCCGACGAATCGACGTGGGCTGGAACCAAGCGCTCTCGATCAGCACGTCGCAGGTGCTGTCCTGAATCTCGGAGTTCCGACCACCCATGATGCCCGCCAGTGCGATGCCCTTCGTGGGATCGGCGATCAGCAGCATGCCCGAGGTCAACTTCCGCTCGGTCCCGTCCAGCGTGACAAACGTCTCCCCTTCCGCGGCCGGGCGCACCACGACAGTCGGCAAACCGGACTCCAAACGTGCCACCAGATGATAATCGAAGGCATGCAGCGGTTGACCGGTCTCGATCATCACAAAGTTCGTCACGTCGACGACGTTGTTGATCGAGCGGATGCCCACCTGCTCCAGACGCGAGCGCAACCAATCCGGACTTGGTCCCACCTTCACGCCCCGAAGCACCCGTGCCGTGTAGCGGGGACAAGCTTCCCCGGCCTCGAGTTGCACGGCGACCAGCGAGTTCACGGAGGGCGCGGACGCATCCACAGGAACCACCGCCTCTGGAATCCGGAGCGGATTCCCGGTCAGCGCTGAAATCTCGCGGGCAATACCAATGACCGAGTTGAGATCAGGTCGGTTGGGCGTGACCTCAAGGTCGTAAACCACATCCGCACCGGCACGGCCGAGGTATTCGGCGAACGACTGGCCGACCGCCGCGTCGCCGCGCAGGATCAGGAGTCCGTCCTCCTTCCGATGGCCGATCGCCTCGGGATCAATGCCAAGTTCCTCGGAGGAGCACATCATCCCGTGCGACTCAACGCTCCGGATCTTGCCCACCTTGATGACGAAGGGCTGGGTCTCGCCGGCTTTCGGGGGCAGCGACGCTCCGGGAAGGATCAGCGGGACCTTGTCCCCGGCCTGGAAATTCTGCGCACCACAGACAATCTGCCGCTCGCCCTTGCCGTCGTTGACCCGGCAGACCGAGAGCTTGTCGGCGTTGGGGTGCTTGTCGCGGGTGATCACCTGCGCAACCACGATGCCTTCAAACTCGCCCGCCCGCTTCTCAACGCCCTCCACCTCGAGCCCGAGCATGGTCAGGCGCTCGGACAACTCCTCGGGGGTCCAGTTGAAATCAACGTACTGCTTGAGCCAGCTCAGGGAGACTTTCATGGGAATCAGGAGGCTCCCACACGGGAGACCAATCTTTCAGGAACGGGATCGGAAATCGG
>JAIXZE010000200.1 GCA_027489875.1 Verrucomicrobiales bacterium
AGGAGCAGCCACCAGGGAATGAAGTTGCGGTTCCAGGCGTTGACGATGGCCTCGACGGGTTGGTCGAGGAGGTCGCCCTGACAGAGGCGGAACCGGGGATTCATGCCGATTGGACCGGGCTGAGGGAGGATCGTTTCCGGCGGGGTGCCACCGATGAGAGGGGATGGAAGGGGAAGGGGCGGGTCATCCACAGATTTCACCGATTTCACGGATTTCCCGACTCCGGGTCGAATTGCTGAGGGAGGGTGGGGAGGGTTCAGGGTCCGGTCTGGATCCGGAGGCGGGTCGATTGACACGGCAGTCTCCATGCATAGCATGGAGCCATGCAAAAGATGCAGATCCTGTTTCCAGACCCGATGATGCGGCGCCTTCGAGAGGTGGCAGCGCAGCAGGATGTTCCCCTGAGTGAAATTGTCCGGCAGGCAACGGCGCTGTGGCTGGATCGGATGCCGAAGCAGGCCAGTCCTGTCAGGCGTGTTCCGACCGTGAATGCGGGGCTTTGCCTTTTGGATGCTCAAGCGATGAAGGAGGCGCTGCATGAATAGTGCTGACACGAATGTCCTGATCTACGCGGTAAACAGCGGCTGTGTTGAGCACGCGAAGGCTCGTCTGGTGTACGAGACGATGTTGGAGAATCCTCGTGATTGGATCCTGAGTGATCAGGTGTTGTTTGAATTCTATCGAGGGCTGAGACACCCGAAGATCCTGGAGCGCCCGCTCAACCACCAAAAAGCCCTCGAGCAGATCCGATTTCTCCGCGAGGAAAGCGGCGTGCTGCATTGCAGCTATGAGACTTCGTTCTGGGACCTGGTGGCGGCTGATGGCGAAAGCCGGTCCCCGAAGGCCATCCACATCTTCGACAAGGTGTTGGCTATCACTCTGCTCAGGCATGGGGTCAAGAGACTCCATACTCGGAATTTGAAGGACTTTCGCGAGTTTGGCTTTGAGGAACTGGTCAATCCCATCGACTGACGGCGGTTGACGGATTTCATCGCTCTCGTTGGGTCATGGATTCGTTGGGCGCCAGGGTCCGGTCTGGATCCGCATGCGGTTGCGGTAGGTGCCGGGAGTGTGGCCGACGGAGTCGAAGCCGCGTCCGACGGAGGTGGAGGCAAGGGTGATGAAGAGGGTGGCGGGGGATGCGGGATCGGGATCGGAGAGGGAGAACTCGATGGCATTCTGGGGGAGTCCCCAGCCGGCGGTGGGGGAGGGTTCGGTGGAGGCTTGGGAACTCCAGTCGAGGAGCGTGAGCGATGCCACGGGTTGGTCGCGGTCGAGGATCGTGAGGGTGAGAGGCTCGCCGCGGCTCAGGCGACCGGAGGCGAGTGGGTGGAAGGGTCCTTTCTCGCCCGAGGTCGCCTGGACGACGTGGAAGCCGCCTTGGGAATCGAGATAGGCGAGGCGCGCCGGCAGCCCGCGCGGGTATTCCATGGTCCGGACTTCGATCGGGATGTCCGGGCAGGGGGAGAAGCGGAGGGAGAGCCGCTGGTGACCCGTGATGGTGACCTCCGTGAAGGTGTTGAGGTGCGAATGGACGGCGTCGGCGAGCCGGGTGAAGGCGGTGAGTTCGACCGTGTCGTTGGTGGTACGGGTGGCTTCGATGCGGTCGGTGCCGAAGCCCGTGTAGACGGTGTGAATTCTGTTGGAGAGCGTTTGCCAGGCGGTCAGGGATCGGGGGGGAGGTCCGTGGAAATCTCGGGGAGCGAACAGGGTCCAGAATCGGTCGGGGGAACGGCTGTGAAAGGTGAGGAGCGGATCCACGTTCAGGGTGCAGCCTTGATGGACCAGGCGCAGCGACCCGGTCTCAGGCATGAACTGGGCGTGGGTGCCGAGCGGGATCCAGTGGGGCGGAGCCGGCAGTCCCGAGGACGAAGGGAAGCTGGGCAGCTCTGGGTTCAGCGGATGCGTCGATGCGGGGGCGGCGCGTTGGGTCCACGGGAGCAGCATGCCAACGAGAACCAGGGGAAACAGGATGGCCAGGGTCGTTGGGGACTTCGGATCGGGACGGTGCGTGCGGAGAGCGGAACGGATCAGGATGGCGGCACCGATGGCTCCGACGATGGCGAGGTGAACGCCGGATTGTGGGAAAAGGAGGAGGGTGGTCAGCGCGGCGCTTGCCCAGCAACAGCCGAGGCCGAGGAGGAGGGCTGAATTCCAGCGGGGCTGATTGCGGAAGGCGGTGGCGATTCCGGCCAGCGAGCAGGCCGTGAGCAGCGCAGGCAGCGCGCGATTCGAGAGAAAGTGGGAATGGTACAGGGGAAATCCCCCAGCCATCGAGAGTGCCCAGAGCAATGCTCCGACGACGTGGAGGACAAAGAAGAGGAGGGAGGCTTTCACGTCCGGTGGTCGCGACTGGGGGCAGCGTCGTGGGACGGGTCTCCGACCAGGGTCAATCCGTGGCACTCGGCGGCGCTGGGCGGTTCGACTCGCTCCGCGAGGTGCAGGATGACCTGGGTGGGAACGGGATTCTGGCGGCGGCTGTTGCGCGCGAGGGTCGTTTCGAGGGCGGGCTCGAGATAGACGATCTCGATGCGGGCGCCGTAGTCGTGGAACAGGTTGATCCAGCGTTGGCGCGTCTGGCGGGTGATGTTGGTGGCGTTGAAGGCGAAGTCGCGACTGGCGCGCAGGTGTTCCCGGCAGCGTTCGCGTGCTTCCTGGATGACCGAGCCTTGTTCGTCGGTGGGCGCGACGTCGAGGTCCGTGCGGATGGCGTCGAGCGAGACGACGGGAAGGGCGGGGCGGTGTTGGGCGAGCCAGGTATCCTTGCCGGAGCCCGGGAGGCCCGAGAGGAGTGTGACCGTGGCGCGTGGGTCGTGGTGAGGCGTGTAGTGGAGGCTGCCGAGCTCGTTCCTGAAGAAGAGGAATCGGGCGTGGTCGTTGGCGAAGTGGTACGGCGCGTCGAGGCAATGGCGTTCCTCGGCGACCATGCGCCAGAGGTGCAGGGCGTCCTCGCTCCGGGTCTCGGATGGGTCGCGGGATGAGCGACCTCGTCCGTCCGCGAGCGCGAACAGGTGCAGCAGCCGGTTGTTCGCGAACCAGGACGTCTCGATGACTGTGGATTCCGGACTGGGCTTCTCAAGGAGGTACGGAGGGCGTCCGTGGTAGCGGACCAACCCAACAATCTCCTCGCGTTGTTCGAGGGGGCATCCGAGTTCGCGTAGGACCCGGCGGGCGATGCCGGCTCCGACGAGCGCATGCTTTGGGGCGCGGACGCGCCCGGACGTCGGGTCCAGTTGCGTGGTGGCGGGCTTGCCGGAGTCGTGAAGGAAGGCGGTGAAGAGCAGTTGGATCTGGGCGTTGCGATCCAGGGCGGGCCACGCGTCGAGGCTGATCAGGGAATCGCAGACCATGCGGACGTGGGTCCAGACGTCGCCTTCGGCATGCCAGGAGGCATCCTGCTGACAGCTGGCCATGGCGTGGGCCCAGTCCTGGGCCGATGCCCATTCGATGAGCTCCGCGTTGGAGGAATCCAGAATCCGGGTCCAGGTCTTCATCAGTGGAAGGGTTGAGGCCGTTGCCGGATCAGGCCCACAGGTCGGCACCCTCGGCGAGGAGGTTGGGGACAAGGGTTTGCTGCTGCCAGTGTTCGGATTGCTTCACCTTCTCAACGAACTCGGGGCGGACGACCTTGGACCGGCCGGTGACCTGATCGGCGGACTCGGTCCGAAGGTACAGGCCCTCCATGAGATCGTCGGGTCGGCCGGTGAGCGGATTGTCGAAGTGGCTGTTGAAGCAGGAGGGACCGATGAGATCGCCCAGTTCGTCGGGGGTGACGGGACCGCGGTGC
This sequence comes from Verrucomicrobiales bacterium, assembly GCA_027489875.1. Taxonomy (GTDB): domain Bacteria; phylum Verrucomicrobiota; class Verrucomicrobiia; order Limisphaerales; family UBA9464; genus UBA6176. The sequence continues at coordinate 3,788 of JAIXZE010000200.1, forward strand.
AGGACAGGCACGGTCTGGAGTCCACGTTCCGAGAGCAGGGCCATCCGGTCGTCGAGCGTGAGGAAGCAGGCGCGATCCTTGTCCCAGATATCGAACTCGAAGAAGTAGTGGGGCAGGCTGCGGTAGTGGATGGAGTGTTTCGCGTACATCCATTCGCCGTAGAGGATGTGCCTCGATCCGAGCATGTCCTCCAGGGTCGGACGCTTGACCGAGGCCCACTGCTTGAAGAGGTCGTACTGGGGGTGCATGCCCTCGGTGATCTCATGACCGCGGCACTGGAGGACCATCCGGCCCGCTGTCGTGAAATGGATGCCGACGTTGGTGCCGTCGAGCTTCTCCTCGATGATCAGGGAGGGATCGCGGATGAACGCCTCGGACTCCCGACGACCCCAATGACGGTCGTCCGCCGTCCCCTTCGAACCGAAGAGGTGCGGCGTGCGTGGGTATTTCACGAAGTTGTCGCGGGTGGCTCCCATGGAAAGAGGGGTCCGGATTCACCGGGAGGGAAAGCCTACCGCATTGGGGAGTAGGTCCGCAACGCCGGCTTTGGGTTTGGGGTGGGCGCCTCTCGTGACTGCTCCCACACGGAACGGGGTGGCGATGTCCACGTCGCCGTTCCAAGGACTTTCCCATGGCGATGAGGACATCGCCGCCCCGTCCGGGGATCGTTTCGATCGGGTCAAGGGACCCACGGCTGACACCGTGGGCTGTCGTCTGTCGGTGCTCCGCACCTGTCGCGGCGGGCAGGCCCCGCGGGGCCCCGATCAGCCGATCCGGAACCAGAACCAGAGGGCAACCTGGAGTCCGACGATGAGTCCGGTCGAAACGATGAAGGTGGTCTTCGAGGTCTTGTGGCGCAGGAGGAGCATGCCGGCGACGAGACCCGGGGAACCACCCACGAGGGCGAGGGTGAAGAGGGTGGCCTCAGGAATCCGGCGGCGTCCGGCGATGGCCTGGAACTTGTCGCGCGCCATGATGGCGAAGGTGACGGCGCTGAGGAGCGTGATCCAACCGAGCAGCATGGGAGGGTTGTTGGGTTTTCCGTTCAGCGCCGCAGGAGTCGGCGGGCGACCCAGGGCGTGGAGCCATCGGGTGTCTCGCGGGTGCCGATGATCCATCCCTGCGGGTTGGAGGCGATGGCATCGACGCGGTTGTCGCGCGTGGTGGCGCGCCAGACAAAGGCGGGGTCGTGCAGGGGACGGAGGGATCCGGTCCGGGTGGAGAAGACGTAGGGAACCTCGCGTCGGTCCTCGGTGCCGGCGACGGCGAGGATGTCGCCATCGCCGGCGAAGCCGAGGGCGACGGCGGAAGGAAGGCCGGAGGGGCGGCTGAGTTCGGTGACGGTGGCGGGAGAGTTCGGGCGTGAAGGAAGCCAGAGGCAGGCGCGATGGCCGGTGGTGCTGCGGCACCAGCCCACGGCGGAGCCATCGGCGGCGATGGCCAATGCTTCGGATTCGGTGGTTTCGGGAAGCAGGGGAAGGAGGGTGTCGTTGTCGGGGGCCTGACCGCGGTTCAGGCGGAAGGCGCGTCGGGTGCCGTTCGCGAGCGTGCTTCCGACAACGGTGCCCGCGATGTTGACGGCCTGGGGTTGCACCTCACGCCAGGTTGCCGGCGTTGGAAATGGCTGTGGCGAACGGGCGGTCCCGAGCATCGGGACGCGTTCCCGACCGCGGCGGGACCAACCGATCCAGGTGGAGGCGTCGGGACTGAGGGCGGTGATCGCGTCCACGCCAGGAAGCGGGGTGCCGGAAAGGACGGCGGTGGGGTTGCCGGTTTCTCCGGTTTCCCCGCCGACCATGGGCCAGCCCTGGACGGTGGTGGCGGAGAGGGCGGTGGGTCGGAGGTTCGCCCACGCCGCGGGGACCTCGGGCAGCAATTCCGGGGCTTCCTTGAGCAGGTTCCATTGCCACCAGATCGGCTCGGTGCGTTTGCCGTCGGTGAGGAGGCCGCCGATCAGGACCACGACGTTCGTGCCCTGGCGGAAGGCGGGGCTGAGGGTCGTGGGGCGTGCGGTCCAACCCTTCGGATGCGGGAGATCGTGACGCGTCCACTCGGGGCCATCGTAGAAGAAGAGCGTGGCGACGGACTCCGGGCCGGCGTCGTATCCGCGCTGGGGCAGCGGATGGATCCGGGCCGTGATCCATTCCTGTTCGAGGTCGTCGTCGTGGAACGGAACGACGTCGATCTCGATGGCGTCGACGTCCTTGGGGAACTGGACCCGGCGAAGGCTGTTCTGGCGCGGGACGGTGGTGTCGACCTGGGCGTTGCCGACGGCGCGGAGTTCGAAGTCTTCGCCGATCCGGGCCTGCTTGCCCTCGGCAGCAAGACGGAAGAAGACCTCCAGGGCGGGCAGGTCGCCGGCGGCATCGGGCGTGCGTCGGATGCGGAGGCGACCCGGGTGGCCGGCCTTCTCGTCGGTGACGTCGGGCGCGGCGGAGATCTCGACGAGGGTTCCGATGCGGTGTTCGAGGGTGGCGAAGGCGACGCGGTATTCGGAGAAGCGGGTGTCGGCGATGCCGGTGGCCTGCGGATCGTGGAAGGCGCGGAAGGAAAGGCGGCCCTGCTGGCGTTCGCGCAACGGGACCCTGAACTCAGCGATGCCGTTGGCGTCGGTGCGGGCGACCTGCCGCGTGGTGATGGCACCGGTGACCTCGAGCCAGATGTTGGAACGTGTGAGCGGTCGGGTTTCGCCCTGGCCGGGGAGCGGTTGGAAGGCGAGGCGCACGGGAACGCGGATCTCGTCCGCGGATTCCTTCCGCGGTTCGCCGAAGCAGACTTCGATGCCGCCGGTGAGCGCGGGTTCGTCCTGCTGGACCGAGCGGGAGCGCTGGCCTTGGCTGGCGGTGGATTCGGTCCACGCATAGCGCTGCGTGCGTCGTCCCCAGACGGGGAGCACGCGATCGACGCGGCCGGTGGCGCGGAAGCCCCGGACCTGATCCAGACCGGGTCGGGTGCGGGTGAGCGGTTCGGACGAGTGGACGGTGAACCGCGCGTAGCGGTCGCCGGGAACGGTCTCTAGCCCAGCGAAATCCCAGGCGAACGAGGAGACGCGGTTGCCGCGCGCATCAAAGTCGGTGGCGTCCGCGAACAGGGGAACCCACGGGTTGTCGGCGGGGGTGAGCTTGCGCAGGACCTGGAAGGAGGTGGGCAACGACTCCACGCCGGAGGCCAGTGGGCGGCGGGTGGTGAACTGGTTGTCGGTGTAGCGGGTGTTCGACAGGGAACCGAGCTGGAATCCGATGAGTTCGTTGGTCTGCCGCGTGCCGAGGATGGTGTCGGGTCCCGTGACGGAACGGCGGTTGACGAGGGTCATGCGTCGGTAGACGCCGTAATCGCGGCGATGGTCGAAGCGCACGGAGTTGCCGGAGATGTTGTAGTGGCCCATGCCACCCGCATAGAAGGCGTTGGCGTTGCCGATGCTCCAGATGTCGAGGAAGAGGGAGTTGGTGAAGTCGAGGTTGGTGAGGCGGCCGCAGTCGGTGTTGAAGCCGAGGCTGGCGTTCACGACGAGGTTGTCCGTGAAGGTGACGCGCCCACCGTCGGCTTCCCCGGCCCCGCATCCCGCAGAGCCAAGGGCGATGACGCCGACACCGTTGGGCGTGCCGCGGATGAGGCAGCGTCGGACGAGGAAGAGTCGGCGTGCGGAATCGTTGGCAACCCACGGAGGCGTGCGTCCGGGAATCGTGGACGCGCCGGCCATCAGCAGCGTCGTGTAGCCGCTGAACTCGGAGTGATAGTCGTGGACCTCGCAATCCTCCACGACCCACGGCCGGGGATCGTCGCCTTCCGGCCCCTGGCCGACGTCGATCGTCGCGACGGAGAGCGGAAAGGATTCGACGCCGGCCGGGTCGTCGAACGGGGTTTGGGGCACGATGCCGACGGAGCCGTGATTGCGGACGATGACCTTCCGGATGCGGCCGGTGCGTGCGGCGGCGTAGAAGGGTTGGTTCTTGTAATAGCCGGCGGTGCCAGGGTGGCCGGCCTGCGCGAGGCGGCGGTCCCAGTTGCCGTCGAAGGTGAGGTTCTCGACCTCGATGCGGTCGATGTCCTGAAAGCGGGCGATGCGGTCCTGGACGTTGTTGGCGAAGGGGCGTTCGTTGAGCAGGATGGTGTCCTCGGGGTGGGTGCCCTCGCCGATGATGCGGACCCGGAGGCGTGGGCCGATTGGGCCGCCGCCGACGTTGATCGCGGTGCGCACCGGGTAGAGGCCCGGGGCCAGGCGGAGTTCGACCTCGGGATCGGACGCGTCGTTGAGGAGGCGTGTGTTCAGGTCGTGGCCGTCGAAGGCCCGCGCGTTCGCGGCATTCCGTCCGCTGCCATCGCCCAAGGCGGTCGGTGCGAGGTAATGGCGTCGGGCGGCCTCGACCGGGGTTGCGAGGGCGAGGGCAGCGATGAGCAGGAGGCGCATGGGGAGGAACGGAGGACGATCCGAGGCCCGGGAAGCGGGCGGGTGTCGCGGATTACGCGCTGGCCTTGGGTTTTCCAAACAGCCAACCGCGTGCGGCGGCCAGCAGCACCAGGCACAGGAGGGCGAAGGGGATCACCGAAAGCAGGTCCGAGCGCGGGCCTTCGAAGAACGGGTTGTTGGCGGTGGCCCATTGCAGGATCTGCTGGGACTTCGCCGGGAAGCGGGATTCGACGAGCGCGATGAAGATGCCCGCGATGCTGCCGCCCGCGATGTAGCCGGAGGCCATGAGGACGCCCGGGCTCTTGTCGCCCTCGGCCGTGATCTGGTCGTCGGTGAGCCCCTTGGCCTTGAGCCGGCGCAGGTTGAGGCGATCCACGAGCCAGCGGATCATCCCGCCGGCGAAGATGGGCATGGAGACGGCGATCGGGAGGTAGACACCGACCGCAAAGGCCAGCGAAGGAATGCCGCAGAGTTCGAGCACAACGGCGATCATCACGCCGATGAGCACGAGTTCCCACGGGAGTTCACGGTTCAGGATGCCCTTGATGATGTACGAGACGAGGACGGCCTTGGGCGCCTCGAACTTCTGCACTTCGCCGCCGCCAGGGAGCTTGGTCACGGTGCCGTTGATCCCGGGATCGGCGAACCACACGGGCTTGCCCGTATCATCCAGCAGGAACTTGCGCGCCATGCCGCCGCCCGCGTCGACCTGGTGGTAGACCCAGTACTGGCGTCCGTCCGATTCCTTCTGGTGACCGGCGAGGGACTCGCGCTGGGTGACCTCCTTGTTCGGCAATGTGACCGAGGGCGCGCCCGTGACCTGCGCGGCCGGCACGTAGACAGTCGACGCGTTGTTCAACGTCAGCAGGACCGGTCCAAGGACCAGTGCCGAAGCGGTCGCGCCGATCAGGATGGCGAGCTGTTGGAACCGCGGCGTGCCGCCGACGAGGAACCCGGTCTTGAGATCCTGCGATGTGGTGCCGCCGTTCGAGGAAGCAATGCAGACGATCGCACCCACCGAAAGCGCCGTGACGTAGTACTCACGTCCGGTCCACTTCATCGCGAGGAACGCGAGGCAGGTGAGCAGCAGGGTGGCGATGGTCATTCCGGAGATCGGATTTGAACTCGACCCGACCTCGCCCGTGAGCCGGGAGGACACGGTGACGAAGAGGAAACCGAGGATGACGATCAGGAGCGCGCCCAGGAAGTTCATGTGGAGCGGCGTGGCGATGCTGATCAACGCGACCAGCGTGAAGGCGCCGATGAGCACGAACTTCATCGGGAGGTCGCGTTCCGTGCGGGCCTGGTTTGCGCTGGCGCTGGATCCGCCGCGGATGTCGGCCAGTCCATGCCGCATGCCGTGCCAGATTGTCGGGAGCGACCGGATCAGGCTGATGAGTCCACCGGCGGCCACGGCACCGGCACCGATGTAGAGGAGGTATTCGTTGCGGACGGCTCCGGGGGACATGTCCTTGACCAGCTTGGCCGCCGCGGGCGCGAGCGGCGCGGTGAGGTTGTCGCCGAAGAACCGGATCAGCGGGATCAGGACGAGGTAACTCAGGACGCCGCCACCCAGCATGACGCCGGAAATGCGGGGTCCGATGATGTAGCCGACGCCGAGCATCTCCGGGGTGATCTCGGCCGCGAGGGAGCCGCCCTTGAGCGGGGCACCGAAGACAACGCCGGGGGTGTCCTTCCAGGCCCGCAGGGCCTTGCACGCGACGTTGTACAGGACGCCGATGCCGAGTCCGCCGAAGATCGTCGCCGCGCTGATGGAGCCCACCGCCCGGGTGTTGCCGTGATACTTCGAGGCGATGGCGTGGGAGTCTTCGTCGGCCCCCGCCTTCAGGACTTCCGCGCACGCCGTGCCTTCCGGGTATTTGAGTTCGCCGTGCTGTTCGACGATGAGCGCGCGTCGCAACGGGATCATCATGAGGATGCCGAGCGCGCCGCCCAGGACGGCCACGAGGGCCACGCGGGCCAGTTCGAGATCGAATCCGAGGACCAGCACGGCGGGCATGGTGACGCCGACGCCGAACGCGAGGGATTCACCGGCCGAGCCGGCCGTCTGGGCGATGTTGTGTTCGAGGATGGAAGCGTCCTGGCCACCCATCTTGGCCCACAGCCGGAAGAGCGTGATCGAGATCACCGCCACCGGAATCGAGGCGCTGACGGTCAGGCCGACCTTCAACGTGAGGTACAGGGACGAGGCCCCGAACAGGATCCCCAGGAGGGTCCCGACGATCACCGCCCGAAAGGTGAACTCCCGAAGCGCCGCCTGGGCCGGGATGAAGGGGACGAAACCGCGCGCGGATTCAGCCATGACCACGGACGGTATCGGCGGGATGGTGGGCTTGGGAAGTTCCCAGTTCCTCCGTGCCTGGGTTCGGGCGCATCTTGCACTGCCCCCGCATGGAACGGGGTGGCGACGTCCTCGTCGCTGTTCCAGAGCTTTTCGCAGGGCGATGAGGACATCGCCGCCCCGCATCCTTTCCAACAAGGGGCAGTGTCAAGATGCGCCCGGGGTTGGGCACGGGCAGAGGATTGCCTTGCCGGGGCCTTCCGGACTGCGGTACCGATGGCCCCATCGGGCAGCCGAGGAACTGACACGACATGAACAAGCGCTCGAATCGTTTCGTGAAGGGATTCCTGGTCGTGTTCGCTTTGGCGATGTTGTGGGCTGTGGTGTCGGTCTGGTGGTCGGCGCACGAGATGAAACGGGCAGTGGATCAGCTCAACCTCACCAAGGATCTCACGTTGATTCTCGACACGTACTACGCAGCAAACGACACGTACCCTGAGAGTCTGAAAGCTGTGAGCATTTCGCCGGGGATCGGCATCTACGAGGAAGCAAACGATCTGATCCTCAATCCAGGCGGGACTGTCCTCAGGTACACCCGCGTTTCATCGAATGCTTTCGTCGTCAGTGCGGAACTCCGATCGACTCTGCTTCTTGCAGGGGTATCCAATGTGTGGTCGATCCGTTTTGGAGAGGAAGCCGTTGAGCTGTCACCGGGAACGACGGCACCCAGCCTATGAAAAAACCCGGGCTGGGTGAACAATGGGGTCGCGTCTATAAATTGTACATTTCAGGTACTGAGGTCTCCGGCTGGACCCAAATGTAGAATGTAAAGACGCGACCCCATTGTCTTTCCCCACGACCCCATTGTCTTTCCCCGTCTCACGCGGAGGCGCGGAGGGGGCGTTGAGAGGGGCTGGTCCGCATCCTGCCAACGCCAACGGCGTTGAGGCCGTTAGCCCCCGTTGGACGAGGGACGAGGACAACCCTGGGTTCGATACCGTAGCGGGGTCCAACCGCAACGCGGTTGTGGCCATTCCCCGTTCTTTTCGGCAAACCACCTCTCCTTTGCGGCTTTGAGGCTTCGCGGCTTTTCCGCCCCTTCCCTTTCACGTGCGGACAGCGAAAGCAAAGCCGGCAAGCCGCAAAGCCTCGAAGGGGAAGTAGCCGCAAAAATTGAAAGAAGACACAAAGAGTGCCTCCGCGGAAATGCGTCCCGCACGTTCCCCCGCCGCAACGCGGCGCACGGGGAAAGCCCAGGGTGGAGCGGAGCGGAACCCTGGGTCACCACGCCCCATGACACCTCGCCCCAACGGGGCGGATGATGACAACCCCTGAACATACACCCACCACGGCGCACGTCCCCGTGCGCCCTTTCAGGGCGCGGAGAATGGTTTGGCGGGCGCAGTCCCCGGGGTTCCACCCCGGGCTTTCACCGGTTGCCCCGTTGGGGCAAGGGGCGTGTCCGCCCCACCATCCAACGGGACCCTCACCGCGGACATCGTCCCATCCATCGTCTCGAGCGCCGCCGCGCCCGCCATCGCCGCAACGCGGCGCACGGGGAAAGCCCAGGGTGGAGCGGAGCGGAACCCTGGGTTACCACGCCCCATGACACCTCGCCCCAACGGGGCGAACGGAGGCGACCCATCCGCATCGGTACCCGGCATGGGGTCGGAGCGGGGCGCCCGCGAGGGGTTGGGTTGGTTCTCTATGCGGAATCCTTGACCACAGGGCGTCGCCTTGGGCTGCCCTGTTGGGGCGAAGGACACGGGCAGAGGATTGCCTTGCCGGGGCCTCCCGGACTGCGGTACCGATGGCCCTATCGGGCAGCCGAAGAAACAGGTTTTTATGAGCCGATGGCGGGATGAGGCATTTGCGCGGTTTCCGGAGTTGGAGGATCGCTTTCTTCTCTGCGAGGAAGGGGGCACCGAGTTGTCTCCCCACGATGTTTGGGAGGTCTTGTGGGAGGCGTTCTCGGAGGCCCACAAGGTGCCGAGGAACGACGGGATGATTCGGAGGGTGTACGAGTATTGCCATTGGTGCCTCGACCAGCCCGTGGAGGAGGATCTGGCACGCTATGTCACAGACTGCTTCTTCGAGATGATTCCGACATTGCCCGAGGCCGTGGAGGATATGCCGAGGTGGTGGTCACGCTCCGACGTTGTCGCCACCCGCGAAATCTTCTCCTACCTGGTGGGGGAGGAGGGATTCGCACGAATCCTGGCTCGCTTTGACAGGCCACCCGACCCACCGATGAACTGATACGACATGAACATGCCGTCCAGGAAGAAGACAGGATGGCAGGATGACAGGATGGGTTGGGAGAAGGTGGAGAAGGGAGACGGTGGCGGAGAGTCATCCTGTAAATCCTGTGCATCCTGTCTGCGGGGAAGAAGAGGACAGGATGGCAGGCGGGCCTGTCCTGTCCCGGCATCATCCCAGGATCCCGTGGATCACGTCGCCGTGGTCGAGGTCCACGCGTTTGCGTCCGGGGACTTCCAGTCGACGCGAATCGAGCCCCAGTTGGTGCAGGACGGTCGCATGGATGTCGGTGACATATCGCCTCTGGTCGGCGGCGTGGAATCCAAGCTCGTCGGTCTGCCCGTATTGGACGCCGCCGCGCACGCCGCCACCGGCGAGCCACGCGCAGAAGGCCTGCGGATGATGATCCCGTCCCGTTCCTTCAGCGCCGGGTGACCGTCCGAACTCCGTGCCGAACACCACCAGGGTGTCGTCGAGCAGGCCGCGTTGTCGGAGGTCCTTGAGCAATCCGGCAATGGGTTGGTCCACCTGGGCCGCCAACTGCGTGTGGTTGGACTTGATCTCGCTGTGGGCATCCCAGGCCCCGCCGCCGCCGCCGCCGTGGAAGATCTGGACGAACCGCACGCCACGCTCCACCAGGCGCCGGGCGACCAGGCATTGCTGGCCGAAGGCCTTCGTGTGCTCCTGGTCCAGTCCGTAGAGCTTGCGGATGTGCTCGGGCTCCTGCTCCAACTGCAGCGTCTCGGGAACGCTCGTCTGCATCTGGAACGCCAGTTCATAGGACTTGATCCGCGCACGCAGGTTGGCGTCGTCCGGATAATCGATCCCCGCGAGCCGGTTGAGCTTTCCGAGCAAGCTGAGGTTCGAGACCTGCTCCTCCGACGTGATCGCGCCTGCCGACGGACGCAGGAACGGCAGGGGATCCCGAGGATCCGTTCCGAGCCGGACACCGGCATTCTCCGGCCCAAGGTAGGACGCGCCGTGCGTGTAGGCCCCGCCACAACAGTCCCCGGTCGGAACGCCGAGCACGACATACTCGGGCAGATTCTCGTTCAACGTCCCCAGGCCGTACGCGACCCACGATCCGAGGGTCGGGTGTTCGAGTTCCCGGGGGTGCCGTCCGGTCTGCCAGGTCAACTGGGCACCGTGGTCGTTGTGGATCGTCCAGAGCGAGCGCACGACCGCGAGTTCATCGGCGCATTGTCCGACGTGCCGGAACCAGTCCCCGACCACGAGGCCACACTCGCCATACGTCTGGAATCCCGTCTGCAAGGGCAGGATGACCTTCCGGTTCCCGTGGGCCGGATTGGCCCCGATCACGTCCTTCCCCTCGGTCTTCAGCACCGACGCGTAGGGCGTGTCCGAGATTGATTTTCCCGCGAACCGGTTCAGCTCCGGCTTCACGTCAAAGCTCTCCATGTGGCTCACGCCGCCGCACAGGAAGATCCAGATGACCGATCGCGCCCGCGGCACGTGATGTGGGAATCCAGTCGGCGGTTGCCATGCGACGGCCTCCTTGCCTGCCGCCCGGGCGATCCCGTCGCGGAAGAGCATCGCGCCCAATGCCAATCCGGTGAACCCCATGCCGGTGTCGGCCAGGAACGATCGCCGGCTGACGCCGGCACAGCGGGTTTCCCGTGGAGGGTTCATCGGATGGTGACGAAATCGGAATGGTTGAACAACACGAGCACGAGGTTCTCCACCGCCCGCAAACCATCCTTCTCTGCCGACGCGGCCGAGGCAGGTATCGGCGCGGTCAGGAACTGGTCGCATTCCCTTGCCTCGGATCCGGTCGGCTGGCGTCCCAGGATCCGGACAAAGGCCGACTCCACAAGACGGCCCCGGTCATGCCCGCATTCCGCCACCAGCCTTGGGGCCAGCGCCCGTGCCTGACGAAACACGAGCTCGCTGTTGGCCATGGCGAGGGCCTGCTGCGGAATGACGCTTGGTCGTCGCTCGTAACACTCGGTCACGCTCGGACCGTCGAAGATCTGCAGGAACTCCGCCTGCTTCTCGGATGCGCTTCGCAGGTAGATCGACCGGCGTTGCGACTTCAGCGCTTCGCGGTGATCGATGTCGGGTCCGCCCATGGACGGATCCAGCGTTCCCGCGATGTGCAGCAGATTGTCCCGTACGGCTTC